>JBAVVA010000285.1:0-4218 GCA_049697055.1 Candidatus Aminicenantales bacterium
ATGAGCAGGTCGATCTTGCGGCCAAAGTCGCGGTTGAGCAGATAGGCCAACAGGATCTCGGGGGTTTCTATATCCACGCCAATGAGAGCCCGGCGCGCCTCAAGGTCAGGGGTGCCGTTCAACAAACGCGTGTCGGCATAGGGATTAAACAGGCGGTCCCGGTCGAAAAATTCCGGGTCCCTTCCTTTGAGGCCTTTGAGAAAATCCTTTTGCTCCTGGAGAAGGCGGCCGACTTCTTTCCGGCCGCGGGGGTCGTTCTTAATGCCTGATTCAACCATCAAACGATACAGCCGGCCGAGCTTCATAGGTTCCTCCTCTGGCACGGCTATGATACTCCAGGCCGCTCAGGAACGGAATATGTTCAGCTCCCCATCGGCCCGGCCCGGCTAAGCCAGCAGTCCATTTTATTGTCAAATAATATATGAAAAGAAGGCGTTTCTATCTAAAATAAACATAGGGAGAATGCGGTATGAGCAGAATTTTATCAGACGGCGCGCGTTGGCGCTCTTTGGCCCTGGCCGTTATCTTAATAGCTATCATCGGAGTTTTGCCCGGCCAGGCCCAGGGCTGGAAACTGGGCGGGCGGCCTGTGCCCGGGCCGCTTCCTCCAAACCCGAATGCAGCCGGGCCCGGACTCGAGACACAGACAGATGTCATCTACGGGTTCGCCGACGGCGCAGCCCTCAAGCTTGATTTCGCCAGGCCCACAGCCTGCGCCGGACAAATAATTCCCCTGGTCATCTATGTCCACGGCGGCGGCTGGACCTCCGGCGACAAAGCCGGCGCTTTCCAGACAAGCTACGCCCGGATGTTTTTCCAGCTCGGCTTCGCCGTGGCCTCCCTCAACTACCGCCTCTCCCCGGCCTGGCATTTTCCCGCGGCTATCAACGATTGCAAGCTAGCCGTGCGCTTCCTGCGGAGCAACGCCGAACGGTTCGGCATCGACCCCGACCGCCTCGGCCTGTGGGGCGGCTCGGCAGGGGGACATCTGGTCTCGCTCATGGCCACGGCCTCAGATGAGGACGGCTTGGAGGGCCCTGGGCTGCCAGGCCTGTCGAGCCGGCCGCAGGCCGTGGTGGACCATTTCGGCCCGACCGACCTCACTGCCTTCGTCATCGGCACGCCCTATCAGACCACGACCATAATCAATTTTTTAGGATGCCATCCGCTGGACTGCCCGGACAAGGCCAGCCAGGCTTCCCCGGCCTCTTTCGTCACCCCGGATGACCCGCCCCTGCTCATCATCCACGGGGATAAAGACCAGACCGTCCCCTACAGCCAGGCGGAAATCTTTGCCGAGAAGCTCCGCCGGGCGGGCAACCCCGGGGCTCTGATCAAGGTGCTCAACGCCGGCCACGGGTTTGTGCCGTCGCCCGTCACGGCCGTCATCTCACCCTCTCTAGACCAAATCTCATTTTTGACGGTGGCCCATATCGCCCGTTTCATCGAGCCGCCGCTCTACGGCGACCTGAACATGGACGGAAGGGTGGACTTCAGGGACTGTGGCGAGCTGCTGTGGCATATGAACCAGGCGGGCATAGGCCCCGGGGCGACGCCCGCGCCCGAGACCTGGAACCCGCTGGCCGACCTCCAGCCGGACGGCCTTATCGACGGACGGGATTGGGCGGCCTTCCAGACAGTGTGGCGGTCGCGGGATTGACGATTGAATCAAATATTTTTACGATAGTCGCGGCGGGAAAAGGAGAAAGGCGATGATGAAGAAACTATGGCCCTGGATGGCGACTTTCGTCGTCCTCTTGATCTTGACCATGCCCGCTGGCCGGACGAGTCAGCAGGCTTACAGATTGGGGAACCGGACCGTTCCCGGGCCGCTGCCGCCCAACCCGGACGCTTCGCGGCCGTTGCTTGAAACCTGGATGGACGTTACTTACGGAGTGGCCGGCGGAGAGGCCCTTAAGCTGGATTTTGCCCGGCCCATAGCCTGCGTCGGCCAGACCCTGCCGCTGGCCATCTATGTCCACGGGGGCGGCTGGCACGCCGGGGATAAGGCGGGCGCCTTCGAATTGAAGGAATCTGTGGTGCTTTTTCAGCTTGGTTATGCCGTAGCCTCTCTCAACTATCGTCTGTCGCCGGACGACCAGTTCCCGGCTCAGATAAATGACTGCAAACTCGCTGTCCGGTTTTTCCGCAAATATGCCCAGCAGTTCGGGATCAACGCCGCCCAGATCGGCCTGTGGGGCGGCTCGGCAGGAGGACATCTGGTGGCTCTCATGGCCGTGGCCGACGAAGCCGACGGCCTGGAAGGCACCGGCTGTGAAGGATATTCCAGCCGGCCTCAAGCAGTGGTGGCTCACTACGGCGTCTATGACTTGACTTATATGTTCCGGACGGATGAGGAAGGTATCCAGACCATGCTTGATCTGATTGGCTGTCTTCCTGCGGAATGTCCGCTCAAGGCCAGGCAGGCCTCGCCCATCACCTATGTCACGGCCGACGACCCGCCCATCCTGGTCATGTGCGGGGATAAAGACTGGCGGGCTCCTTTCGAGCAGAGCGCCAGCTTCGCCCAGAGCCTCCACCAGGCGGGAACGGCCTGCGCTTTGATCAAGGTCCTCAACGCCGGCCATGTCTATGTCCCCGATCCCATAACGGCTCAAATCTCTCCCACCTGGAACGAAATCGCCATTATGAACGCCGCCCACATCGGCCGCTACACTGAGCCCGCTCTGCTGGGCGACCTGAACATGGATGGCCAGGTGAATGTTAAGGACTGGCAGGAGCTGGTCTGGCACTTGGACCAGCAGGGCGTCGGGCCCAATGCCGCTCCAGCGCCCGGGAGCTGGAACCCCCTGGCCGATATCCATTCAGACGGCGTCATCGACCAGCAGGACATGGACGCTTTCCTGAAGATCTGGAAGTCGCACTAGGCCGGTCGAAGGGAGATGAGGCCTCGGAAAGCGCCCTTGCCTATGATCCGCGCTCTGGAAAAAGGCAAGGCTCCCGGAGCGGCTGAGATAGCGGCCCGGCTCAGGGACATGCTCCGGGGCCGGGCCAATGCCGCTAAGGCTCGAAGCGGCCAGGCCTTTTTCAAAGAACCGGTGACCCTGTACGGCATCTCAGCCGTGGAAGTACGGAGCCTGGCCAAAGAGATATATACGGAGGTCAAGAGCTTTTGGAGCTGGAGGGAGGGGGCGGCCCTGGCCGACCTTCTTCTTCCTGACCCCCATCTCGAGGCCAAGGGAATAGCCATCCTGATCATGGGCCGCCTGGCCCAGGCCGCGCCGGCCCCGGTCATGCTCCGCAAGGCGCGGTCCTGGCTCTTGGCCGGATTTTGCGACAACTGGGCCACGGTGGACACGCTGTGTCCCGAGGTCATCACTCCGCTTCTGGCCAGGTCTCCGGGCCTCCTCGGCCGAATTAAAAACTGGCCGCTGTCCCGGAATCGATGGATCGTCCGGGCCTCGGCCGTATCCCTCATCCCTCTGGCCCGCCGGGGGATAGCCCTCGATGCGGCTTACGACAACGCTGGCCGGTTGTTCAATTCCCCGGACGACCTGGTTCAAAAAGCCAACGGCTGGCTGTTGCGCGAAGCCGGCAAGACGGATGGGCGCAGGTTGGAGCGGTTCCTCCTGGCCCATGGGCCGGCCATCCCCCGAACCACTCTCCGCTATGCCGTCGAAAGGTTTTCTGCGTCCCGACGGAAATATCTAAGGCGGGCAACCCAAGGCTAAGCCTGTTGTTTCCCGCGCTAGACTCGTGTATAAATACTCCTTATTATTTTTCTAGATCAGGAGAAACCATGAGAGCAAAAATTATCGGACTGGCAATTTTTCTTCTTGGAATTTCAGCCCTCAGCCTGCTGGCCCAGGAGGAAGCCCGCCTGCTGAGGTTTCCCACCATCACCGGAGGCCAGGTCGTCTTCTCCTACGCCGGGGATCTTGATCCCGTCCCCAGTTCAGGCGGGACGGCCCGAAAACTGACCTCCCACCCCGGCTACGAATGCTTTGCCCGGTTTTCACCGGATGGCAAGTGGATCGCCTTCACCGGCGAATACGACGGTAACCGCGAAGTCTACCTCATGCCGGCCCAAGGCGGCATCCCCAAGCGTCTGACTTACACTCCTGTCCTCAGCCGGGACGACATCTCGGACCGCATGGGCCCCAACAACCTTGTCATGGGCTGGACCCATGACGGCCAACGCATTGTTTTCCGCTCCCGGATGCATGAATGGGATGCCTTCCTCGGTCAGCTTTATAC
>JBAVVA010000286.1:0-2062 GCA_049697055.1 Candidatus Aminicenantales bacterium
CGCCAGGGGAACTTGTAGTTGTCGCAGTAAGCCCGGCGGCCGTTCAGTTGATAGGGGATTATCGGCGCGGGATTAAAACCATACCCGGAGATCCGCAGCCCCAGCTCCAGCAAGCCCAGGAGAAGCAGGGGAACCAGGATGGCGGCCAGGAGGCGAAAGGCCCACAGGCGCAGACGGGGCTTTTTGGTCATTGGGGCCTGCCCGGTCTCGCTTGGCTCATTGTCTCGCTTCCGAGATCAGGGTGTCCAACTGTTGTTTTTCGTTGGGGCTGAGCCTGGCAGAATATTTTTCCCGGCAGGTGTTCAAATAGAGAAGGGCTTCTTGTCGTCGGCCCGCTTCCATGAGCGTAATACCCAGGTTGAAGTAGGTGTTGGTGAATCCGGGGTCGATCCGCAGTGCCTGCTTCCAGCAGGCAATAGCCTTTTCCTTATCGCCGGCATAGCGGGAGGCTACCCCCAGGCCGTTCCAGGCCGCTACCATCTGAGGGGAAACCTCCTTGGCCCGGCTGTAATAGGCCACCGCATTTTCCAGATTATCCTTTTGTTTTTGCGCTCGGTAGAGGGTCAGGAAGAAAGTGCCCATGCCGCTCAGGGCCAGGGCATTGTTGCGGTCCACAGAGAGGGCTTTTTCCAGAGCCTCCAGGGCCTTTTCCAGATTTCCTTTATTGAGGTATCCCAGCCCGATCTGGGTCCAGACCATGCTTGTGCCCTGGCCGTTGGCCACAATGTCCAGGAGCAACGTATGGGCCATCTCCGTTTCGCCGATTTTCATCAGGATTCCGGCCAGGTCGGCCTTGAGCGCGGCGCTCTCCGAGTCAGCCCCCAGGGAGCGGCTTTTTAAAATATTTTCCAGAATTTCCAAAGACTTGCCCTTTTGCCCGAGCTCGGCCAGCTGGGAAGCATACTCCACTTGCAGGGAGAAATTCAGGGGTTCCAGTTCCAAGGCTCTTTCCAGGTGAGAGAGGGCCGGCCCGGCCTCGCCCCTTTTCTGGTAAATTTTTCCCAGCAGGATATGAGCCTGGCTCAGGAGGGGATCCCTGGCCAGCTCCTCCAGGCAGATCTTTTCGGCCTCAGCCAGCCGGCCGGCATTGGAATAGAGCTGGGCCAGGGTGATTCCGAATCGGCTGAGGTCCGGATATTTTTGGACTGCTTGCTTTAACGTTTCCTCCATCCGGCCCGGGTCATTTTTTTTCTGGTAGAGAAGATAAAGATTATCAAAAAACAGGGGCAATTTCCGGCCTTCCGTGTTCCGGTTGATGACCTGCAGCTCTCTTTCGGCTTCCGCCAGCTTGTTGGCCAAGATCATCTGCTCCGCTTTCAGAAGTTGATCGATAGTTTCGATTCCTTTTTTCGGGTCAAGGCCCTGGACTTCCTTTGTCCCTCTTGGTTTCCCGTCCGCATGACTGTCTTCGTAGGCCTCGAGCAAGCTCTTCATCTTTCCGGCCAGGGCATTTTCCTGGAGGGCCAGGTTATGCCTTTCGGCCGGATCGGCCCGCAGGTCATAGAGTTCGGCCTCCGGCAGAGAGATAAACTTGTAATGGCTGCTGATGAGGCCGGTCAAAGGGGCCAGGCCCATTTCCTCGAATCCGTACCAGCTTTCAAAATACACCGGCCGTTCTGTTTCTTGATTCTTTTTTGGGGGGGAGAGCAGAGGCCATAGACCTTCTCCCTGCACCCCGGCCGGGATTTCCATCCTGAAAAGTTCAAGCAGGGTAGGCATAACATCCAGCAGGCGGACGCGGCGATCGATGATCTGTTTTTTAGTGAAGACCGCGGGGCTGTATAGAATCAGGGGGACCTTCAGCGTTTCCTCATAGCCGAACAGCCCGTGGCCAAACTCCCCGTGTTCACGCAAGGATTCGCCATGGCTGCCGGCCAGGACAACCACGGTCCGGCCGGTAAGCTTCTTGGTTTCCAGGACGTTCATTATTTCGCCGATATAATGATCGACAAAGGCCAGCTCGCCGCCGTACGGGTCGTTTTCGTCTGCTTGGGCGTATTCGGGGGGCGGCTCGTAGGGGGCCTGGGGGTCGCTGAAATTGACCCAAGCAAAAAATTTTTGG
>JBAVVA010000287.1:0-2985 GCA_049697055.1 Candidatus Aminicenantales bacterium
CCCCGCACCAGCCGCGGCTCAACCCGGTAGCGGAGGCCGTAGGCGTCCAGGTGGCGCCGGAATCCGGCGAAATGGTCGGCGCACTCCCGGCAGAGATATTCGCTGAGGAGGGGGAACCCGGCGGCCAGCTCTCGGCAGCGCTCGACTTTGCAGTCGAAGATCCGCAGCGGGTTCGTCTCGATCTTCCGCTGACAATCGGGACAGAACTCGGAGCGCTTGGATTCGGCCGCGCCGCGAATGCTGTTCAAATAAGCGGGCCGGCATTTGGAGCAGCCGACCGAGTTGATCAAAATCTCCACCCCCCCGACCTTGAGCTTGCCGAGCAGCGAGTCGGCCATTTCCACCAGCTCGGCGTCGATGGCCGGGTCGGGTTCATTTAAGACCTCGACGTCCGCCTGGTGGAACTGGCGGTAGCGGCCCTTCTGGGGTTTGTCGTAGCGGAACATTGGCCCGATATAGTAGAAGCGCAGGGGGGCGGGCTCAAGGTGCAAGCGGTGCTCGATGACGGCCCGAGCGATGGAGGGGGTGTACTCGGGCCGCAGGGTGATTGACCGGCCGCCCTTGTCGATGAAGGTGTACATTTCCTTGGTCACGATGTCCGAAGTCTGGCCGGTGCCCTTCTCGAAAAGCTCGGTGGCTTCAAAAACGGGCGTGCGAATCTCCCGATAGCCGTACAGCTCGAAGTGGTCCTTGGCCGCGGCTTCAGCGGCCTGCCACAGACGGGCCTCGGCGGGAAGGATATCGTGGGTTCCCTTAACGGCCTGGAGAGGGGCTTTGGCCGGCGTCCGCGGGGAGGCGCTCACGATTCGACGAAGACCCCCATCTTCCGAAACTTCTGATAGCGCGCTTCGAGCAGCTCGTCCGCCGGCTTCCCCCTGAGCTCCTCCAAAGTCCGGCTGATGGCCTGGTCTACATTCTGGTAAGTCTGCTCAGGGTCGATGTGCGCTCCCCCGGCCGGCTCGGGGATGATGCTGTCGATCAACCCCAGCTCCAGAAGGTCGGAAGCCCGGATCTTCAGGTTTTCGGCCGCCTGCCGGACAGCCGACTGGTCTTTCCACAGGATGGCGGCGCAGCCCTCGGGCGAGATGACCGAATAAAAGGAATTCTGCAGCATCATCACCCGGTCTCCCACGGCCACGGCCAGGGCGCCTCCGCTGCCCCCCTCGCCGATGACGACTACTACGATGGGCACCCGGATCTTGACCATCTCCCGTAGGTTATAGGCGATGGCCTCGGCCTGGCCGCGTTCCTCGGCGCCGATGCCGGGGTAGG
Source organism: Candidatus Aminicenantales bacterium (assembly GCA_049697055.1). Classification (GTDB taxonomy): domain Bacteria; phylum Acidobacteriota; class Aminicenantia; order Aminicenantales; family JAFGAV01; genus JAFGAV01. Next base: position 1,273 of record JBAVVA010000287.1, read on the forward strand.
CGCCTTGTGTATCGACCAGAGTGACTATGGGACAACCGAACTTCTCGGCCAGGCGCATTACCCGGAGCGCCTTGCGATAGCCCTCGGGGTTGGGCTGGCCGAAATTGCGGAACAGGCGGTCCCGGGTGGAGCGGCCTTTCTGGTGTCCGATGAAACAGGTCGCCCGGCCGTGGTAGAACCCGAACCCGCTGATGATGGCCGGGTCGTCGGCGAAGCGGCGGTCGCCGTGAAGCTCTATGAAGTCCTGGACCATGACGTTCAAGTAATCCTGGGTGTAGGGCCGCTTGGGATGGCGGGCGATCTGGACGATATGGGTCGCGTCGAGAAGGGGCAGCAGCCTGGCCCATTCATTCTCGATATGGTGGCGGAGCTCGGCGATCCGGCCCTGGTTGGAGGGCTCCCCGCTCAGGGCCAGCTCGTCGATCTCATTCTTGAAAGACAGGATGGCCTTTTCCAGAGAATAATAATCTTCGGTGGCGGCCATGATTGTCTCTTTGAGAACGGGCGTTTGGTCGCGTCTATTCTAAAGATACAGGCGCGAGGAGTCAAGAAGAAGGGCCGGCCACGACGCGGAGGCTCTGGGCCGGGATGACCAGCGAGTTGAGGCGGCCCTGCTCGTCGGTGGTCAGGGTGACTTCCACACCGCTCATGTTCAGGACGAGCTGACAGGGCGCATCGGCTTTTCTTTCCAACTGTCCGGTGGTCTCCAGTTGAGGGATGATGTATATGCCGACCTCGGCCTGGACGGGAAGCGCGCAGCGGAACTTTCTGGTAATGACCTGGTAGGGCGCAAAAAGAGGGTTGGGCAGGAGGAAAGCGTCCCTTCGGATGATGAGCGAGGATTTCATCTCCTGGCCCGCCACTTTGATCTTGTTAGTGACCACACCTTCGACAATCGTGCTCTCAATTTCCTGTTCCACGCCGTTGACCGAGCCTTTGAAGGAAAATCCGCGGGGGATGAAATCCCGGCTCAAACGGAGGTTCAGGCTTTCGACCTCGAGGGCCAGGGGCGCGGTCATCCGGCCCGTGACCTGGAGCAGGAACCCGTCCGCTTCCTCGGTCCAAGTGTAATCCTCATAGCCGACCTTTTCCTCGCGGAAGAAAATGGACAATGTTCCGCGCTCGGTCGTCTCTGCCGTGGGGCGGCCAACGACGGCAAGCGCCGCCAAGATAAGGGCTAATAGAATCGTTTTTTTCCACATATCCATTTTATTGTAGCACAGGTCAGGCGGAGGATGATCCGTATTAAGATATCAAGCTAAAATCGTCCCGGCCTGAGGCTGACGAAGCTAATGAAACAACTGAAGTGAGGCTGATGAGCCTTTTGGCTCAGCCCTGCGCTTTCACTTCTGCTCGGCTATCGGAGATGAGCTGTCCTCTGTCGGACGACCTCGAAGAGAAAGACGGCCGCCGCGGCGCCCACGTTCAGGGAAGTCACCCGGCCTTGCTGCGGAATGGACAGGACCCGGTCGCAGGTCTGCCTGACCAGCGGCCGGAGACCCTTCCCCTCAGAGCCCAAGACCAGGCCCACCGGCTGAGTGTAGTCAAAGTCGTGCCAGGCACCCTGACCTTCTTTTTCCGCGCCTACAAGCCAAATTCCTTTTTTCTTCAGGCCGTCCATGGCCCGGGCCAGGTTGGCCACGCGGGCGATGCGCAGGTGCTCGGCCGCTCCGGCCGAAACGGTCAGCACCGTGTCGGTGATTCCGGCTGACC
>JBAVVA010000288.1:0-6397 GCA_049697055.1 Candidatus Aminicenantales bacterium
GTGTATCATAAAGTCTTGTCCCCTCCGCCGGATGACCGTCCCAGAGACTAGACGTGCTCGAAGGCTTAAGCTCTACGACGGCGACTTCGGGAGAAATTCGCGATTTGCGCAGGCTTCGGGCCGTGGCTAGAACTAGGTCAACCTCAAGCCCCTGCTGGCAGAACTCTTGGGCAAGATGAAGCATGACTGAGAGACTCCGCCGCAGTCGATCCCGGGAAGATAAAACGCCACGCGTTTGGGATTCATAACCGTCTCAGGATTTCTTCATTGGGGGAGGAACGCTTGAGAAGCAGGAATCCATCGGAATTCCGGGGGGCTTTTTCAAAGTCGAGTCGAGAAAAAAGCTCATGGATCTCTTTCCAGGAAACGCCGGGCACACTCCCTTCCACCCATCCCCATTCCGCCTTGGGCCTCGGGCTAAGGACCCGGCCAGAGACCCAAACGTCTCCGCCGTTCTGCCAAGCGGCGAACGTGTCGGCCGCCAAGGCCTTTCGCCAATCCCGGATGGGGTGGCTTCCGGCTACATCGTAAATCATCTGCCAATGTATTTTTCTTTCCCGGTTCACCGGATGCAGTGGAAAGTTGAAAAGAAATTGGTGGACGCTGTCCGGAGCTACGACAACGATTCGGCTTTTTGGCGTGAGTCTGGGGAGGAGGTCTTGCATTCGGGAAAAGGATGTTTTCTGTTCTTGACGGAGGACAGGCTTTGCTGTGGCGCTTATATTGGAGATGGCCAGGAGGATCAATAAGATGATGGCCGTCGATTTAAACCAGGTAAGCAGATGTGATTGACTCGAGACATAGGACAAGATAAGAAACGTTACCGGATAAATAGGGAAATACAGGTTGGCCGCGCCGCCAATCCAAAAGAGCCCAAAGAGCATGGCCGGCAGGCTGCCCAGAGCCCATAACCAGAATAAGGATCTGCCTTCTTTTGATTGCAGCAAATGGATTATGACTGTGATCAGAAAAAAGTAAAAAACAAGGACTTTCAAAAAATGGAATTGAAAAAGATGGATGAAGGATACAGGACTATAGGGATCATGCAGGAAATAGCGTTTTAATGATAGGCCATAATGGCCGACATCCAGGAAAGACTTGGCTAGTCCGACTATCATGCGCGGCAGACCGGACTGGGAAGGGAGGTTATGGCTTGAAGCGGATATCCAGGCTTTTAGTTCGGCGAATGAAGAAATGCCCTGGGATAGAGCAACGGGAGCAAAAATCAGGATGGCCGTCAGGCCAAAAGCGGCTGTGCTTTGTCCAATAAGCCGGAAAATCCGCCTTTTATCAGGACCCGGCAAAAAGAGAGGAGAAACCAATATGGCTGGGATGGCTAAGATGTAGGGGGCCCAAAGCGATACGCCTAGTGCCAGCATCACGGCCGGGAGCCAAACCACGTTTGAACTCTTCCTGCTTTTTATCGAGTGCTTGACTAGGAGATACAAACCGAACAAGAGAAAGGCTAGGCCGGGGACGTACGCAGAACCCGTCTGGCTGAAATCCAGAAAAGCATAGGAGAGTAAGAATCCTCCGGCTACAAGGTCAGCGCCGTATTTCTTGGTTCTGTTGAAGAGGCCGGCTAGACTTCGGACCAAACAGACACAAACCAATCCGGCCAGCCAGTTGATTGCCAGCAGGGTCCAAACAATATTGGCGTAGGGTTCAGGGCCGACAATGATCCGAGTCAAGGGTTTGACGAGATTAGCTATGAGATACACCACGGGGCGCCAGAGCAGATGTCCGAAATCTACAAAGAGTCTTGCCTTGAGGATGTCCTCGGCATAATGGATGGTATCGCCCTGATGGTTCGCCGCCGTGAGGACGGTGACAATCACATAGGCGACGATGACCGGCCCGTATGTCGAGGCCCATGTGCGGTCTTGTTCCGGCAGCCAGTGGCGATCTCCCATCTTCTCTTGCGCGAAGCTTTTTGGATATTTAATTCAAACCCCTACTATCATATTTATTTTTCTGGGCTTTTCAATTTTTTTTTAGGATTCCGTCTTTAATGAAGCGGATTAGCCTATTTTAATCTTTCTGACCCGGTTTCGTTTTGTGGCCGGGGCTTTGGATGAACGATTCGCCGGCTTAACGCAGATGGCATGTATCTCGCCGCCCCGAGCTAGTGTTTTGATATCGGAAAAATCCAAGCGCTTGAGATAGCCGAGGATCAGGTCGGGGGTGACCCATTCCGGATGCAGGTGAGAGTGGATTTCACAATTGACCAGCCGGGTCGTTTTTTGGGCCAGCGTCTTTTTCAGCCCTTCCAGGACCGGATATTCGTACCCTTCGACGTCGATCTTTATAACTTTCGGCGCGGGGAGCTTTTGGCTCTGCAGCAGATAATCGCCGGTGACGACCCGGACAGGCTGCGGGAAATGGCTTCCTGTGATCTCGACCAAGCTTTGCGATGCACCGGACTTTCTCCGGGAGCTATAGAGCGATCTATCCTCGTTTTTGTCCCCCAGCGCCAGTTGAAAGGGAATGATCTGGGGGAGGTCATTCAATCGGATATTGGCCTGCAGAGTTTCGTAGTTCTTCGGGTCGGGTTCGATGGCGATAACTGTCCCTCGAGGCCCGACTTTTTTAGCCATGAAAATACTGTGCAACCCATGATAGGCTCCCACATCCAGGGCCACATCTCCTTCCGTCAGTGTCTCAAGGAGAGCGGCTAGGATAGGTCTTTCATCCATCATCCCTTCGGTCAGGATCGTTTCCAGGGTATTCAGGTCTTCGTAGTTAGTGGCATAGAATAGAGCTTGGATGTTTTCAAAGCGGAGCGGTTTGATCTTGTTCTTGGGGCCAAAGATCCGGAAATGCAGAAATTTGAATAGAAACCCTAGATGGAAGAACCGAACCAGCTGGACGACGAATTTATTCCTGGACAGCGCCTTGATCCGAGCCATATCTCTTTTGAACCTAGTATCCTTCACAGATCCAGAGGCAATAGACTAATCAAGAAAATATCATACCTCCTCCGAGTGCGCAAATGCCTGCGGATCATAACCGTTCCTGGCTGTTTCACCGAATAGCCCTGTTGACTCCCTGATAGGGCTGGCATATAAATATTCGAGCCTGGCCTCGGCTTGGGCGTCGGAGCCTGAACGGCTTCCAGCGCGTCAGGGGGCGTTGGGCGCTTGGAATCGATGGAAGATGGCCGAAGAGAACAGGGGCAAGATCTCTTTAACTTGGTCTCGGATAAAGACCGCCCTGTCGCTTGTTCGGCTAAAATCCTTTGAGACCGCTTCTCCCGCCGGCCGGTCCAAAGAGCGGTTGCGGCGTGTTTCACTCACAGCTATCGGATCCTTTGCCGCGCAGGCTACCAATACTCTGACGACTTTTATCTCCATCCCGCTGGCCTTGAGGTACCTCGGCCAAGAACGCTACGGCCTTTGGCTGTCCATCACTTCGACCCTGGCCTTTTTGGGCTTCGCCGACCTGGGCATCGGCGGCGGGGTCATTAATTGTGTCTCGGAAGCCCACGGCAAGGATGACTCTCGCCTGGCCGCGGAGTATGTCTCCAGCGCCTTTTTAATGCTGTTCAGCCTGGCCGTTATTTTGAGCCTGGTTTTTCTCCTTGTTTTTCCGCACATCTCCTGGACCTGGTTGTTCAACGTTTCCTCGGCCCAGGCCAAAAGTGAACTGGGGCCGGCGCTCTTTGTCTTTATTGTCTGCTTTCTCTTCAGCCTGCCCCTGGGGGTCGTCCAGAGAGTACAGATCGGATACCAGGAAGGGTTCATCAATAACATTTGGCAGATCGGAGCTAGCCTGCTCAGTCTGGGAATGCTTCTTCTGGTGATTTATCTGAAGGTCGGCCTGCCCTGGCTGGTCCTGGCCCTGGCCGGAGCGCCCGTGTTCGTGACTTTTCTCAACGGTCTGTCCTTGTTCGGGTTTCGTCGGCCTTGGCTGTTGCCCAGGCTTCGAGCCGTCCGAGCCATAGCCGGCCGAAAAATCCTGAGGCTGGGAATGCTCTTTTTCATCCTTCAAGTGTCCATCGCTTTGGGCTATCAGAAAGACAACCTCGTGATCTCTCATTTTTTAGGCGCCGACAAGGTAGCGCAGTACGCCGTGCCCATGAAACTGTTCATGATCGCTCCGATCTTTCTCAGCTTCTTCTTCATGCCTCTCTGGCCGGCCTACGGGGAAGCGATTACCCGGCATGATTTTCTTTGGGTGCGTCGGACGTTCCGGCGATCGATGATCATGGCCTTGGGCATCAGCCTCTCATCGGCCATAGGTCTTTTCTTTTTCTGCAGGCCGATCCTCAAAATTTGGGTGGGGCCGAGCATCCAGCCCCCCCTGATCCTGATCCTCGGGCTCAGTTTGTGGGCGGTAGTCATTAGCGTGAGCGGTCCGATAGCCATGCTTTTAAACGGGGCCAGCGTTATCGGGTTTCAGGTTGTATGCTCGTTGACCATGGCCCTGACCAGCCTGGCCCTGTCGATATTTCTGGTGCGACGGATCGGGCTGCCGGGCCCGATTCTAGCCACGGTCATCGCACAGGTTCTGTTTATTTTGATACCTTTCCTGTTCTATTATCCCCATCTGACCCATAGAATCATGGGCGCTCCGCAGCAGCAGAAAACCTAGGGCTTTTGACCCTAAGTCGGCATTTTCTTAGAGTTGGCGATGTTTGATGGGTTGGGTCTCGCTCAGGCAATAATCCGGCGGCTGAAGGTGAATTTACGTCGAAGGACATAAATCAGGGCGTCCACCAAACCGAGTCCCAAGAAGTAGAGAGATTTAAAGACCCTTTTCCTGGTCGCGAATATCTTAGCGATCGTGTAGGGCAGATAAATGCCCAGATGAAAAAGCAGGCCATAGCCGAAATAGAGGAGGCCAAAATTCTTGAAGACAAGCAGGAGCCTGTTTCTGGAACGAAAATATATATAAAGAGGAGAATATACATGTCCCAGAGCCTGGGAGGCCTTGTGCCAGATGCGGGATGCAGGAACGACAAAGACCTGAAACCCATTCTTCTTCGCTCGAAGACAGAAGTCTGATTCTTCGGCAAAAAAGAAGTAATCCTCATCCAGAAGCCCGATTTTTTCAAAGACATCTCGCTTGATGAGAATGGCGCATCCCGGCACGTAATCCACCTCGATGTTCCTCTGGAATCGATCACTATCCGGCTGGTTGTGACCGAGGGTGTTCATGCTCCCCTTGGCCCGACGGAAATATCCGCCCATGGACCAGATTTTCCCCGGTTGATTATAAAAGAAGACCTTGGGGCCCAGGATTCCGGCCTGTTCATGACCCTGTCCGAATTCCACCAGCACATCCAAGAAGTCCGGTGAGACCGTTGCATCATTATTAAGAAGAAGGATGTAGTCCGCCCCGGCTTTCAAGGCAAATTCGATTCCGACGTTATTACCTCCGGCGAAACCCAAGTTGACCGGGTTGCTCAGGAGCTTATATTGAGAGAATTCCTTCTTCAAGGCCGTCGCCGACCCATCTCTCGAGCCGTTATCGACCAGGACAATCTCAAGGTTGGGATAGCGGATGTGAGCCACTGACTTGAGACATTCGGCCGTGTCCCCATAATTGTTCCAGTTGAGGATGATGATGGCGACCTTGGGATGAGGATTCTTCGTGTTCACCTTAACCTGTGCTGCATGCCGCCGACATCTCGGTCATGATTTTTTCTATGATCGTGCTTGATAAATTATATGGAGCGCAAAACCTTCCGGATCCTATTTTCACCGAGATGGGGAGCTAAAGCAACCAATTATTCTATCCAGCTGCGGATTTATCGTTCCTCACGACGGTTGGATGGGATTAACCGGCGAAACCGAGCCACCGGGCTGGCGCAGCCGAAAAGCAATATGCTATCAATCCTTAAATTTTATGATATTTCCTAACATCCGATAATATTGGACCTGTTCTCCACGGACAGAGGAATGCCATTTACTCAAAGGGATCCGAGCACCTTTTGCAGATGAAATCTTTTTCAGAGGCAGCCAATCCCGTCCCTCTCTTGATCAAGTCGATATATTTAGGCGAAGAAAAAAGGAATTCGACAGAATGGTTGTCTATGCTTTGCCCTAGTGCGGTTTCCCTGTTGAAATCCATACAACACAGCGCGGGCTCTCCTGTATAAAGGAAATAAACGAACCGATCAAACCATCTGCAATAGAAATTCTTCAAATTGCCCCGGTAGATTTCACAAAAAAATCTCCCCTGATGGCGAAGCTGTCTCATTCCCGCCATATTGTGATATTCAAAATAGGATATTTCCGGCTTTATTCTGAATGTTGATAATTTTTCATCCCAAAACTTCGAGTAAGTTTTTGAATCAAACCAAGTTTCTATATCCGAGGTGTTTTTTCTTGCATGACTTGTCCCGTGGATCATGATTTTTAAGGGAACTTCTTGAGATAACTCAACTAAGGAT
>JBAVVA010000289.1:0-20619 GCA_049697055.1 Candidatus Aminicenantales bacterium
TTTTTCGGGAAATGCTGAAATCGGGCGCGCCGCATTGGGTTCGCTTGGGCTCATTGGTAGCGGATATTCCCTCGCCGCAGGCCTCCAGAAATGTCTTGAGCGCAGGACGGTAGGTATTTTCCGTCGCAATACCGCCTTTAAATTCCCTTGTAAGCGAGGCTAGGTATTCAAAAGATGTGTTCATAAAAGATTTAGAAAAACTTCTTTTTTTTCTGATGTTAGGTTATATAACCCCAACTATTACTATACTCCGCGATCAACGCCTGTCAATGCGCCAATTTGTATATGCGATCCATGTGAGAAGCGACCTTGCCTGCCTGCCGACAATGCGATATGATCATCATGGGTGGGAGGAAGAATATATGAAAATCGAAGTTGACCGGGAAGAAGACGGCCGGTGGATTGCCGAGGTGACGGACTTGCCGGGCGTGATGGCCTACGGGAAAACACGCGAACAAGCCGTAGCCAAAGCAGAATCGCTGGCTCTACGGGCGATCGCAGATCGGCTGGACCATGGCGAAGCCATTCCCGAGCTTAGGGAGCTTTTTTCTGTGTCGATATGAGTCAATGGCCTTCCGCCAAGGCGAAACAAGTTTTCGCAGCCCTACTGCGCATCGGCTGGTCGGTCAAGCGGGAATACGCAGGATCCCACCGTCTGCTGTGCCGGCCTGGATGGCCTGATTTTGTTTTTGCCTTCTACGACCGAGAAGAGATCGGGCCTCGTATGCTGGTCCGTATTGCTAAGCGCACGGGCTTGAGTCCAAACGATCTTTAATAAAGGGCTGCTTTCCTTGACTTTTTAACGGGTTCTACTTAACATTTATCGAGATTCCTGACGATCCAGGGACGAATTCCCAATAAGAGAGTCACGGACTTATGCAGGAACACTATCGTTTTGAGCAGGTCGAGCTCAAGTGGCAGAAGCTCTGGGCGGCGGAGCAGGCCTTCCGGGCCAGCGAGGATGACCCCCGGCCGAAATTCTACCTCCTGGAGATGTACCCCTATCCCTCGGGCCGCATTCACATGGGCCACGTCCGGAATTACTCCATCGGCGACGTCGTCTCCCGCTTCAAGACCAGGCGGGGCTTTAACGTCCTCCATCCTATCGGCTGGGATGCCCTGGGCATGCCGGCTGAAAACGCCGCCATAAAAAGCCACATCCACCCCCGCACCTGGACCCTGGACAACATCGCCTACATGAAGGCCCAGCTCCAGCGCCTGGGCCTGAGCTATGACTGGTCGCGCGAGGTCAACACCTGCCTGCCCGAATACTACCGTTGGAACCAGTGGCTGTTCCTGAAGATGTTCGAGCGCGGCTTAGCTTACCGCCGCAAGAGCTGGGTCAACTGGTGCCCCCAGTGCCTGACCGTCCTGGCCAACGAGCAGGCCCAGGGCGATATCTGCTGGCGGTGCGAGACAGCGGTCGAGCAGAAGAAGATGGAGCACTGGTTCCTGAAAATCACCGACTACGCCGAAGAACTCCTCTCCGGACACGAACAGCTCCACATGTGGCCGGAGCACGTCATCCTGATGCAGAAGAATTGGATCGGCCGGAGCTCCGGTTCGCACGTCGTTTTCCCGGTTCCGGCCCGGCGGACCGGGGTCGAGGTGTTCACCACCCGGGTGGACACTATCTACGGCGCGACCTTCCTGGTCCTCTCGCCCGAGCATCCCCTGATCGGAGGGGTCTTGGCCAACCCGAAGACCGGGCCTGACTTTCGCAAATGGGTCGAGCAGGCCGCCCATGAATCCCACCTGAGGCGGGACCCGGCCCAAGTGGTGAAGGAAGGCCGGGACACGGGCCTCCAGGCGGTCAACCCTTTCACCGGCCTCAAAATTCCCATTTGGGTGGCCAACTATGTGCTCCTGGAGTACGGCACGGGCGCCATCATGGCTGTTCCGGCTCATGACCAGCGCGACTATGACTTTGCCCGACAGCACGGCCTGCCCATCAAAACGGTCATCGTGCCCGAGGGGGAGGCCGTGGAGAGGACGGAAGGCCAGGCTTTCGAGGATTATGGCCGGCTGGTCGATTCCGGCCCGTTCACCGGCCAGACGAGCGCCCAGGCCATGGAGGCCATGAACCGCTATGCCGAAGAAAAAAAATTCGGCCGCGGGAGCATTATCTACCGCCTGCGCGACTGGGGCATTTCCAGGCAGAGATACTGGGGGACACCCATCCCCATCATCCACTGCCCCTCCTGCGGGGTGGTCGGGGTTCCTTACGACCAGCTGCCGGTAGAGATCCCGGCTGACGTTCCGCTAACCGGAACCGAAGGCTCGCCTTTGGAGAAGGTCGAGTCGTTTGTCCGGACCGTCTGCCCCAAGTGCGGCGGGCCTGCCCGCCGCGAGACGGACACCATGGACACTTTTTTCGATTCCTCCTGGTACTTCTTCCGCTACACTTCGCCCCACGAAGAGAAGCTCCCCTTTGCCCGCCGGCCGGCCGACTACTGGCTGCCCGTGGACCTCTACATCGGAGGGGTGGAACACGCCATCCTCCATCTTATTTACGCCCGCTTCTTCACCAAAGTCATCCGTGACCTGGGCCTGACCTCCATCGACGAACCCTTCCCCCACTACCTGGCCCAGGGCATGGTGACCAAGGACGGCGCGGCCATGTCCAAATCCCGGGGGAATGTGGTGGACCCCGATGAGATCGTCGGCCGTTACGGCGCCGACGCCCTGCGGCTTTTCATCCTCTTCGCTTCACCGCCGGATAAGGAGTTCGCCTGGAACGAGGACGGCCTGGAAGGCTGCTCCCGGTTCTTCAACCGCCTGTGGCAGCTCGTTTATGACAGCCGGGAAGTGTTCCGCCCAGGGTCCGGCGGCCGCTGGCCGGAGGCGAAGGAGGCCGACCCATCCGGGCTGCGCCGGAAGATGCATCAGACGATCAAAAAGGTAACGGGCGACATTGAGCAACGGTTCCACCTCAATACCGCCATCAGCTCCATCATGGAGTTCTCCAACAGCTTGCGCCGGGAGCGGGAGGCCTTGAAGGCGGATGAGGCCGGCCGGACTCTTCTCCGTCAAGCTTTGGAAACCGTTCTGCTGCTGCTGGCGCCATTTGCCCCTCACCTCTGCGAGGAGCTCTGGCAGGAGACCGGCCATTCCGTGCCGCTGGCCCGGACGGCCTGGCCCGCATACGACCCGGACTGGGCCGCAGAAGAAACGGTGACCATTGTCGTCCAAGTCAACGGCAAGCTCCGGGACCGGTTCGATGTGCCGGCCGGAACGGCCGAGGCGGAGCTGCGCCAGACGGCCCTCAGCCTGGACAGGGTCCGGGCCGCCGTCGGCGCGGGCAAGATCCGACAGGTCGTCTGCATTCCGGATAAACTGGTCAATATAGTAGCGGGATGAACACCCTGAGACTGAAGATCATCCTTCTGGCCGGGCTGGCCTTGTTTCTGGCCGGCCGATGCGGCTACAGCCTGCGCGGCACGGGCGGGTTCCTGCCCAGCCATATCAAGAAGGTCAGCGTCCCGATGTTCAAGAACCTGACCACGCGGTTCGCGCTGGACTTGAAACTGACCCAAAGCGTCATCAATGAGCTGGTGGCCCGCGGCGGGGTCGAACTTGCCGCCGATGAGGAGCACGCCGATGCCGTGCTCAGCGGCGAGATCCTGAGCTTCAACGTCCAGCCCGTGGCCTTCTCCGGCCAGGCCACGGCTGACCGCTACAGCATCGTCATCGTGGCCAGGATCGTGCTCCGGGACAGGGTCCTGAAACGGGTGCTGTTCTCCAACCCGTCCTACCAGTACATTGAGGAGTACGAGGTCCCCCAGGGAAGCGACTTCGAGTCGATGGAAACCGAGGCCTTGAACAAAGTTGCGGAGAAGTTCGCCCGCAGCCTGGTCATCACCATCCTGGAAGGGTTCTGAGCGTGTTCATTTCCCTGCTGGACAAGGATATCCGGGACGATGACCTGGCTCCCGGCTATTTTCTATACGGCCCGGAGACCTTCCTGGCCCGCAAGTTTGTGGACCAGCTCAAGGCCCTGCTCCTGCCCGCCGACAGCCAGCCCTTCAACCTGGACCGCTTCTGGATGGACGAGGCGAGTTGGAGGGACGCCGTCGATGCCGCCCGGACCGCTCCTTCCTTCTTTTCTCCCTGGCGGCTTATCGTGGCCGAGTTCTTGCAGCAGGAGGAAGACCGGGAGCGGGAGCGCCAGGAGGACAAATTGTCGGAGGTCGAGGAAAAGGAGCTGGAGGATTATTTTGCTTCACCCTCGCCCCGGACGGTCGTCGTCATTATCTACCCCTACTCGACCTGGAAGGTTAAAAACACCCCCGTCTTTCAATTCTTTGCCAGGCGGCTTAAGGCCCAGGTCGTGAGCCTGGAGCTGAAAGCGCTCAAAGAGTACCAACTGAAATCATGGCTGGATCAAAACCTGGCCGAGAGGAAGCTCCTCTTGACCCCGGAGGCCAAGGCCAAGCTGATCGATGTCGTGGGGAATGATCTTGACCGCTTGACCAGCGAGATGGACAAGCTTGTTTCTTATGCAGGCAAAAAAGCATCCCTGGAGGCGGAAGAGGTGGACCAGCTCTGCGGCTGGACGAGGAGCTTGGAGAATTGGGCTTTATCCGACGCCCTGGCCCAGGGGGACCTGCGGTCTTGCCTGGAGGTCCTGGACGGCTTGATCAAGTCCGGAGAGGAAGGGATCAAGATCCTGAACGATGTCATCCGTTTCTTCCAGGAAATCCTGCTGGCCAAGGCTTGGCTTAGGGAGAGGTCCAAAGACCGGAAGGAGATCTTTCGGACTTTCAATCCCAATATTAAAGAAAATTACGTTAAATTATATAACGAAAAGTTCCAGGATTTCTTCGGCCTGGTGGACCGGCTTTCCCTAAGAGATGTGCGCCGCATCCTGAACGAACTGGCCAGGATCGACCGAACGATCAAGAGCAGCGATGTTTCGGCCAGGATTTTGTTGGAGTCGTTTGTGTTCGATTATTGCCGGCGCCCGAAAGAGACGCCGCTTAGGAGGATTGGCTGGAGCTGAGGGTCTGGACCTGCCGGCTCAACCGTGATTTCAGCCGGGCGGCCTTCTTCTTGTGGATGGCCCCCTTTTTGGCTGTTCTGTCTGCGGCGGAGAAGACCTGGGGGAGCATCTTGACGGCCTCTTCCCTGTTCTTGGCCTGGACCTTCTGGCGGAGGGTTTTGACCTGGGTGCGGAGGCCGGTTTTGTTCCGCTTATTGACGGCGGCGTGGCGCACGCTTCGGCGGTGCTGGCGAATGGCGGACGGATGACGAAGCATAATTTTCTCCTTGTCGAGGCGTCATATCTTAGACGATGGGATACATAAAGTCAAATCCTTCGTTCCGGAAAGTGCAGCACCTTCCAGGTGATAGGCTTGAAGGGCTTGGATTTTGACCTCGCTCGCTGGCCGGATTTTTCACGCCCTTCCTCCGACCTCTCCGGAGACGCCATCGAGCTCCCCCCTATTTCTCTAGGGGGGTCGGAGGGGTAAATAGATTTGAAAAAAAACTGCAAGGCGTCTCCGGCATGATCTCGGGGGCTGCGCAACTCGCCCTCCTTCGGAAGGCTCAGACATGCTCGCCGGCCGGCAAGAAATATGCCGGAAATCCTCGAAGAGCGCTTCGGAAGGGCTAAATCCGGCCTGATGCTCGCTCCGGCCAAAACCCAAGCCCTTCTTGTTTCGATACTGCGATCGTCCAATGTATGGAATGCTGCCGAATCCGAGCTTATCCCTCCCCCTGGTCTACTATATTCGGCCTGTAGGCAAAGAACGAGAATTTTTATAAATTAAAAGCGGAGCATAAAACGATGATCATCGTCCTGCAGAGAGTCTCTGAGGCGGAGGTGGAAGCGGAGGGCCGGGTAGCCGGCCGGATCGGCCGCGGGGTTTGCCTTCTGGTCGGCGTGGAAAAGGGAGATGGGCCGGCCGAGGCGCTCGCGCTGGCCCGCAAGACGGCCGAGCTGCGCATTTTCCCCGATGAGCAGGGGAAAATGAACCTGTCCCTCAAGGAGGTCGGCGGCCAGGCCCTGGCCGTATCCCAGTTCACCCTGGCCGCTTCGGTGCGCAAGGGACGCCGGCCGAGCTTCGACGGGGCCGAAGAGCCGGGCAGAGCCGCGGAGATCTTTGATGCATTTACCGCCGCGCTCCGCGAACTGGGAGTGAAGGTTGAGAGGGGCGTTTTCCAGGCCCTGATGAAGGTCCGCCTGACCAACGACGGCCCGGTGACCTTCATCCTTCAATCGCGGCCGGGTGTCAGGCCTTCCCCGGCCGAAGAGTGATGGCCCGATTTTGATCAGACCATGTCCAGGATGTGGCCCATCTTGTCTTTTTTGGTCTTGAGGTACCGCTGGTTCTCGCTGGAGGGCGGGATCTCGATGGGCACCCGGTCCACGATCTCCAGGCCGTAGCCGGCCAGTCCGATGAACTTGCGGGGGTTGTTGGTCAGGAGGCGAATCTTCCGGACGCCCAAGGCCACCAGGATCTGGGCGCCGATGCCGTAATCCCGCTGGTCGGGCTTGAAGCCCAGACGCTGGTTGGCCTCCACCGTGTCCGCGCCCTCATCCTGGATGGCGTAGGCTTTGATCTTATTGGTCAGGCCGATGCCCCGGCCCTCCTGGTTGAGGAAATAGAGGATGACGCCCCGGCCCTCCTTGTCGATCATGTCCATGGCCCGGTGGAGCTGCTCTCCGCAATCGCAGCGCAGGGAGCCCAGGGTGTCGCCGGTCAGGCACTGGGAATGGGCCCGCACCAGGACCGGCTCGGCGCCGCCGAGATCCCCTTTGATCAGGGCCACGTGATTCTCATGGTGGATGATGTCTTCGAAGACGGCGATGCGGAATCGGCCGTAGCGGGTGGGAAGCTCGGCTTCTTCGACCAGTTGGATGAGCCGTTCAGTTTTCATCCGGTACTGGATGAGGTCGGCAATGGTCAGGATGGGCAGGCCGAATTCCTGGCTGAATCGTTCGATCTGGGGCAGGCGGGCCATGGTGCCGTCCTCGTTCATGACCTCGCAGATCACGCCGGCCGGAAAGAGGCCCGCCAGCCGGGCCATATCCACGGCCGCCTCGGTCTGGCCGGCCCGCGACAAGACGCCGCCCTCCCGGGCCTGGAGGGGGAAGATGTGGCCGGGCCGGGCCAGGTCGGCCGGGGTGGTCTTGGGGTCGATGGCCGTCAGCACGGTTTGGGCCCGGTCATGGGCGGAGATGCCGGTCGCGACGCCTTTCTTGGCGTCGATAGACACGGTAAAAGCCGTTTGAAAGCGGGCCGTGTTGTCGGAGACCATCAGCGGGAGTTGGAGCTGCTCCAGCCGCTCCCGGGTCAGGGGCAGGCAGATCAACCCGCGTCCGTAGCGGGCCATGAAATTGATGATATCGGGCGTGACCTTCTCCGCGGCGACCATGAGGTCGCCTTCGTTTTCCCGGTCCTCGTCATCAACGATGATGATCATCCGGCCGTCCTGGACCGACCGGATCGCTTGCTCGACAGCGGATTTCATGATGCTAAAACCTATCGTTTTTCTCGATTCAACCAATTATACACATATTTGCCGATGATGTCATACTCCAGGTTGACTTCATCGCCCGGCCGCAGCCGGCCCAGGGTCGATTCCTTGAGGGTGAGGGGGATGAGCTCGACCTCGAAGGAGGAGGCGCTCACGGCGGCCACGGTCAAGCTGACGCCGTCCACGGCCACCGAGCCCTGGGGTACCAGGAAGGGCCGCGACTCCGGCGGCAGGGAGATGGTCATTCTCTTCCCGGGCCGGCTTTCGGCCACCCGGAGCACCTTGGTTTTGGCGTCGATATGGCCGGTGACCAAATGGCCGCTGAGGGGCGTCTCCAGGGTCAAGGAAGGCTCCAGGTTTAGAGGATCGCCCGGCCGCTGCCGGCCCAAGGTTGTCCTGGCTAAAGTCTCCCGGGCCAGGTTGAACCATAGCGTTTGCCGCTCCTTGGCCGTGACGCTCAGGCAGACGCCGTTGACGGCCAGGCTGTCGCCCACCCCCAGCCGGCCGGCCAGGTCAGGCGACTCCAGGCCCATTTCCTGCCGTCCTTGCCGATATCCAAAGAACCGGCCCTGATGCTTGATAATCCCGGTGAACATCACAGATATCCTTCGATAAAGATCTCTTGGTCCAGGACAAAAAAATGGACGTTCTGGAGGCCCGGCGCATTGCGGATAAGGGCCGCCCCGCGGCCTTCGTAGAAGGAAAGCGCCTGGCGGCCGCCGCAAAGCTTGGGGCTCAGCGTCAGGAACAGCTTGTCCACCAGCCCCGCTTCAAGAAATGCAGAAGCCACCGCGCTCCCGCCCTCAACCAGCAGGCCGGCCACCTTCCGGCGGCCAAGCTCTTTGAGAACCGCCCGCAAGGATAGGGATTGCCCCTGCCCGGGCTGCCTTGGGGAACGCCCCCCGCCTTCCGGGCCATCAAGCCGAACGACCTCCACGCCTCGGTTTTCCAGCTTCCGGGCCTTGTCCTGGGAGCTATGGCGGCCGGTGAAGATCAAGATTCCCCCGGCTTCCCTGGATTTCAGCATCCGGCAGGTTAAGGGAGTGCGGAGACGAGAATCGAGAATGACCCGCTGCAGGCGCTTGCCCTTCCAGAGCGGGTGGCGGACGGAGAGCAGCGGATCGTCGCGGAGAACGGTCCCCACCCCGACCAGGACCGCGTCCTGCTCGGCCCGGAGAAGATGGACATAATCCCGGGCGGCCGGGCTGGAGATCCACCGCGAATCGCCGGTCCGGGTGGCGATGCGGCCGTCCAGGGTGGAGGCGGCCTTGAGAGTGACGAACGGTATTTTTCGCTGGATGAACTTAAAATAGGCCTCGTTGAGCCGGAGGTTCTTATCTTTCAGGGCTCCGACCAGGACGGGGAGGCCCGCCCGGCGCAGGCCGCGGACCCCTTTGCGGAAGACGAGCGGGTTGGGGTCATAGCTCGAAATGACCACCCGGCCGAGCCGAGCCTGGAGCAGCGATTCGAGGCAGGGGGGGGTATGGCCCCAATGGACGCAGGGTTCGAGGGTGAGATAGAGCGTCGCGCCCTCGGCGAGGCGGCCGGCTTGGCAGAGGGCGATGCTCTCGGCATGAAGGGTTCCCGGGCCCTGGTGCCAGCCGGCGCCGACAACATGGCCATTGCGAACTATAACCGCGCCGACGCAGGGATTGGGGCTGGCCCGGCCCACTGCCTTTTCGGCCAGGCCATAGGCCATCTCCATGTAGGTCAGGTCAATCGGGTTGATCATGACAAGAGGGCGTCCACGAATTCCCTCGCCGAGAATTCCTCGATATCGAGCTCGCCCTCACCGGTGCCGATATAGCGGATGGGCAGACGCAGCTCGTCGGCGATGGCCAGGACGCTCCCGCCCTTGGCCGTGCCGTCTAGTTTCGATAGAAAGATCCCGCTCAGGCCGGAGAATTTCAAGAACTCCCTGGCCTGGGCCAGAGAGTTCTGCCCGATGCCGGCGTCCAGGACCAAGAGCGTCTCGTGGGGCGCCCCGGAGATTTCCCGGGCGGCGATCCGGCGGATCTTCTCCAGCTCGGCCATCAAGTTGTGGTTGGTGTGGAGGCGGCCGGCCGTGTCGATCACCAGGGCCTGGGTGCCGCGCGCCTTGAGCGACTGGATGGCGTCGAAGACCACGGCCGCCGGGTCGGCGCCGTACTGGCCGCGGACCACGGGCAGGTCGAGTTTTTTTCCCCAGAGGGCCAGCTGTTCTTGGGCCGCCGCCCTAAAAGTGTCGGCTGCGGCCAGGAGAACGGAGCGGCCCTCGTTTTTAAGCCGGAGGGCCAGCTTAGCCGCCGAGGTCGTTTTTCCGCCGCCGTTGGCGCCCACCATCATCAGGACAAAGGGCGTAGGAAGCGGCCCCCGCACAGGGGCGGCCTGCGACAGAAGCGTGAGGAGTTCTTCCCGGAGCATCTCTTCCAGGCCGCTGGGGCCGTCGTTCTTGCGGCTTTTCCGGCTCAGGTTTTGGATGATCTTTCCGGCCGCGGCCGGGCCGGCATCGGCCAGAATCAGCGCCTCCTCAAGCTCGGAAAGAATCTGGTCGCGTTCCTTGGGGCTCTGGAAGATTCCCTCCAGCTTCTGCTTGAAGGCCAGCCTGGTCCGGCTGAGCTTGTCGCGAAGATTTCCCCACACGGCCCATCCATTGTATTTTTGGCTCCGCCCAAAGTCAACGCGGCCGTGACAGGACCCCTCCTCTTCTTGAAGGCTGGATCACTCAAATGGAGATGCTGCCACCGGTTGGCGTTTTCTTGAGGATTGGCGGGTTGTGTGTTAAATTTGAGCGGTGAACGACGCCCGCTGGATTATTGCGCCCTCTTCCTCCGAAGCGGCCACGATCAGCAGCCGGCTCGGCCTTCCCCTGCCCATCGCTCAGGTACTGGCCGTTCGCGGCGTCAAGGACCAGGAAGCGGCGGAGAAGTTCCTGCGAGGGACAACGGATGACCTGTATGACCCCTACCTGCTGAGAGGGATGAAGGAGGCTGTAGACCGCCTGCGGCTGGCCTGCTCGCGCGGGGAAAAGGTCCTCGTCTTCGGCGATTACGATGTGGACGGCGTGCTTTCGGTGGTCATGCTTCTGCGGGCCCTGCGTTTGATGGGCGCCCGGGCCGAATATTTCATCCCGGACAGGCTCAAGGACGGCTACGGGCTCAAGGACGAACACTTGGAGATCGTCCTGGAGAGAGACGCTTCCTTAGTGATCAGCGTGGACTGCGGCATCAAGTCCGAGGGGTTCGTCCAGAAAGCCGCTCAGAAAGGCGTCGATGTGATCATCACCGATCATCATCTGCCCGGAGAGGAAGTTCCTCCCGCCTTAGCCGTCCTCGACCCGATGCTCGACAACTCGGGATATCCCGAACGGTCGTTGGCCGGCGTGGGAGTCGTCTTCAAGCTTCTCCAAGCGCTCCTGGATGAGCCGGAGGCCAAAAAGAGTCTGGCCCATTACCTCAAGCTGGTCGCCCTGGGGACGATCTCCGATGTGGCCGAGCTTAGGGGGGAGAACCGGCTGATGGTCAAGGCCGGGCTGAAAGGGCTGGAAAGCGTCCACAACGCAGGCTTGCTGAGCCTGTTGGACAAGTGCGGGCTGACCGGAAAACGCGTTTCCGAGGGCGATGTGGGCTACCGGATCGGCCCGCGCCTCAACGCCGCCGGAAGGTTGGAGACCGCCGACCTGGCGGTCAGGCTGTTCCTGACGGATTCGCCGGCCGAGGCTCTGGAGATTGTCGAACGGCTGGACAAGCTGAACACTGAGCGTCAACGAACCGAGGAACGAATCCTCAATCAGTCCCTGGCCAAGATCAGGGACAATGCTCTGGACCGCTCCTACCGGGTCCTGATTCTGGGCAGCGAGGAATGGCATAAGGGCGTCGTGGGCATCGTGGCTTCCAAGCTCAAGGACCTTTTCTATCGCCCGGTCATCCTTTTCGCTTATAGGGACGGGCAGGCCTACGGCTCGGGCCGCAGCATCCGCGAGTTCTCCTTGATCGATTGCCTGGACTCCTGCCGTTCTCTGTTTACCAACTACGGCGGCCATCGTCTAGCCGCCGGATGCTCCCTGCCCCTGGAGCGGATGCCGGCCTTCCGGGCAGCGGTGAATGACCTGGCCGACTCCAGGTTGACGGAAGAGGACGTTCACAAGAAAATCTTCATCGATGCCAGGCTGGACTTTGGCGGCCTGAGCGGGGCTTTTATGGAGGCCTATGCGCTCCTGGCGCCGTTCGGAGTGGGCAACGCCACTCCCACATTTATGACCGAGAAAGCGGAGATCGCCAGCCTCCCCCATCGTCTAAAGGAGCGGCATGTCAAGTTCCTGGTCCGGCAATCCGGCCGGACGCTGGAGGCCGTCGGCTGGGAACGGGGCGATTGGGCCGATTCGCTCTGCCGGGGGGAGCAAGTGGACCTGGCCTATTCCCTCCAGCTCTCTTCTTATCTGGGCCAGGAAAGGGTCCACCTGTCTGTGCATGATATCCGGAGGAGCGCATGACTTCTTCCGGCGGCCGGAGATTACGTCTGACCAAGGGGCTTCAGCTCGCCGCGGCCGCGGTTTTTATCTTGGTCACCTCTCTCCTTCTCTTTTTTATTCTCCGGAGCCGGCCCAGCCGGCCCCCCGAAGAGCCGGCCCGGAGCTCCGCCCCGGAGAAGAAGGTTGATGAGAAGGTTCGAATCCGCTATGTCGAGTTCAGGGGAGACAAGGAAAAGGTTGAGTTCACCGCCGACCGGACCTTCATCGGGCCGGATGACTTGTACCATATGGTCGGCAACGTCCAGATCATCGACCACGGCCGGAAGGGCGGCCAAAAGATCGTCCTGAGCGGAGAAGAAGTGGTCCATGACTCGGTGCGGAACCGCTACGTGTTCCAGGGGCCGATCCAGATCCTCTATAAGGATGCGATTATCCGTACGAGCCATCTGACCTACAACCGCCAGACGGAAACCTTCCAGACCGACCGCCGCGTGGAGATGAACTCGCCGCAGTTCCGCGGTCAAGCTCTCGGCCTGGCCTATGACCTGAAGACCGGCCGCCTGGTCCTGACCGGGGACTTGCTCTTTGAGGTCTCGGCCGCCAAGGCCGGGCCGCCTTTGGTCGTCCGGGGGCAGACCTTCATTTACCATCAGGGGGACCGCCAGGGCTCTATCCAAGGCGGCGTCAGCTTGAGCCACGGCCGGAGCCGGGGCACCTGCCGGGACCTAGACTTCAGCTTGTTTGCCAACAGCGATAAGCTGAGTCTTGTCTATCTGCGGGGAGAGGCGCGCCTGTCGCTGCGGAATGAATTTGGAAAGAAGCAGGCCGCCTCCGGCTCTCCGGCCTTCTTGCGGCTGGGCGATAACCAAGATATCCAGGCCGATGAAATCAAGCTGAGGACTTTCCTCGACCGGTCTCTTCTTCATTCCTATGAATCCAAGGGCGCCTGCTCCATCCAATTCATTTCCTCCGAAGGGCGGCGCACCCGGTTCCAGGCCGAAGCGATCGATTTTATCTTTGACCAAGGGGGAGGGCTGAGGGAGTTTCGCTCCTTCACCCGGGCGCGCATGACCCAGGAGGAGACGGACCCCGGCCAGACACGAACCGTAGAAGGAGATTCCGTGGTTCTTCAGGGCGGGTCGGATTGGCTGCAGGTCAGGGTCAAGCCCGGCCAGAAAGCCCGGGCCGGGCTGGGCCAGACCGAAATCCTGGCCGAGGAGTTGGACTTCAGCCTGGAGCATAATGACCTGGAAGGCCGGGTGGCCAAAGTGGTCTTGGCCGGCCGGGGCGGCCAGTCGCCGGGTGTTTTTTTCGAGAAGGACCAGCCGGTGTTCGTCACGGCCGGCGTGGTGAGATACAATTCTAAGGAAGAACGTTTTGATTTCTTGAACAACGTCCGCATGTGGCAGAACAAGAAGATGCTGCTGGCCGGCCAGCTCGCCTTTTGGGAGGCGACTGGCAAGGCTTCTGGAGAAGGGGGAGTCAGGGCCTCTTTCCCCCACCAGCCCAAAACTCGCCAGGTTGAAGAAAAGGTCGAGATCTCGGCCCGCCGGCTGGATTCTCTTCCCGAGGAGAACAAGATGGTTTTCCAGGCCGAAGCGAGGCTCCATCTGGAAAAGGCCGAGGTGCGGGCCGATACGATCCAAATCCATCTGAAGCCGGATACCAAAGAGATGGAACGAATGACCGCTCAGGGCGGCGTGGTCATCAACCAGAACGCCCGGGAAGGCCGCGGCCAGCAGGCGGTCTATGAAATGGAGGAAGACCAGATCATCCTCACCGGAAATCCTCTTCTGCTGGACAAGGATAAGGGGCAGATCGAGGGCCGCAAATTGACTTTTCACCTGGGCGATGGTATAATTGATGTTGAAAATAAGGGACGCGAACGGTCCCTCACTCTGATAAAATCACATCGGGAACAATGACCTCCACTCTTCGAGCCGACAACCTCGTCAAAAGCTATCACGGCCGGAATGTTGTGGACGGCGTTTCGGTCGAGGTTAAGGGCGGAGAGGTCGTCGGGCTCCTGGGGCCCAACGGCGCCGGCAAGACCACCACGTTTTCCATCGTCCTGGGGCTTATTCCCCATGAGGAGGGGAGGGTGATACTGGACGGCGAAGATATCACCGTCCTGCCCATGTACCTCCGGGCCCAACAGGGCCTCTGTCTTCTGCCCCAGGAACCCTCCGCCTTTCGCCGGCTGAGCGTCGAGGACAACCTGCTGGCCGTCCTGGAGATGAGGCCCTCGGTTTCCTCCGCCGGCGATGGCCGGCTGAGCCGTGTCCTGCACGACCTCGGTCTGGAGAAAGTGGCCAAAGCCAAGGCTTATACTCTGTCGGGCGGAGAGAGAAGGCGGCTGGAGATTGCCCGGGCCCTCATCACCAACCCCCGTTTCATTCTTCTCGATGAACCGTTCACCGGGATCGATCCCCTGGCCGTCCAAGAACTGCAAAGGATCATCCTCTCCCTCAAAGGCCTGGGGCTGGGCTTGCTGATCACGGACCACAGCGTGCGGGAGACCTTCCGTATCACCGACCGGGCCTACATCATCCACCAGGGGACTATCCTGAAATCGGGAACACCCCGGGACCTTGTCCGCTCGGAGGAGGTCCGTCGGAATTATTTGGGCGAGAATTTCAGCTTAACCTGATCAAACCATGGCCTTGAAGCAACGATTGGACCAGCGACAGATCCAGAGGCTCATCCTGGCCCCCGCCCTGCAGCAGGCCATTAAGCTCCTGCCCCTGACCAACCTGGAGATCAACGATGTCATCGATGAAGAGCTGGCCCAGAATCCGATGCTGGAGCTGGAAGAGGAATCGGAAGACAAAACGGCCGAGCCGGTCACCCCGGAAGGGATAAAGGAAATCGCCGCCCAGGACGGCGATGGAGCGACCGATAACGTCATCCCCGGCGAGGCGACCGTCGAAGAGTCGGCCGAAATGGCCGGCGGCCAAGAAGTGGATGAATTTGAAGGATATTTCGCGCAGTATTTCGATGACGGGTTCCGGTCCTATTCGCCGGAAAGGAAAGAGGTCCCTTCCCTGGAGAATTTTGTGGCCAAGAATCCTTCCCTGTGGGATCACCTCGACTGGCAGGCCAACCTGACTTTCTTCGACCCTCTGGATAAGGCCGTGGCCGAGATCATTATCGGCAACATCAACGAGGACGGCTATCTCGGCCTATCCGAAGAGGAGGTGGCCCGCACGGCGGGAGCCGAACTGGACCGGGTCCAGAAAGTCCGGGCCAAGATCAGGATGTTCGACCCGGTCGGCGTGGCCAGCCTGGACTTGAAAGAGGCCCTGCTGACCCAGATGGACAACCTCAATTTGACCGACGACGTCACCCGCGCGATCATCACCCAGCATCTGGCGCTTCTGGAAAGATCGGACTATCCCCAGCTGGCCAAGGTCCTGGCCATCCCCCTCGGCGAGATCAAGTATCATATCGAGGTTATCAAGCGGCTGGACCCCGCCCCCGGCCGCAAGTACTCCCAGGACCGGACGACCTATGTCGTCCCGGATATTGTTGTCACCAAAGAGGGCGACGAGTGGAAGTTGACCCTGAGCAACGAGGGCCTGCCCCGCTTGCGGCTCAACAGCTACTACCGCCGGCTCCTGCACCAGGCTTCCCGGTCCAACCCGGAAGCCCTCCGCTTTTTGCGGGACAAGATGAAGAAGGCCCTCTGGTTCCTCCGCAGCCTGGACCAGCGCGACCGAACCATCTATCGGGTGGCCAAGTACATCCTGGACAAGCAGAAGGATTTTTTCGAGAAGGGACTCGACTATATCAAACCTCTGACCTTAATGGAAATCGCCCAGGAGGTCGGCGTGCACGAGTCCACTGTCGGCCGGGTGGTGGCCAACAAATATCTGATCTCGCCCGAGGGCGTTTTCTCCTTGAAGTATTTTTTCCACAAGTCGTTATCCGGCAGCCTGGGCGAGGAGGTCTCCTCCCTGATGGTCAAGGATCGCCTCCGCAAGCTGGTGGAGAACGAGGACAGAGAACATCCTCTCAGCGATATCGAGATCGACGACCTGTTGGCTAAACAGAACCTGAGAATCGCCCGGCGGACGGTGGCCAAATACCGCAAACAGCTGGGTATCGCCCCAAGCCATATTCGCAAAAGGAAATCCATGATGGAGGGAAAAATCGAATGAACGTCCATCTGACTGCCCGCCATATGCCCCTGACCGCCGGGATCCGGCAGTTCTGCGACAAGCGGCTTAAGGCCCTGGATAAACAGATGGCTCCCGGAACCGAGGTGAATATCATCCTCTCTGCCGAAAAGCGGCGGTACAAAGCGGAAATCCGTGTCGAGGGCCGGGGGGCTGACACTGTCTTAATCGAGGAGGACAGCGAGATATTCGGCGCCCTGAATCTGGCCTTTTCCGGCTTGGAGAGGAAGCTCAAGAAAGAGAAGGAAAAGCTTCGCCAACGGAAGCGGCGCGGCGGCCGCGAACGCAAAATGACCCTGCCGGCCGAAGAGTCCTTCGAGCCGCGCAAACGGGTGATACCCGGCGACGACTTCGCCGTGAAGCCGATGTCTGTTGAAGAGGCTGTCCTCCACCTCGACCTCAAGAAGCGGGACGTCCTTCTCTTCCGGAAGATGGGGACTGAGCGCTGGACCCTGGTCTACCGGCGCCGGGATGGTCATTACGGCCTGGTGGAGCCGGAGTAAAACCGCTTCAGGCTGAGGACTATGAAGCTCCCCAACCTCCTGGCTGAGGAAAGCGGCCTGCATGTCGGCTAAGCGCCGTTCTTCGGCCGGGCGCTCGACCTGCGTTCCTCCGGCCGAGCGAGTCAGCGGCCGGGTCCTTCTATCGGGGGGGTTATTGCGCATGTACGGCCTGGGGGTGCTCATCATCGGCGATAGCGGCATCGGCAAAAGCGAGAACGCCCTGGAGCTGACCGCCCGCGGCCATCGCTTCATCTCCGATGATACAGTGGTCGTCCAGAGGCTGCCCGGCAGCCGGCTGTCCGGCTGTCCGCCCGAGCTGGGCCGGCACTTCATGGAAGTCCGCGGCCTGGGCATCATCAACATCAAGGCCATCTTCGGCCGGAAGGCCATCCTGGAGAGGTCGCCCATTGATTTGGTCATCGTTCTGCGCCAGCGGGCCAAGCAGCACAACGGCGACCGGCTCGGCTTGAAGGCGCCCGAGA
Organism: Candidatus Aminicenantales bacterium; assembly: GCA_049697055.1. Classification (GTDB taxonomy): domain Bacteria; phylum Acidobacteriota; class Aminicenantia; order Aminicenantales; family JAFGAV01; genus JAFGAV01. The sequence goes on from JBAVVA010000289.1 coordinate 17,096, forward strand.
CTCGGACAATTTTAGGGGTTCGCCTGCCTCAGATCAGCCTGCCCGTAGCGCCGGGCCGCAACATCGCCACTCTCATTGAAGTGGCCTGCCGGGTCCACTTGCTGAGGGTCAAGGGCTACCACGCCTCGCGGGAGATGGTCGGACGTCTCCACCGTGTCCTGGCCGAAGGCGGCGGGAAAGGCCGGAGCCGTGTCTAAAGACGACCGGTTCCTGGTCATCACCGGTTTGTCCGGGTCGGGCAAGACCGTGGTCAGCCGCTTCTTGGAGGACCTGGGCTACTACTGCATCGACAACCTCCCGGCCAAGCTCATCCCCAACCTAGTGGACCTCTGGCAGAGCAAGGAGGCGGAGATCCCCCGGCTGGCTTTAGTGGTGGACATCCGGGAGCACGGTTTCCTGACCGAATTTCCCCGCGTCTGGCACGATATCGTGAAGCGCGTCTCACCCCGGCTCATTTTCCTCGACGCCTCGGATGAGACACTGGTCAACCGCTTCAGCGAGAGCCGCCGGCCGCATCCCCTGGCCAAGGAGGGGGCCGTCCTGGACGGCGTGCGGCTGGAACGGCGGCGGCTGGCCCGAATCAAGAAAATGGCCGATGAAGTTTTCGACACTACGGCGGTCAGCCTGCCCGAGCTCAGGTCACTCCTGGCCCGACGTTTCAAGCGCTCCGGCAAAAAGCACTTGCCAGTGTCGATTGTCAGCTTCGGCTACAAGTACGGCTTGCCCCTCGACTCCGACCTCGTTTTCGACACGCGCTTTCTGCCCAACCCCTTCTATGTGGACAACCTCAAGGACCAAACGGGGAAGAGCCGCAAGGTGCGGGACTTCGTTCTCCGCTCGCCGGCGGGGGCCGCCTTCCTGAAAGAGCTGTTCCGCTTCCTGGACCTGCTCATGCCCCTGTTCATCGAGGAGGGCAAGAGCCGGCTGCGCATTTCCGTCGGCTGCACGGGGGGCCGCCACCGCTCGGTGGCTGTGGCCGAAGAGCTGAAGTCTTACTTTCGCGCTCAAAAATATGATATAACCATACATCATCGGGACCTGTTGAAGTGATCGATGGCCGGTGAGGCCGGCCTGTTCGCGGAGAGATAAGGCCATGATCGGAGGAATCATCGTTTCCCACGGCAAGCTGGGGGAAGAACTATTGAACGCCCTGACCAGCATCCTGGGCGAAGCCCCCAATATCGAAGCCATCTCCATAGGCTGGTACGACGATGTCGATGAATCCAAGAAGAGAATCAACCAGAGCTTGAAGCAGGTGAACCAGAAGAGCGGGGCGGTCATTTTCACCGATATGTTCGGGGGAACCCCCTCCAACCTGAGCTACAGTTTCCTCCAGGAAAATCAAGTGGAAATCATCACCGGGGTCAACCTGCCCATGCTCATCAAGTTCGTCTCCTTGCAGCGGAGCAACAACCTCAAGGAAGTGGCCCGCAGGGTCGTGGAGCAGGGGAAGAAGAATATCCATTTGGCCAGCGCCCTGCTCGACACCAAACAGTGAGGGCCGCTCCGGCTCATGGTCGAGAAAAAGCTGGTCATCAGGAACAAGCTGGGTCTTCACGCCCGGGCGGCGGTGAGGTTCGTCAACCTGGCCAATCGTTTCAGATCCAGGGTCAGAATCATCAAGGACGGGGCAGAGATCGACGGCAAAAGCATCCTGGGCATCTTGACCCTGGCCGCCACTCAGCATTCGACCATCACTCTCAAAGTCTGGGGCGGTGATGAACGGGAAGCCCTCCAGGCCTTGACCGGCCTGGTCAACGACAGGTTCGAGGAAAAGGAATAAGAGGATGGAGTTCGTAAGGCTGCGAGGAATCGCCGTTTCGCCCGGAGTAGCCATCGGCCGCGTCCTGGTGACGGAGCGCATCATTTTCTCGGCTCAACGGGAGGCCATTCCCCCCGGCCGGGTGAAGGCCGAACGGGCTCGGCTGGAGCAAGCCATACGCCGGACCAGGCGCCAATTGTCCCTGCTCCGTTCCAAAATCAGGAAGAAAGCGGGCGAGGACCACGCCTTTATCTTCGACGCCCACCTGATGATCCTGGAGGACCATTCCTTGCGCTCCAGCCTGGATCGGATCATCGCCGCGGAGAAGGTCAAAGCTGAATGGGCCTTGTCCCAGGTCAACGCCAAATACCGGAAGATTTTTGAATCTCTTAACGACGATACGTTTCGGCAACGCCAGCTGGATGTCTCCGATGTCCTGGCCAGGGTCTACCGGAACCTGAAGCAGAAAAAGGAAGCCAGGATGGCCGGCCGGAAGGTGATCCTGGCGGCCCACGATCTGCTTCCTTCCGAGGCGGCCGGCCGGCTCAGCCGGGGGAACATCCTGGGAGTGGCCCTGGATGGGGGGGGGCCGACCTCCCATGCCGCTATCCTGGCCCGCTCCCTCAGCATCCCTACCGTGGTCGGCCTGCACGATGTCACCAGCCAGGTAAAGAACGGCGATGAGCTTATCGTGGACGGAACGGACGGCGAGGTGATCATCAACCCGCCCCCGGCCATTCTGCGCGAGTTTAAGAGCAAGAAACAACGCTACGACAGCTACCGCCTGGAGCTGCGCCGGCTGGCCAAGATGCCCTCCCTGACCCTGGACCGGGTCCGCTTCACTCTCCTGGCCAACATTGAGTTGCCCGAAGAGACGGCCATGGCCCGGTCTCTGGGGGCGGAGGGCGTGGGGCTGTTCCGCTCCGAGTTCCTCTACCTCAGGGGTACCTCGCTTCCCGATGAAGAGGACCACTACCGAGTTTATTCCCAACTGGCCCGGTCCGCCTATCCGGCGCCCGTCTGCATCCGGACCATCGATGTCGGCGGCGAGAAGGCCCTTCCCCAGTTGAAGATCGAAAAGGAGCTTAACCCGGCCCTGGGCCTGAGGGCTATCCGGCTGTCCCTCAAGGACCGGGGCCTCTTCCGGACCCAGCTGCGGGCTATCCTGCGGGCCAGCTTCCTCCGCAACGTCCGGCTGCTGGTGCCTATGATCACTGAAGTCGAAGAGGTGGGCGAGGTCAAGCTTATGTTTGAGGAGATCAAAGCGGAGCTGCGAGCCGAGAAAGTCCGCTTTGACGAGAAAATACCCTTGGGCGTCATGATTGAGGTCCCGGCCGCCGCCGCCCTGACCGACTTGTTGGTCAAGGAGGTGGATTTCCTAAGCATCGGCACCAATGACCTGATCCAGTACTACCTGGCCGTGGATCGTTCCAACGAGTTCGTGTCCTATCTCTACAAACCGCTCCATCCCTCGGTCCTGCGGCTGGTCAAGTTCATCATCGAGACGGCGGTCCGGGCCGGCCGGCGAGTGACGGTTTGCGGCGAGATGGCCGCCGATCCCCTTTCGGCCCTCATCCTGCTCGGGTTCGGGCTGCGGGAATTCAGCATGAACCCCATCTTCATTCCGCGCATCAAGAGGATGCTGCGCGCCGTCGAATTCCGTACTGTCCGCCGCATCGTGGCCCAGGCCATGGATCTCCGTACGGCTCAGGAAGTGGAAGAGTTCGTGACCGAGAAGATCCTGGCCCGTTATCCCCATGCC
>JBAVVA010000290.1:0-7582 GCA_049697055.1 Candidatus Aminicenantales bacterium
GGCCAACACCCTTTCCGCTTTCCCGGCCTCCATCTGGTGCAGACCATCGAGGAGTCCAAAGCCATCAACAGCATCAAAGGGTCCTGCATCATCCTGGCCGGGTCGGGCATGTGCACGGGCGGCCGGATCAAGCACCACCTGGCCCGCAACATCAGCCGGCCAGAATCCGTCATCCTCTTCGTGGGCTATCAGGCCCGGGGCACGCTCGGCCGGCAGATCGTCGAAGACCAGCCCTCGGTCCGCATCCACGGCCAGTACCACCCCGTGCGGGCCAAGGTCGTCCAGATCCAGGGCCTGTCCGCTCATGCCGATCAGCAGGACCTCCTGCGCTGGCTCCGCTATCTTCGCGCCGAGCCGAAAGCGATCTTCCTGACGCACGGCGAGGAGGATAAGGCCGCGGCCATGGCCGGACTGGTGGCCAGGGAGTTCGGCTGGCGGGCGCGCATTCCCGAATATCAAGAAGAAGTTGAATTGAACGGAACGGCCTGATAAAAAACAGCCGGATATCTTAAGGCCAGCCGACCCGTCGTCGAGATCAACGGGGGAATGACTATTTGGACGAATAGACTTCCAGCTCGTGAATGGACCAGTAGCGGATGGGATCCTCTCCGGTGTTCACGATGCGGACGATTCTGGCCGCGACGTTGGGCAGGGGAATGTCCAAGGCTAGGTCTTTGGGCCGGAGATAGGCCCGGATATCGATGAGGACCTCATTCTCTTCGGCGGCCAACGTCCAGGTTCGGCCATCCTCTGACACTTCCACCCGGTAGCCGCGCGGATAATCCAATTCGCTCGAGCCGAGGACGAGCGACAATTTAGCCAGAGTGACCGTATGGCCTAGGTCCACCTCGAAGAACTGACCAGGCTGCTGGGGCCCGGCTGTATCCCATCGTGTTTCCCGGCGGCCGTCAATGGCCAGGCAAGCGGCCTGGGAGTTGACAGAGGCTGAAACCTTCCAGCCTTTCGGCTCGATCCGCCGGAAAAGACTCTTTTGGAGGAGCTCTTTCATTCCTTCCTGCCAGCCAAGCATTTCGTAGACGTAAGCCTCGCCGTATTGTCCTATGAAAACCGCCTGGGCTGAGTGGCGGGCCATGTCTTTCAGGATCAAGGGAAAAGACTCCGGATGATACATTGATGAATGAAAGATCAAATACCGAACTCCGAGCGTTTTTATGTCGCTGATTTTTTGGAATAGCGAATAGTCCCCGTCCCAACGTCGGCGCAATTCGCTGTATAGGGGAGGAAAATATCCGCTGTAACCGTTGACCAGGCGTTTCCAATGATAGATCGAGAAATAGGCTCGGGGACATTCTACCATGCCCACTCCCTGCCCCTGTCGGGGAAAAGGAAGCTCTAGCAGGGCAAAATTTTCGCTTTTTTGTTCAGCCAGCCATTGATAGACGGCCGGGATGTCTTTTTTGACCGGAACGGGGATACAAGGAACAGGAAGGGACAGGAATTCAACCAGGACGATAAGAAGCGCCAATATGGACAGCGCAACTTTTTTTAGCCCGCTCAACTTATGAGTCAAAGAACGGAAACCAAAGGAGGCAAAGGCTGCCAGGACCAGCATGATGAAAATATGACAGCGGGTCGGAGCACGCACCCCCTCAAACCCCGGCACATAGCGGTACAGGATCAGAAAGGGGCCGTGCGGACCGCTGGTCATCCACAAGGCGATCAGGAAGACCAGCCCCAGTCCCCACAGGTGCGGATCGGCGAAGGAAAAGGGAAGCAGAGGCCCGGTCCGGAGGATTTTTTTTAGGGCCAAGAACACAAATAATAGAGCTACCAAGGCCAGAAACGGCTTGAGCGGACTCCGGGCATGGATCTTCAGGCTCGAGCCGAGGGCCAGCTCAAAACTGCCCTGCTTCAAGGTTATGTAGAGAATGACGCTCTGGGCCAGCAACAAGGCGGCCGTAATCCACAGGAGAACCCGTCCACCGCGTCGGGGCGCAGACTGTCCGGCCGGCCGGAGCCGTTTTTTTAACCTGAGCACGCTCAGGCCGCCCACCACGGCTAGAAGGAAGGCCATCGCTCCGGGAAACAATTCGCCTTCAGATCGAAGAAACCGGTTGCTGAGCCGGCCGTAGAGGACATTCTGGGGCGAGGTGGCCAAAAAACTCGTCGGTCGAGCATAAGCGCCGATCCCTCTCTCCAAACCCAGGGTATTCCTGACTTGGGCATAATGATAAAGAAAAGGGCCGAGTGCCGCCAAGGCCACCACGGCGAAAACGGCCATCTGAATCCAGAAACGCCCTTCCTTCCATTTTCGGCCGGCCACGGTCATGACCAGAATGAACAGGCCAGCCAGGATAGTCAAAAAGAGGGCATAATAGCCGTTGGCCAGCGCTTGGAGCACATAAAACAAAGTGAAGAGAAGAAGATCTTTCCATCGGCCTTTGTCGAAAAAACGGATGAGAAAGAGAAATGTCAAGGGAATTCCTCCGGCCGTTATGACCTGGAGGTGGGGAAGGTGGGCCATCATGAACGGGGAAAAACCAAAAATGATACCGGCGGCGATCGAGCCCAGTAGGTGGCCGCTCAGGCGGCGAGCTAGGAGGTACATCCCGAACCCGGAGGTGACAAACCCGAACAGCAGGACGAAGTTGTAGGCCAGGATGGGATTGCCGGTCAAGAGGTTGACCGGCAAGCTGACCAGGGCTTGGCTGAAAAGATGTTCAGAGTAGGCCAGAGTGTTCCGGTTCGGATAATAAATGTTCGCGTCGAACCAGCCGGAAAGATGGAAGCCGGCCATCTGCCGGTTATTCCAGGCCAGGATCCAGGTGTTCAACAGCGGATCGCCCGGGTCCCGGACGCTCGACCCCAGGTGCAGGACTAAAGGGTAGGTCATGACCAGGGTCAGGGCAATAAACAGGGCCAATACCATAAGGGTTGGGTGGCGCGGCGAAGTCATGGCGCTCTAGAGGTTGATTGTACGAAGGATGTCGCCGGGCCGTTTGTCCGGCGGGATATTAGTCCAGGGGTTATTGTCGGAGGCGCGCTTGTATTCCACTACGGCCGATGAAGGGGTCAAAGTCAGTTTGGCGTAGCCGGACGGCCCCCAGAAATCCGCCAGGCTGCAGACGGGCTCCTCTCTCCCATAGCGGCCGCGGCATCCATAGTGTTCGATCCACAGCGGGCCCTTGTACCAGGCCAGCTCACCGACGGGCTTGGGCGAGCCGACGCATATGGCCTTCAAGTCGCCCTCGACCTTCCGGCCGAAGAAGATATGGTCGTGGCCGGTGAAGCTGCAGCGCACGCCGCCGTCGCGCAGCAGGCGGGTCAGCTCGACCTGCTCGACCTTTTCCGGATCGGGGCAGTAGGGCGCATAATCCGCGGCGGTATAGAGCGGCCCGCGTCCGTAGGCGTAGCTGGTCACGGCCTCGTTGGACCCCCCCGGCCAGCCGCCCAGCACATGATGAAAGAAGGTAAACTTCCAGTCGCTTTCGTAGTCCAAAACGCGGCGGAGCCAGTCCTTCTGCTCCAAGCCCAGTGTCCAATCTTCCGGACGCAAGGGCCCGGGAGGGAGCAGAGTGTTATAGCCTTCATTATCCAGGATGATGAACAAAGGATTTTCCGGGCCGAGACCTCCGCCCCAGGCCAAGGCGAAATAGTTCTGGTCGATGGATTGTCCCTGATACCCGCCCGGCTGAGGGAAATAAAGGGTGCGGTATTTCACCGCGTAGGGCCGCTCCAGGCCGTAGCCGGACTCGCCGTCGTGATTGCCCTGCACGAGGTAGAGCGGAAGGCAAGGGGTGAGGGCTGAGTACATCCGCCTCATCCTGAGCCAGAATAGCTTGGCGTAGGCATCGCGGTCATCGGAAGTCAAGCCCAGCTCCGGATCCTTGAGCCCTAAACCGGGCCACTTATAGCCCGCCCCGATCCCGGTGGCATCGCCCAAGTGGAGTATCAGGTCCGGATCTTCCCGGGTCATGATCTGGTAGATAGCGCTGGCCAGACTGAACCCGCTCCGGAGCATGCCCAGGTCGGTGCCTTCATCGGGGACAAAGGAAGGATCGCTCTGCAGGATGCGCAGGAAGTCATTGACATATTCGCCGTTCAAGCGGCTGGCCCTGAGGGAAGGGTCCACGACCCCCCGGCTGGGGGTATCGGCGTCGTCATAAGTATGATCGTCGCTGAGGAGGATGATCTCCATCCGGCCCCGTTCCAGGTAGGAGCGGGGAGTTTTGACCCGGCGGACCGGCGTCGTCCGCCAGCCGGAAGAAGAGGCGCTGTCCTTGTACTCCAGCTTGTAATAGAAATCCGGCCCCCAGAAATATCCGGCCAAACTAATATCCAGGACATCCTTGACCCCGGTATAGGAAAAGGCCGTGCCGGCCACCAGAGAAGCCTCACTTTGACCTTTATAAAACTTAACGTCCAGCGTCCGGCCCGGCCGGACTAGGAGGCTGACCACGGCCTCCTGAGCGTTCAGAAAAGCGAACCGCTCGGCGCATTCGAAAAAACCCGGGTCATAAATGGACATTTCGGCGGAGAGGTGGCGCGGAGCGAGCAGTTGAGGGGAGACGGCCGCGCCCAAGGCCGTAAACCCGGCCGTCTTGAGAAACTCCCGTCGTTTCATTTTTTTGAACGAACAGACCTGATCATTTATAATGAAAACCTTTGCTCTTGTAAAGGCATCAGGAAGAGGAGGAATGATACTGTGAATACAAGGCGGATAGTTTTTTTAGCGATGGGCGCGGCGCTTGTCTTGAGTTTGACCCTGCCCGCGGCTTCCCAGCCGGCGGACAAAGTCGGAAAAATCTTTGAGAAGCTCACCTGGCGTTCGATCGGGCCGGCGCTTATGGGCGGCCGGACCGTGGACATCGAAGTGGACGACAGCCGGCCCTGGGTCATCTACGCCGCGGTCGGCCCCAGCGGCGTGTGGCGGTCTTCCAATAACGGCATCACCTGGGAGCCTGTCTTCAGCAAGGAAAATAGGGTCTCAGTGGGGGATATCGCCCTGGTGCCCTCCGACCCCAAGGTCATCTGGGTGGGCACGGGCGAGGCCACCTGCCGCAACAGCGTGACTATCGGCGACGGAGTCTATAAATCCATTGACGGCGGAGCGACCTGGCAGAATATGGGCCTCCCTGAAACGCGGCACATCAGCCGCATCGTCGTGGACGGCCGCCATCCCGATACGGTTTTTGTAGCGGCCATGGGCCACCTGTGGGGGCCCAACGAGGAGCGGGGCGTCTTCAAGACAACGGACGGCGGAAAGAACTGGCGCAAGGTGCTGTACGTGAACCCCGATACGGGAGCGGCCGACCTGGCCCTGGACCCTTCGGACAGCAACATCCTCTACGCCGCGGCCTATGAGCACCGCCGCCTGCCCTACCGCTACACCGGCGGGGGAAAGGGGAGCGGCCTGTACAAGTCCACGGATGGGGGGGAAACCTGGCGGAAGCTGACCAAGGACCTGCCCCAGGGGATCGTGGGCCGCATCGGGATCGCCATCTCCCGCTCCAACCCCAACGTCGTTTATGCCCTGGTGGAGCAGGCCGAGCCGGGCCTGTGGCGCTCCGAGGACAAGGGAGAAAATTGGACCAGGATGACCGACGCCCGGACCACCCGCCAGGTCAACTCCCGTCCTTTTTATTACAGCCAGGTCCGGGTGGACCCCGCCGACGACAAGGTCGTCTATGTCATCTCCACCAACGGCTTCCTCTCGTCCGACATGGGCAAGACCTTCCGGCTGTTCACGGCCGGCACGCACGTCGACCACCATGCCCTGTGGATCGATCCCCGAAATCCCCAGCACCTTATCATTGGCAACGACGGGGGGATCGACATCAGCTACGACCAGGGGAAGAACTGGCAGGCCGTCCAGAGCATCCCGGCGGCCGAGGTGTACAACATCGGGTTCGACTTCCGGGAGCCCTACTTCGTCTATTGCGGCCTGCAGGACAATCATGTCTGGGGCGGCCCCAGCGCGACGCTGGACTCATCGGGCATCCAGAACTCCGACTGGTTTCTGCTGGGCGGCGGGGACGGGTTCTATGTCCAGCCCGACCCCTCGGATCCGCTGACCGTTTACGCCAACTCCCAGACAGACATGATTTTTCGCTTCAACGGCCGGATCGCCCGGTCAAAATCCATCCGTCCCCAGACCGTCTCCCTTAGCCCCGGCGACCGCTTCAACTGGAATTCGCCCATCCACATCTCCCCCCATGACCCCAAGACCGTCTATACGGCCGGGAACCGTCTGTTCCTGAGCCGGGACGGCGGCCAGTCCTGGACGGCCATCAGCCCGGACCTGACCACCAATGATCCCAAAAAAACGAGCAACACCTTTGGCCCCATCAGCCGCGAAATAAGCGGGGCTGAGTCCCACTGCACCATCACCGTGGTGTGTGAATCGCCCGTCGAGGCCGGCCTGATCTGGTGCGGCACGGACGACGGAAACCTCCAGCTGACTCAGGACGGGGGGCGGGCCTGGACGAATGTCGTCCGCCACATCCCCGGCCTGCCCAAGAATACCTGGTGCAGCCGGGTGGAAGCTTCCCATTTCGCCGCCGGCACGGCCTACGCCTCCTTCGACGGCCATCGCACCGACGATAACGGCACTTACCTTTATAAGACGACGGATTTCGGCCGGACCTGGACTTCGATCAAGGGCAACCTGCCTTTCGGCTGGGTCAATGTCGTGCGGGAAGACCTGCAGAACAAGAACCTGCTATTCGCCGGGACTGAGTTCGGAATCTTTGCCACGCTCGACGGCGGCCTGACCTGGTTCTCTCTGCGCAACAACCTGCCCACCGTGGCCGTTCATGACCTGGCCATTCACCCCCGCGACCAGGATTTCATCATCGGCACGCACGGAATGGGCATTTATATCCTGGACGACATCACGCCCCTCCGCGAAATGAACCCCAGCGTCCTGGCCGCCGAAGCGCACTTGTTCAGCGTTCGGCCGGCAACCCAGTTCATCATGGGCAGCCTGCGGGAAAGCTACGCCAGGCCCGTGTTCGTCGGGAACAATCCTCCCTACGGCCCGACCCTGACGTCCTACTTTGCCTCGGCCCCCAAAACCAAGCCCATCCTCAGGGTCAGGGACAGCCGCGGGGAAGAAGTCTATAAAACCGAGTTGCCCTTGAAAGAAGGACTCTATCGCCTTAACTGGAACATGCAGTCGATCCCGCGGACAGAGAAGGGGGAGAAGCCCTTTATGGCCGGCCCCCTCTTCACGGTGATGCCCTTTGTCTCACCGGGCGAATTCAGCGTGGAGCTCGAGCTCGAGGGCCGAACGCTCACCCGGACGCTCGTTGTCCGGCCTGATCCCCGCTTTGAATGGAGCGAGGAAGACCGTCTGGCCCAAAGGCGGGCCATGGCCGAAACAATCAGCCTTCACTTCACGCTGAGCCAAGCCGTTACCGCTTTATCGGGCGTCAAGCGGGAGGCCGATGATCTCCGCAAACAACTTGACCAGGACAAGGCTTTGGCGGAGAAAGCGGGCCGGGCTCTTTCGGCCCTGGAAACCGCCTTGCAGCCCTTGAGCACCGACATCCTGCCGCGCCCCTTTGATGTCCAGGAAGCCGGACTCACCTGGAGGCTGCTAATGTTAGGGGCTTCCATC
>JBAVVA010000291.1:0-1860 GCA_049697055.1 Candidatus Aminicenantales bacterium
GCCGCGCCCGAGAAAGGGAGGCAGGGAGCGCAGCTCCCGTTGGAAGGGGGAAACGCGAAGCGGGTTCCCCCTCCAAAGATATTTCGTGGCTAAACCGCTCATGGCGCCTCGCTCCTTCCCCCCAGGCCACCGGCGCCGATTGGCAACTTTCCACATTATCCGTCATAGAGACGGGCGCTAGTCCGCGACCTGCGCATTTCTCTCCAAGTCCGGGGAGGCAGCCTTTTATTCGGCCCTCCTGTAGGACGGCTGAACCTTCAATGGATATATTTCCGGCAGGCGGAGAAGACTTCCTGAGGAGTGATGGTTTTCAGGCAGCGAAAGTCCTTATAAAGACAGCGGCGCTGGCGGCAGGGCCGGCACTCAAGGCTTTTTTCCAAGGCCGTGGCCCGGGCTTTCCAGGGGGCGAAATGGGCGGGCAGGGTCGGGCCGAAATAGGCCACGATGGGCGTGCGGGTTGAGGCGGCGATATGCATCGGGCCGCTGTCCGGGCCGATGAACAGGGCGGCCCGGCTTATGGCCTCCCGCAGTTCGATCAGGTTGAGCTGTCCGACAAGAGAGCGGACCGGCCGGCCGTAGAGCTCTCGGATCTCGGCTTCGGCCGGAAGGTCATCCGGGCCGCCGGCCAGATAGACGCGGACATCGGGCCGGGAGTCGAACAAACGGAGAAGCCCGGCGATATTCTGGGCTCCCCAATTGCGGAACTGATTGCCCGCTCCGATATGGAGAATCACCGCCCGGCCGGGACCGGCCAGCAATTTTTTCGCCCTGTCCGCCTCTTTCGGCCGGGCTTCGGGTAGGAGCAGGGGAGGGGGCTCGGGGATAGCTACTCCCAGAGCCTTGACCAGGTTGAGGTGATTCGCCGCGCTGTGGACCGGCCCCTGGGAGGAGGCGCGGGGGACGCGGATATCGTAGATGAAGCGGCGGTACTTGACCTTATAGCCGATCTTGGTCTTAGCCGCCGAGAGCAGCGTCAAGAGCGAGGACCTGGGCCCGCCGTGGAAATCAAGGACAACGTCATATTTTTCCCTGCGGATTTTCCGAATGAGCCGCCAGAACGCTCTCCGGCCCATCTTTCGCTCGAGAACGATGACCTTGTCCAGGCAGGGATGGCCTTGGACAAGGCGGGCATAAGGCTCCTCGACGACATAGCTCAGCTTGGAGCCCGGGAAGGCGGCTTTGAGGGCGGACACCGCCGGGGTGGTCAGGATGATGTCGCCTGTCCGCCGGAGGCGGAGGAGAAGGAACTTCAAGGGAGGAATGAGGTCAGCGTTTTTTGGCCTTGGCCTTTGGTTTTGACTTGGCCTTGGCGGCGGCTTTGACTCCGGCCTTCTTCGATTTCCGGCCGGCCTTCTTCTCATAAAAAGCTTCTTCGACGAGCATGATGGGGATGTCGTCCTGTATGGGGTAGACGCGGAAGCATTGGCCGCAACGCAGGCCCTGCCCGTCCCGGGTCAAGGTCACCGAGACCTTGCAGACGGGGCAGGCCAGAATCTCCAGGAGTTGAGGGTCGATGGCCATAGTGGTGCTCCTGCCGGGTATCATATCCTATCGGTCCGGGAAGCGTCAATGTATCGATAAGTCAGAGAGCCTGGGGGAGGGCTCGGCGCCTGGCCGCGGTTTTTAACGCCGCGGATTCTCCGACCTTTCCGGAGACACCTACCTTTCGCCCCCTTTATTGGCAAAGGGGGCTCTGGGGGTTTAAGTAAATTTCAGTCCTAAATTGGGGGTGTCTCCGGAATTTTCTCAGTCGGCTGCGCGATTCGCTCCCTCCGGGAGCTGTACGCAGCCGGCCGGCAAGGAGATGCCAGAATCCTTCGAAACCCGTCGATGATCGGCGCTTAGCCGATCGTCAGGGGT
>JBAVVA010000292.1:0-1829 GCA_049697055.1 Candidatus Aminicenantales bacterium
GGAGTCGAAGTCAGGCGCTTTTTCTTCCTTTTTGTTGAAGCGCTTTCTGACTACAAAAAATAGTAATACCGTGAGCAGCGGCGCCCCGACAAAACAGCGCTATGATGCAAAGGATTACCCTCAATAAATTCCGATAGCGGCAGGACGGATTCGGCGAGAGAAATTATATGGCCGAGCCGATCTTGGTAACGATAAAATTTCCTCTGCCGTCGTTGTAAACTACGAATGGCACAAATTTATTGGGGTCTTGTAAGGCACTCAGATATGGCATGGCCGAGCTGAGGCCCATGACTTTGCCATAAGCCCAACTGATGGTGAACTCTTTCATTTTTGAGTCCGGGATTCCGGTGATGATGATTCTTTCGGGCTCATTATCCTCAATGCGGCGGTCAAGCCAAGCCGCCTGGCCCGGCTGCAGGGCATTTCTTTGTTCAAGGTGTTGGCCTGCAGCTTGACCACCTTTCTTAAACATTATCCATATCTGTGGATCCGGGGAAAAGTTGGAGAAAGGAGTGTAAGTGAAATAGAGGTCCCCTCCTCCCCGTAAGATCATCTCATAGCCCTGTTGCGAAGAAATGAATGACGTGGAAAACAAGAGCAAAAGCACCAAAACCAACCATCTGAAGTTTTTCATGAATGACCTCCTAAAAAAGCGGCAAATGGATTTTCATTGCAAATAGAGCCATTTTTAACGGTTTTGTCGGTTTCTTAAATCTATTTTCTTTCCACCAATGTGTAAGTCCAGGTATCGTTGGCCGCAGGAACCTCGGCATAAAGAGGAAGGGGGAGATCGGAATTCACGCCGTAGGTTCTCTTCTGAACCCTTCCAAAGACTTTGCTGCCGTAAACAACAAGCAGCCCTTTGATCCCGGCACATTCCTTCTCGCCCTTGACGTCAATGGATGTGTCGCCCTGAGCCCAGTGAAAACCGTCCTTCCACATCGTATTGTCAACGACAACGGCGTCGATGTTGAGAAGGCTGCCTGCGGCATTTGGGATCTCGGCGTTCTTGAAGGCATAGACGAGATCAAAAGGCGACATGCCCGGTTTCAGCTTAGCGGTTTCCGAAAACTCTCCCGTCCAGTTCCCGGCAAGAGTTACATTCAAGACTCCCTTGCTCCCGTCTTCGATTTTGATGCTTAGCCAGCCTTTGAGCCCCCTCTCCGACTTCATCTCATATCGAAAAAACTGTCCGGACTTGAACTTGAAATATAACCATTTTTCTGAGCTGATTTGCGCCGCGGCGTTACTGAAGCCATTTCCGACCGTAAAAGCCAGCAAGACCCCAAGCATCAGAGACCCGACATTGACTTTTTGAAAATGCATCAGAGCGACCTCCCGTGAGCTAGTCATGGCTGTCTTTGCTGAACCTTAAGCCTTCAGCTGACAACCAGCATACAGATGGGCTTAATTTTAGCCAATTCGGTAAAGAATTTCAAATGACAAGCTGCCGGTTCGGCGTTTGGCTCTCGCGCTAGCCTTCCTCCATGCTCCAATATGGAGTCAGGCTACGGCACTGACCTGCCGCCCAAAAATCGGTCCAGTCTTTATAAAATTGGAAGCGCCTTTCCTTTGTTTATGCTGGCAAAAAAAGCGATAGCTGGCGCAAAGGAGTGCCAAACCGCGCGCCGCTGCCGGATAATGAGATCTGGAAGACGCAGAAATGGCGAGATGCGCTGGCACTATTAAGGCATTAGCTTAAGAGCAAATATCAATTCTTTCGAGAAATATATTCTTCCATTTACGTCTTTGTATTAAGAATTGCTCGGCAGGCCCGTATACTGGCGGAATCCGGACTAACTATAAACGCACTTGACATTATAGTATCA
>JBAVVA010000293.1:0-2707 GCA_049697055.1 Candidatus Aminicenantales bacterium
CGACCGTCCATTCAAGAACTTGAATTTCATTTATATAATGTGAATTCCCAGGCGCACCAGGAGTCGGTGGGGTGGGGACCGGGCGGGCAGTAGAGGCAGCGCGTCTCGAGGCGGGGGTCGATCGTTCGGGCGAAGCCGGCGTACTCAACCAGCCCCACCTCCCGGCAGGGAAAATCGGCCAGGCCCTGGCGCCGTCGCGTCTCCTGGACCCGGCAATTCTTCATGCGGAAGACGCAGCGCCGGTCGCTCACCTCGCTCACTTCCTGAACGTTGATAAGGACATAGAGCCGGAACCCGAGCGCCCTCACCAGGGCCGGAATTCCTCCTCCGGGTTCCAGCCCAAGCCGTTTCATAATTCTCTTGGCCTCGATGACGGTAAAGCCCTCCCAGGCTTTCTTGTCGAGCGGGATGGCCGCCTCCAAGCCATAGGCCTCCTCGACCGCCCGGAACCACAGCCCGTCATGGGCCAGCCAATTGAGGGCCGCGTCGCGCAGCCACTCCCTCAGCTCCTCGGCCGCGAGGTGATCGATCTCCTTCTCGCTCATAAGAGGGCATCTCCTTGCCTTTGATCTATCTATCAAAAAGAGGAGGGGTCCTGTCACGGCCGACATTTCCGGAGACACCAACCTTTGCCCCCCTTGTTTCCCCAAGGGGGGCTAGAGGGGAATAAAGAGAATAAAGAGAAATCATAGGTGTCTCCGGCTATGCAAAGCTGCGCGCGGCATTACCGGAGACGCCTTTTATCTTTTTCATAATTTATTAACCCCTCCTTCCCCCCTGGGCAATCAGGGGGGGGATCGTTGGCGTCTCCGGAAAGGCCGGCCCCTCCGCCGCGCCACCCCTCCCCATGATCAGAAGGGGTGGAGATGTTGCCCGCTCATAGCCTCTCCTCGAGGTCCCCGGCCGGCTCGTAGAAATCCCGCCCGGCATGAGTCTTCTTCCGGATCCGCCCCCAGCGCAGAAGCCCGTTCAGGGCCGCCTCCAGGGACTTTCGGTTGAGACCCAGGGAACGTTTGATATCTTCCGCCGTCAGCGGGCGGCGGCGGAGCATATCCAGGACCCGCAGCGGCACCTGTCTCTGGCGCAGCCCGGACTTACCGCCGCGGAAGGAAGCCACCACTTCGCAAGGCGGGCCGAGCTGGCGGCAGATGGCGGCCATCTCGCGGGTGGAAAGCGGCTGGGCCTCCGGCTCGGCCGGCGGCCGAACGACCGTGTTGAGCTGGACTTTATCCGGCCGGATCCGGGCTACCGCCCTTTTCAGGGCGCGGACGTGCTCGGCCGAATCGTTTAGGCCCTTGACCAGCATGATCTCCAGCCAGATCTTCCCTTTGTATTCTTTGCGGAAAGCGGCCAGGCCGTCGATGATCCGGCGGAGAGTGAGGCGGGGATGCGGCCTATTGATCCTGCGGAAGATGGCAGGCCTGGCCGCGTCGAGCGAAGGGACCACGCGGTCCGCGGCCCGCAGGGCTCGCCGGACAGCCGGCTTGGTCAGCAGCGAGCTGTTGGTCAGGACGGTGACCGGGATGTCGGTGACTTTCTTGATCTCGCGGATCATGCGTCCCAGTCCGGTATGGAGCGTCGGCTCGCCCGACCCGGAGAAAGTGATGGAGTCCACTCGGCCGGCTCGCCGGAGCGCCCGGCGGACCTGGGAGACGACCTCTTCCACCGGGACAAACGCTTGGCGCTGTCCATATAATCGACGGCCGGGGCCGAGCTGGCAGTATATACAATTAAAGGAACAGGTCTTATAGGGCAGGATGTCCACTCCCAGGGAAAAGCCCAGCCGGCGCGAAGGCACCGGGCCGTAGATGCGGAGTCGGGGCCTAGGGCGTGGTGCCGTGCCTTTCGTCACTAGGTCTTGTCCTTCATGACGGCCATGAACCGCTTCAGCGATCGGTCATAGGTGCGCTCGACCGAATCCGGGAAAAAACAGGCCGGAAGTTCCCGCATGGCCCAATGGTACTGAACACATTCACAGCAGACCCCCTTCCGGCTGCAGGGCTCGTAGCTGCAGTTGCAGGCCTTGAGGTTATTTCCGCTCCGGCATTCTTTCATGGAAGTTTCCGATAGGCGATTTTCCAGGAGTCCTTCCTCATCTGCAGAGCGTTCGAAAAGGCCGCACGGAAGAGGTCCACGGCCGCCCCGGCGCAGTGGTCGTTGGCCGGGGGCAACCCGCCCAAAAGCTCCAAAATTCTTTCGGTTGTCACGGCCACCAAGGCCTGCTGAAGGGAACGGCCGCCGGCCAGCTCCGTCACCGCCTGGGTCGAGGCCATGCTCGCCGCGCAGGCCTGGGCGGTGAAGGTGCACTCGGCAATCCGGTCGCCTTCGAGCTTCAGAAAGAGCTCGATCCTGTCGCCGTCCTCCTTCTCGGAGCGGCCATAGCCGTCCGGCCGGTCGAGAGGCCGCATATTGGAGGGCTGGAGGATGCGCTCCGTGGCCGCCTCGGAGAACTGCCGGCGGAGCTGTTCTCGAGCGTCTTCCTGTTGAGGCGACGGTTTGTCGTTCATCGAGCGATCCTTAAACTCTGTGGGGCAACAATAATGACATAAATCATAACTTCTGAAAAGTTGACATATACTTCCCAAAATTGCCGATAGAAATTCTTCTAGGGGTATTTTTCCAAGAAGAAGGGGTTGAACCCATATCTTTTGAGGGGCATAAGCCGGCTGTGGTTCAGGAGGGCGCTCGCTGTTGACCTTCCAGGTCG
>JBAVVA010000294.1:0-14159 GCA_049697055.1 Candidatus Aminicenantales bacterium
CATGAGGTCTATCCGCACGTCGCACTTCCAGAAGATATCCAGCTTGCGCCGAAGGAGGAGGTCGCAGATGGCCTCCACCCGCCGCACGTCGGCGTTGAAGGTATCGTCATAGAAAAAAATGATGCGGACGCCGTAGCGGCGGACGAGGTTCTCGATCTCGTCCACCACATTCTCCGGGCTGCGCAGGCGGACCCGGCGGCCCCAGTTGATGGGCGTGGCGCAGAAGCTGCAGTTGAAAGGACAGCCGCGCGAGGTCATGACGTTGACCGCCGGCAGCCGGCCGTGGCCGGGAACCTCGAAAGTGAAATGGTAGCGCTCAAAAGGGATAAGATGAAAGGCGGGGCGGGGGAGCTGGTCCAGGTCGAGGATGGGCTGCCGGGGTCTGGCCGCCGTCACCCGGCCGTCCTTCCCGCGGAAGACCAGGCCGTCCACCCGGGCCAGGACCTCCGGGCCGCGGCCCGTTCGAAGGGCCCGGCAGAGCTCGACTAGAGTCAGCTCGCCCTCGCCCCGGACGACCAGGTCGAGCTCGCCGAGGTGGGCCAGGGTATCCTCGGCGGCCATCGAGGCATGGGGCCCGCCCATCACGGTCAGGGCCTCCGGCCTGGCCCTCTTCACCCGCCGGATGAGCTCGAAGCTCTGGAAGCGGTTCTCGGTGAAAGAAGTGACGCCGATGATGTCGGCGGCGAAGTCGCGGGCTTCCCGCTCCAGGTCCGGCCAGCTCAACTTGAGGACCTCGGCCGGGACGACCCGAACCTCCACCCCTTCCCGCTCCAGGGCCGCGGCCAGATAGAGGATGCCCAGGGGCGGCATGGATGAGCCCTTGGTCCAGCGCTCGGCGGCGTAGCCTCCCGGCGGGATGAAGAGCTGGACCCGCATAGGCTAGGAGTCCTTGGCCTGAAGGGCCTCTTCTTTCTTTTCCAGCTTCACCGAATAGATACTGGTGATGTTGGGCTCGGACATGGTCGTGCCATAGATGTAATCGGCCACTTCCATGGTTTTGTAGTTGTGGGTGACGATGATGAATTGGGTCTCGGTTTTGAGTTTTTTCATCAATTCCAGGAAGCGGGCCAGGTTGACCTCATCCAGGGCGGCGTCCACCTCGTCCAGCAGGCAGAAGGGAGTGGGCCTGTAGCGGAAGAGGGCGAACAGAAAGGCCAGGCTGGTCAGGCTTTTCTCCCCCCCGCTGAGCAAGGTCAGGCTCTGCAACTTCTTGCCGGGAGGCTGGGCGGCGATGTCCACCCCGCTGTCCATGGGCGACTCCGGCTCGGTCAGCTTGACTTCGGCCGTGCCCCCGTTGAAGAGGAGGTTGAAGACCTGCTGGAAGTTCCGATTGACCTCGGCCAGCGCGGTCAGGAACATGGTTTCGCTCTCCACGTCGATCTTGTGGATGGCCTCCTTGGTATCGGAGATTGAAGCCCGCAGGTCGTCGCGCTGCTTGACCAGGAAGTCGAAGCGCTCCTTCTGGGCCTGGTACTCCTCCTCGGCCATGAGGTTGACGGCCTTGTATTTCAGGAGGTCCTCCTTGGCCTGTTCCAGCTCCTCCTCGACCTCCGAGCCGCCCAGCCTCTCGGCCGGGATTTCAACCTTGACCTCGGCCAGGGTTTTCTTGAGTTCCTGCCAGCAGGTCTCCTCCAGGTTGATCAGGTCGCGTTCGACTTCGGCTTTGCCGACTTCTTTCTTGACCCGATCCTCCTGGAGCGCTTCCACCGCCCGGCGCAGGCCGCTGGCCCGCTCTTCGAGCTGTTCCTGCTGCTTGCGGAGCTCAGCCAGCCTTATTTCCTCCTGGCCGACCCTGTTTTCTTTTTCCAGGCGCTCGGATTCTCGCTCGGCTGCTTCGGCTTCCAGGCGCCGGATATTTTCCCGGCTGCGGGCTTCCTCTTCGTTCGAGGAGCGGATTTCCTCCTCGGCGGCCAGGATCCTGGTCCGGGTCGCTTCCCGCCTCAGGCCGAGGCTCCGGGATTGGCGCTCCAGGCTGCGGAGCTTTTCTTGGAGGACCTGACGGCTTCCCTGTATTTCAAAAAAGAGCTTCTCGGCCTGGCCGCTCTGCTGGCGGGAGAGCCGGAGGCCGTTCTCTCCGCTTTCTATCTTGATTTTGAGGGAGCCGTCCTCCTCGTCCAAAGCGGCCACCCGCCGGCCGATGTCCATGACCCGCGGCTCAAGGCTCTGCCTGTCGCTGAGCAGGATGGCCATTTCTTTTTCCAAAAGGGCCAGGTCGTCTCCGGCCTTTTCCTTCTCAGCCTGGTCGAGCATTTGCCGGCGCTCGGCCTCCTGGATCCTCCGGCCGAGCTCTTCCAGCTCCGACCGGCAGGCGGCCAGCTTATCCTCGAGCCGGAGCTGCTCCTTCTGTTTTTCTTCCAAACGGGCAAGGACGGGTGACAGCTCTTGCTCCAGGCGTTCCAAATTTTCCTGGAGTCCCCGCGCCTCTCGGTGGAGGGTAAAGGCTCCTTCTTCTTTGGATCCGGCGCGCAGAAGCCCGGAAGGAGTGAGGAGGTCGCCGCCGAGAGTCAGATAGGCGCCTTCCGGGTGACGGAGCCATAGGGAGACGGCTGTCTTCAGATCGCGGACGAGGGCCGCGTCAGGGAGGCGGGTCAGCCGGCCCGAGACGTCCGGCCGGACCTTGAGCCGCAGCTTGAGCCGGCCCAGCACCTCGGGCTCGTCCGCGCCAGGATGGCGTTTTTCTTGGTCAGATGAAGAGGGGAGGAGCAGGAATCTTCCCCGGAGCCCTCTGGCCTCCAGGCCCTTCAGCAGGTCCTCGGCCGATAAAACGGGGGCTCCGGCCTCCTCCTTCCACAAGATGTCGAGCAGGCCGGCCGTCTCCGAATCCGCCTCGATCAAGTCGGCCAACCGGCCGGGGGAGCCGTCGGGCAGAAGTCCGGACTCCGGGCTCGGCCGGGCTTCGAGGAGCTTTTTGAGCGCCTGGAGATGGAAGGAGGCTTCGTTCTTTTGCGCTTTGAGCCTCTCCGCTTCAGCCTGCAGGGCTTCTGCCTCCCGCCGGCAGGCCTCCCGCTGGGAGCCGGCGCCCGCAGTCTCTTGTTCGGCCGATTGGATCCGCTCGCTCAGGCTATCCTTTTCCGCCTGGCCCTGCCGAACCCGGGCCTCCTGCTCCTCAAACCGCGCCCGAACCGAAGTCAGTTTTTCGCTGAGCTTTGTCTCTTGGCGGAGAATGAGCTCTTTTTCTTTTTCCAGCTTGGCCTGGTCGTTTTTATGACCGGTCAGGGCGGACATGACCTCCAGATGCCGGCGGCGCATTTCCTCAAGCTCGCGGGTCCCCCCCTCCAGCCGCGTCTGGAGATCCTTCATCTTGAGCTCGGCCGCCTCTCCTGCCTCTTTAATCCGGGCCAGTTCGCGGCCCAGCCCCTCAGCCTGTCCAGCGGACTCTGTCTCTTCTTTATTCTGCTGCTCCATCTCCTGCCGCCTTTCTTCGATGTCCCGGCGGGCGCGGCTCCGTCTCTCCTCGAAAAAGCCTAGCCTCTTCTGCTCGGAGCCGGCCTCGCTCTCCAGGCGGGTGACCTGGGCCCGCAGGCCGAAGAGCGCCTCTTGGTCAAGCTTGAGGGCCTTCTCCAAATCCCAAAACTCACGGCGGGTCCGGGCCAGCTCCTTTTCTTCAGCAGCCAGCCGGGCCAGCGCTTCCTTTTCCCGGACGGTGAAATCGTGGAACTGGCCGGAGGCCTCGGCCTGGCTGTGCTCAAGCTGGAAGAGCTTGCGGCGGTAGTGGAGCGCGGTCAGCTCCCGAACGCGTTCCCGGAGCTTGCGGTAGCGGTTGGCCGCCTGGGCCTGGCGCTGGAGCGAATTCTTGGCCCGGCCGATCTCCTCGATGATATCCTCCAAACGGACCAGGTTCTGCTCAGAGGTCTCCAGCTTGTTCTCGGCCTGGCGTTTCTTGTCCTTATAGAAGGCTGTGCCGGCCGCTTCCTCAAGGAGGAGCCGTTTCTCAGTCGGCTTGGAGGTGACGAACTGTCCGATAGTGCCCTGCTCGATGACGAAATACTCCTTTTCGCCGATGGACCTCTTCCACAGCTCGTCCTGGATGTCCTTAAGCCGGACAAGCTTGCCGTTCAGCCGGTATTCGCTTTCGCCCGAGCGGAAGGCGCGATGGCTGACCACCATCTCTTCCTGCTCTTCCTGGGGATCGTTCAGGCTGATGGTCACATCGGCCATGCCCAGGGGGGCCTTTTTGATATTGCCGTTGAAGATGATGTTGTCGATCTTTTCCCCCCGCAGCGAGCGGGGCCGCTGGCCGCCTAGAACCCACAGCAAGGCATCCACGATGTTGCTCTTGCCCGTGCCGTTGGGGCCGACGATGGCCGTGATACCGGAGTGAAAAAGGACCTTGGTCCGTTCGGGGAAGGACTTGAACCCCTGGATTTCGAGTTTCTTTATGGTCGAGCCGCTCATGTTCGGATAGGGGACGTGCTATTGTAATCGATTCGGGCCTTCTTGAAAAGCGGGGCAGGGCCCGGAGGAGGGCTCGGCGCCTGGCCGCGGTTCTTTACGCCGCGGAATCTGCGGGTTTCTCGGCGGTTGCGCAACTCGCTTCCTGCGGAAGCTCAGACATGCTCACCTGCCGACAAGAATATGTCAGAAGCCTTCGAAACCCGCAGATTCCTGGCGGAACCGCTCATGGCGCCTCGCCCCTCCCCCAGGCCCTGCTGATAAAGCAAAGAATGTCTCAAGTTATTGAATAGAGCCCGGGGACCATTCAAAGATATTTGCGGGGCCTTAACATTCTTGACAGGTCAGGGGGATTCCATTACTGTCTATCTGCTCTTGCCCAGGGTCCGAAGGCCAGCGTAGCTCAGCCGGTAGAGCAACTGATTCGTAAGAAATCCGTCGCTGGACCCGAAACAAATTTAAGTTCCTTTAAAATCAATCTCCTAAAGAAAAACCGTACTCGGTCGGGGCCTATCTTTTTTGCTGATTTTTGCGGCGATTTGCGGGGCTTGGGGCACTGGGAGGGCACCAAATTTGAAATCACTATCGGAATAATCGGAGAAATTAAGGATCCGAAATAGTTTCAGATTAAGTTTCGTTCTCGCGATCAGTAGCTAAAAAATATTTATTTAGCCAATTGGCGGCAAGCTTGTCTGCTTCTTTTTCTTTTTTTTCTATGTCTTCACGGTTTAAATAATCATTGTGTCCTAAATCGAAATGGGCAATTTCATGGAGAATCTTCTCGGGTCCGGGAGAACATGTGCCGGGCGGATATCCAAAAATTAGGGGAGTGAGAATTATCAGCGCATTTTTACCGTTAAACTTTCGATCATCTAGATTTATTAGGCAAGCCGGAATTGTGCATGTCGGATTTGCGCTTAATAGCACAAAATAAATATTTTTATTTATTATATCTAATTTATCTTTTGGAATTTGAACTAGCTGCCTGCAAAAAATATCGTATTCTTCTTCGGTGATTGGCAAATCAATAGAATCTTTATACGCTTTAAAAATATCCTTAATTTGATTTAGTTCGTAATAGATATTCATTTTCATTCTATTTCTCCTGTCAAAAAATCATATCGGACGCCGCTCTTAGCCTTGTTTCCAAATGAACCAGCCGCAATCTTCGCATTTGAGATAATAATAAATATCGTCTTGCTCAACATCTGTATATTCTCCCTCCTTTTTTTATTTTGATGAGATTAAGAAGATCAATTAATAGCGGGCCTATCTGATAGCGCGTACGGATGGCCCGGTTTCTTTTATATATGTTTCAGTCATGAGCTTTCTAAATTTATCTTCCCCCACTTCGCTTTCAGCTACAGATAATGATTTTTCGCCGGCAAAATGGAGCGTAATTATTTTCGCTTCTGATCCAAATGGAAATTCAATCCATAAAACCAGATCCAAATTGACTACATAGGTTGTTTTGACTTTGGATTTTTCAAATCTTATTAGTTTCAAAATATCCTCCCCTTGCTTTATCCCCTAAATCAGGATGCGCTATATTTTCGTCCCAAATAAGGATTTGTCAACTGCGGGACTTGGGGCACTGGGGGGGCACTGGGCTAATAAATCTCTATCGAATAGCTCGAATTCGGACTTATTTTATCCCAATAAATGACCTGCCCCTTCTGCCTAATTAATCCAAGTGCCCGCCACCTGAAGAGCCGCGCCCAATATGATTAGACCAAATCCCAAGCGAAGAAAAAGAGGATGCCAAGTATAGAGATAGCCAGTATCTTTTCGGCTAGTTTGAGCTCCGATGGGAGAATCGCTATACCGTCGAGCGCCAATGAAGACTAATAACACGCCAACAAGATTGAATGCCAATCCCACAGAAATCAGATATTTATTCAATTGTACCTCCCTTTTGCCCGGCTTTAAATCAGCCGGTATTGCATTTTCGTTTTGAATAAAGGATTTGTCAATGGCGGGCTTTGAGGCACTGGATTTATTAATTTCCCTCCAATGTTGAAGCCAAGGCTTATCGGCTTATTGACTTGTTTTTATCGATATGCTAGCTATAAACATACCTTTGTAAAGCATATATATAAATTAAACAGGGGGAGGGGGAACATGAAATCCAGAAAGTCAATTTTGCTGGCCATATTTCTTTGTATGATCGTTTATCCCCAGAAAAATAACAGCCAAGTAACAAATCTTTCAGAAGATAATGGTGTGGATTGGCTAGACCATTCCGATTTGTTTAAAGTTGGCTTTATAGAGGGAGTGATTATGGGCGCAGCTAGTGCTAATAATGAATTGTCAGATTTTGGCGATCTAGAGTATTGGGATAAATCAAAAACACATGATAATTATATTCTGTCCAAAATACAAAGTATTAAAAATAAATTAGCTGCTCTTTCATTATTTGGCATTAGTGTAGGGCAAATTAAAGAAGGCGTTGATGTTCTTTACAAGGATTTTAGTAATCGTCGCATTAAAATAATAGATGCTATTTATATTGTAAAGATGCAGATAAAAGGCGAATCACAAGAAATAATTGATGCACAAGTAAGATATTTAAAGATGCTCCCAATAGGTTCTGATGTTAAGGATAAGGCTGCTGAAAAGCTTGCTAAATATATGTCTGAAAATAAATATAAATTTC
This sequence comes from Candidatus Aminicenantales bacterium, assembly GCA_049697055.1. Taxonomy (GTDB): domain Bacteria; phylum Acidobacteriota; class Aminicenantia; order Aminicenantales; family JAFGAV01; genus JAFGAV01. Next base: position 7,049 of record JBAVVA010000294.1, read on the forward strand.
CTACATATTCTGAAATAAAAAGCGGGGATTTTAGCTCGGAGGATCTTTTGCGGGTAGGAGCAATAGTTACTTCAGATAATAATATACATTTCTTATTTAGATACGGAAATTATAAATAAGAGGAAATAGTTATTATCATTTTGCGATTTTATGTGGGTGGATCGCTTTGAAGGGGCAGGCAAGTATCGAAATAGAAATTTTGTATTATTAAAACTCCGTGGAGGTTTTTGGGATAATGCGAAATGAATTAAAGAATTTTAATTGGCATATTTACGGTTTAGGCGAAAGAGACATCGATTTTGCATATGATTTGGTCAAGGATATCATAAATGATAGAAACAAAATCTTGGGGGATTATAGCGAGCGAATAAAAAAAGAATATCCGGAATCATTCACGGATATAATGGATGATATTGGGTACTATCATGGTCTTGAAAACTTAATATTTTGGCAATTTGCCTTATGGAGATTGCAAGGAATTTTTGAAGGCATGATAATTTTAAATTATCTTAAAGATCCCTCCTTAATAAAAAAACTTATCGGGCTTAAAGCTAAATTAAATAAGATTAAGGATTCCGGATTCCCGATATCTCAGAATGATTATGAATCGCTTATTGACTGGGGAGAATTAAGAAACGCGCTCTCCCACTGTCCACCTGAGAAATATGGTGATGTAGATTTGAAAGAAGAGGATATTAAAGAATTTATTGCCTTGATAAAAAGAGTAATGTCTGTTTGGGATAAAAAAATAGTTTAATGTGCGCCAACTTTCCTATCAAGCCTTGCCCCAAAAGCCTACGCGAAGCCTCGGATATTTTGGGGCGGAAATTCGGGGATTCGGCAAAAAGGGGCACTGGGAGGACACTGGGCCACCCTTCCGGTCCTAGCACAACTAACAAAAAGTATTGTACAATATGACGATAGCCAGCGTAGCTCAGCCGGTAGAGCAACTGATTCGTAATCAGTAGGTCGAGGGTTCGAATCCCCCCGCTGGCTCACTATGTCCCACACAATGAAAAATATTGACAAAGCCTTTGTTTTTTATTATATATAGTCGGACCATACAAAGGAGGTTCAATGAAAAAACTTGTAGTTGTGTGTTCTATCGTTTTTCTCCTGTTATTTTTATTGCCGAGTTCGGCCAAAGCTCAGTATGATACGAGCCGCTTTGCCTTCAAGATCTACGGCGGGTTGAATTACCTCGGCGGCGGAGAGCTCAGCAAAGCCGCGGAGGGATTTGGATTGGATTGGACCGATTTCGTGGAGGGATCGGGTTACACTGTCAGCAACAAATTCGCGGCCGCCAATTTGGGCATGAACTTTGGGGGAGAATTTATATTCCAATTTTCACCCAGCATGGGCGTGGGCCTGGGCGTCGGGTATATCCAGGCCTCTAGCTCCACAACCCTGAAAACCACCCCGGCTCTTCCGAGCGGCATTACGTTTGCCTGGGGGCCAAAGGTCAGCGCCATCCCCATTACCGCCTCGTTTTATTACTTCCTCCCCGCGGGCGGCAGCCTGAAGTTTTTCTTTGACTTGGGCCTGGGATACTACCTGGCCACGGCCGACATAAAGCATGATTTCTGGTTCCTCGCGCCGATAACAAACGAGACCAAAACTACGGGCGGCGGCCTGGGCTTTCACGGCGGACTCGGGCTGGAATTCGGACTCTCTCCCATGATCGGGATTATCGCCGAGCTGAAAGGGCGGTATGCCAGCTTCAGCAATTTCGAGGGGTCCGTGGATTGGATATTCCCGACGGTTCCGGCATTGAATTTCTCGCTTAATGGCAAGCTTTATGCTTATGATGACGGCGGCAGAACTTATGTCATTGTCCAAGACACTATGCCTACCGGAGGTCGCCAGGCCGCAGTCGATTTCAGCGGTTTCAGCTTTTTCGCCGGCATCGTCATCCACTTCTGATCATTTGAAGCGGAGCTGATTCACTGAGAGTTGCATCCCTTTCGCCTTTTCATTATAATCGGGGCATAGAAAAGGAGGTCGAATGAAAAAACTTGTAGTTGTGTGTTCTATCGTTTTTCTCCTGTTATTTTTATTGCCGAGTTCGGCCAAAGCTCAGTATGATACGAGCCGCTTTGCCTTCAAGTTCTACGGCGGCCTGAATTACCTAGCCGGTGCTGACCTCAATGCGAGCTTTGAGGGCTGGTCTCAATTTTGGGGCTTTGTTTGGGGGTTGCTAACGTACAGCACCTCGAATACATTCAACGGGGCCAACCTGGGAATGACCTTCGGCGGCGATTTTATCTTCCAATTCACCCCCTCCATGGGCGTCGGCCTGGGTGTGGGATACCTCCAGGCTTCCAGAAAGAACGATATCTCCTACACCAGTATTATTCCCGGCATGCCGCCCCTTGATGAGACTTATGAGGTCAAGGCCAGCGCCATCCCCATCAAGGCCAGCTTTTATTATTTCCTGCCGACCTCGGGCATGATCGGCGTGAACCTCAATGCCGGGGTGGGCTATTATCTGGCCACAGGCTATGGCCTTTATCGCGCCGAAACCACGGGCGCTTGGACTCAGAACGTATACGACAACTTCCCCGGCGGCGGCATCGGTTTCCACGGCGGAGTGGGCCTGGAGTTCAAGCTCAGCCCGATGATCGGAATCTTCCTGGAAGGCCAAGGCCGGTATGCCGCGTTTTCCAACTTTGAAGGGGACGCTGTGGCCACCGACAGCGGCGGCGGGTCGTTCACCAATAACGGGAAGCTGTGGACGTATGATCTTACCGGCGCCGGCCATACCTGGACGCTTTCCGATGTCGACACCACCGCGCCCAGCGGCGTGGGAATCAGCAACGTCAGGCAGAGCAAGATCGATTTCAGCGGATTCTCCCTGGTCGTAGGCATTATCGTCAGGCTGTAACCGGCTGAAGATCTGAGTTCGACGGATTCTACGGGGTACGGTTTCCTTCCCCTGAGGAAGGGGCTGTACCCCTTCTCTTTTTTCGGCGAGTTTTCTACCTTATTTCGAGGCCGGCTGGTCAATTCGTCGTGAAGAAAGCGCTGCTCATCATTTCATCCCTGTTGTTGCTGGCCGCTTTGTTGTCGGCCGAGGACCAGTCTCGCAAATATTCAAGGGAATCGTTGAGCTTGCGTTTTTATGGCGGCTTGAGCACCCTTCAGCCGGGCGATCTCAACCGGGGCCTGGCCGGCTGGCTCGACCTGTGGAACCATACGGCGGAACTCTATGGCCTCCCCGGGGGGGGCCGGCTTCGTCGGCGCCCGTTGGGGAATTGAGGCCGGGGCCGACCTCCTGATTCCTCTCGGCCCCAGGCTGTCCCTGGGATTAGGAGCCGGTTCTATCAGCGGCTCGGCCAGTTCTCAAAGCCATTTTCCATCAAACGATGTCGTTCCCTCGAGCCATGAGATCAAAGTCCGGCTTTGGGCCGTGCCGTTGCGGGCCGGCCTTCATTGTCTTCTTCCCCTCACTGACCGCCTGGAAATCCGGCTCCAGGCCGGCGCCGTATATTACCTGGTCAGGGCTGAAGCGGAATATACAAGGGATTGGAACGGCTACTGGGAGAAGGATCGCTATAAACTGAAGTCCGCCGGGCTGGGCTATCAAGGCGGGATCGGCTTCGAGCTCAGGCTGAACCGATGGGCGGCGGTCTTCCTGGAAGGCCAGGCCCGCTTGGCCCGCATCTCGAATTTTTCCGGAAGCCTGGAGCGAATCTCGAGCGAGGGAGGGTCGATCCTCCAAGAAGGCACTCTTTATTTTATCGATTATAAGCTGGCCGAGGGGGCCGTCTTCTCCGTCATCGACGTCCTGGATGAACAACCCTCCGGCCCGGCCTTTCTTAACGTCAGGAAAGCCGTCGTGGATTTCAGCGGGTTCGCCCTGAATATGGGCTTGACCTTGAGGTTCTAGGGCCTACGGGTACGGGCCGCTTTAGTCTCAGCCCTGGCCAGAAAGGCCGGCTATTGAAAAGTAAACCCTTTTTCCCGGAATAGAGTCAAACAAGCTTTCACCACCTCGGGGTCATAAAGAATCCCTTTTTTCTGCTCGAGTTCCTCTAAGGCTGCGTTGATCCCCAAAGCGGGCCGGTAAGGCCGGTGAGAAGAGATGGCCTCTACGACATCCGCCACGGCCAGGATCCGGGCTTCCAGGAGAATGTCCGCTTCCCTCAGACCCTGGGGATATCCGGACCCGTCCATTCGTTCGTGGTGCTGCAGGACGATCTCGGCGATGGGCCAGGGAAAATCAATTTCCTTAAAGATGTCATAGGCCGTCCGGGGATGATTCCGGATCAACTGGAATTCAAATACCGTCAGGCGGGTGGGTTTGCTTAAGATTTCGGTGGGCACGGATATCTTGCCCAGGTCGTGAATTTCCCCGGCCAGGCACAATCCTTCCACCCGGTCCTCGGCCAGCCCCATTTCCAGGGCGATGGCCTGGCTTAGGGCGGTTACTCGCCTCTGATGCCCGGCCGTGTAAGAATCTCTCATTTCCACTATCCGGGATATGACCTGGATGATCCCCCTGAGGGACAATTGCAGCTTACCCAGCGCTTCCTTCAGTTTTTGCTGAGCCTCCCGGCGCTCGGTAATGTCAGAAGTGACGATGACCACCTTCCAATCTGGAAATGCAACGGGGACTGCGCTCACATTAGTCCAGATAACAGTGTCATCCTCCTTCACGACGCCGGTCTCAACGTTGTGAACCGCTCTTTGCTCTTTGATCGCCCGTGTGCTGGCAAACTCTTCGGCCGGCATGGGCGTCCCATCCGGCCTGAGATATTTTCGTTTGGTGTAATCTCCCCTGAGTAGACCTTCCCCGGGAAGGTCCAAAATCGTTGCCAGGGCAGGATTCCCATAGACGATCTTTTGCTCTGCGTCGAGAATGGAGATGCCCACTGGTAGTATCTCGAAAAGGGTCTTTAGTTTTCTTTCGCTCTCCCGCAGCGCCTCCTCCGCCCGCTGACGGTCGGTGACGTCCAGGTAGATGGCCTGATACTTTTTTTCGCCGTCCCACAGCACTTCCTTGCGGAAGACCCGGAGATGGCGGACTTCGCCATTTTTCCTGATGATGCTGATGTCATATTCAGGGATGTCCAACTCGCCTCGATCTCTTTGTCCCTTTCTTCTTTGGAACTGGGCATAGCTTTCCGGAGTATAGCGCGTCTTTACGAGCGTTGCCCTCAGTTCCTCGATGCTGTCGTATCCGTAAATATCCAGTATGGCCCGGTTGGCATAGAGGGTCTCCCCCTCGGCGGTGACGATGCGGACGCCCAGCGGGGACTCATCCAGAGAGCGGCGGAAGTTCTCTTCCGTTCGGCGCAGCGCCTCCTTCGCCCGCTGGCGCTCTACGGCGTACAGCGCCGCACGCGCCAGCCGACTTCCACTGACCTCACCCTTGACAAAATAATCCTGGGCGCCTTCCCTCACCGCGGCAATGGCCGTTTCCTGATCTGTATTTCCTGTCAACACGACCGTCGGGATATCAAGCGCCGCTTCCCGCAGCTTGTGGAAGGTTTGAAGTCCATGGCTGTCGGGCAGGCCGAGGTCAAGCAGGACGAGATCGATGTCTCCGCCTTCCAGCCGGCTGAACGCCTCGGAAAGCCGCGACACGGATTCCAACCGGAAACTTACGGGCCCTGTCTCGGGCAGCATCTCCCGGATCAAGTCGATGTCGGCCGGGTTGTCCTCGACGAAGAGGACCCGCAGTCTCTCGGTCATTTTATTGATCCGCTCGGCGGGAGCTTGACGATGGTCAGCCAGAAATCCTCGATGGCCTGCACGACCTTGACGAATTGGTTCAGGTCGATCGGTTTCGTGATGTAGCAATTCGCATGGAGGTTGTAGCTCCTGAGTATGTCCTCTTCGTTCTTGGAAATGGTCAGGACCACGACCGGAATACGCTTCAGGTCTTGGTCCGTCTTTATCTCGGCCAGGACTTCCTTCCCATCCTTCTTGGGCAGGTTGAGGTCCAGAAGCACGATGTCCGGGCGCGAGGCGTTGGCATACTTCCCCGTGCGCCGGAGGAAGGCCATCGCCTCGACGCCGTCGCCGACGACGTGCATCGTGATAAGCATTTTGCTGTTCTCCATAGCCTCCCTGGTCAAGTCCGCGTCCCCGGGGTTGTCCTCAACCAAAAGAATTTCAATTGGCCTAACAAGTTTTGAGGCGTCCATTGATGCCACCTCCTTTCCTACTTCAGAATCGCGAAGAAGAACGTCGAGCCCTTTCCCGGCTCGGATTCAAACCATATCCTGCCGCCGTGGCGTTCCAATATCCTCTTGCATACAGCCAGGCCGATGCCGGTGCCGGGGTACTCCTGCCTGGTGTGCAGGCGCTGGAAAATCTGGAAGATCCTGTCCGCGTACTGCGGATCGATGCCTATGCCGTTGTCCCGGACGGAGAAGACCCACTCGCGGCCATGGTCTTGGGCGGACACATGGACGCGCGGGATGTCTTTTCCACGGAACTTGATGGCGTTGGCGATGAGGTTCTGGAAGACCTGTACAAGCTGGGACGCGTCGGCGCGCACCGTCGGCAGCTCGTCATTGGTGATGATCGCCCGGTTCTCCTCTATCGTGGCGGCGAGGTTCTTGATGGCCTCGCCCAGGGCTGAATGTGCGTCCGTGGGCTCCAGCGGGTTGCCCCTTGTTCCGATGCGCGAGTAGGTCAAGAGGTCGTTGATGAGCCTCTGCATGCGGACCGCACCGTCCACCGCGTAATCAATGTACTTTTTGGCCTTGTCGTCGAGCCGGTTTTCGTAGCGTTGGGCCAAAAGCTGCGTGTAGCTGGCCACCATGCGCAGGGGCTCCTGGAGGTCGTGGGAGGCAACGGAGGCGAACTGCTCCAATTCCTTGTTTGAGCGTTCCAGGTCGGCCAGGGCGCGCTTGAGGTCTTCCTCGGCCAGCTGGCGCTCGGTGATGTCGCGCGCCGAAGAGAGTGCCCCCGTGACGTTTCCCCGCTCATCCTTGAGCACCCGGCACTGCCAGGCGAGCAGCCGCTTTTGTCCATCCTTGCGGCGCTGCCAGCTCTCCACATAGATCATATCTTTATTCCCGTTGAAAAGAGGCTGGAGCAGGTCATAGGTCTCTTGTTCGCCTTCAAAGTAGAAAGAGGCTTCTCGGCCGATCACCTC
>JBAVVA010000295.1:0-1707 GCA_049697055.1 Candidatus Aminicenantales bacterium
GGTCAGCAGGTCGCAGGAGACGCCGCGGAGGTCGGAAAAAGCCTGGAGAATTTCCGCTTCGCTCTCACCCAGACCCAGCATCAGGCCAGATTTGGTGGTGACGCCCTTGGACTTAGCCAGACGCAGAACCTTGAGGGACCTCTGGTAGTGAGGCGAGGACCGTCGGATAAGCGGGTAGAGAGCCTCGGGAACCTCCAGGTTGTGGTTGACTACCTCGGGCCCGCTGGCGGTCACCGTGCCGAGCGCCTCTTCGTCACCCTGGAAGTCAGGGATGAGGACCTCTACCGTGGTCCCCGGGTTCCGTTCTTTGACCGTGGACACGGTTCGGGCAAAGGCGGAGGCTCCGCCGTCAGGAAGGTCGTCCCGCGTCACTGAGGTCAGGACGACATGGCTCAGGCCGAAAGCGGCCACGGCTTCGGCCACCCGCCGCGGTTCGTCCGCGTCGGGCGGCTCCGGCCGGCCCTTGGCCACCGCGCAGAAGGCGCAGGACCTGGTACAGACATCGCCCAGGAGGAGGAAGGTGGCTGTTCTGTCGGACCAGCATTCGCCGATATTAGGACAGCGGGCGCTTTGACAGATTGTATGGAGACGTTGCCCCCGGAGCGTTCGGGTCACTTCGAAATAGTTGGCCTGGGAGGGCAGCCGGACCTTTAGCCAGGATGGCTTAGGCCTCGTCGGCCGGGCGCCACTCTCGAGATGAACGGTTCTCTCCGAATGCTCCATGTTGGACGTCGGCTCAGGCCGGGCAGGGGAATTGAAGGAGGGGTCGGACCCTAGTATTCGATATCTCGCTCTCTTTTGAGGCGGCGTCTCATGCGCTTTCTGGCTTGGGCGGCTTTCATCCGTTTCCGCTCGCCGGGCTTGAAATAGACCGAGTGCTTCTTAATCTCCTTGATGATGGCTTCCTGCTGGACCTTCCTCTTGAACCGTTTAAGCGCGTTTTCGAGAGATTCGCCTTCTTCTACAGCGACAAAAGCCACGGATATTCACCTCCTTTAAAAGGTTTTCAGGATATCCAATCAGGCAATCGTTGTCAAGGACAGGGCAAAAAATGCACTAATCATTCAACCTCATGATCTGGGTCTTTCACGAAGAAAGCGATGCTTTTTGGATAGGGCCGTATCAGCCGCGGAGCTTGAAACCAGCACGGAGGATGCAGGAGTGGGCGGCGATGTCCATGGGGTCGAGGATGGGGGCGGGCAGGTCTTCCGGCTTGAGGGCCAGGGGGACTTCAGTGCAGCCGGCAATAAGAGCCTGGGCGCCGAGCCGGATGAGATGGGCCGCAACACTGCGGAGGAGAGTCTTCGACTTGCCCAAGGTGAAACCCGCTTTAATGCCTTGACGGCCGTAGATGGCTTCCCTGACCTTTTTTTGCTCTGATTCCGAGGGGACCAGAACTTGGACGCCCATTTTAGCCATTGCTTTTTGGAAAAGGCCGGAGCGGATCGTGCCGCTGCTGGCCAAAAGCCCGACGCAGCGCAGCCGAGGGCGGCTGCGCCTCAGGAACCGCTCAGTTTCCTCGAGCAGGCTCACGACCGGGATTGGACAGGCCTTTCTCAATTCATCTAAATAATAGTGGGCCGTCAGGCAAGGGATAACCAGAAAATTCGCCCCGGCCCGGCGCAGCCCGCGGGCGCCGGCGGTCAGCCGGGGCAGCGTGCTCGGCCCGCCCCGCAGGATGGCGGCCGTCCGGTCCGGAACGCGGGG
>JBAVVA010000296.1:0-13797 GCA_049697055.1 Candidatus Aminicenantales bacterium
TCGAGGTGGGCGCCGACCGGATCGTGGCCGCCGTGGCCGCCTATGAAAAACACGGCGGGCCGTGTCTCATCGTGGACTTCGGCACGGCCATCACCTTCGACGCCGTCTCGGCCAAGGGCGAGTACCTGGGGGGCGCCATCGCTCCCGGCATTCAGATTGCTGCCGAATCCCTTTCCCTTCGAACGGCCAAGCTTCCCCGGGTGGAAATTGTCCGTCCCAGCAAAGTCATCGGCCGGACGACGACGGCCAGCATGCAGGCGGGCCTCTTCCACGGCTACGTGGGCCTTATCACCCATCTCATCGCCGAAATGAAGAAGGAGCTTTCGGCCGAGGCCAAGGTCGTGGTCACCGGCGGTTTCGCCGAGCTTTTCCTCCCCACCATCCCGGCCCTGGACCTCCATGAACCGCATCTTGTCCTGGAGGGGCTGAAGATCCTGTTCGAACGGAGCCGGGGCTCCTCTGAAAGATGAGCCCTCCGGGCCATGGGGACAGAGGACAAGAGCCGCTACTATCAGGAGATCTCCGCGGCTTTTCTCCGCCGCCGCGGCGCTCCGTTCATTCTTTCGCCCCGTGAGCTCCATGTCCTGGCCGGCTGGGAGAAACAGGGTGTTCCTTTGAGCGCCGTGATGGAGGGGATAGAGAGCGCTTTTTACAGCCTTCAGAAAAAAGCGGCGCCGGGACGGCGGGCCGTCTCGCTTCACTATTGCGACTTTTTTGTCCAACGGGCCTTCGACCAGGTCAGGGACAGACGAACGGGAGGCGCCCGGCGGGCCGGCGGCCGGGAGAACAAGAAGGCCAATATCCTCCGCGCAGTCAAGGAATTCCTGGACGGGCTTCCGGGGGAATTGTTTTTTTTGAAGGGGCCTTACGAAAGGGCCCTGCCGCTGGTCGAGTCCGCCGAGGACCGGGAGGAAGACTTGGAGAGATTGGAGGCCGAGATCGAAGAAGCCCTGGCGGCCCATTGCCCGGCCGAGGAATGGGACAGGGCGCGGAGCGAGCTCCGGGCCGGGGGTGCCGCCGGGCATGAAGGAGAGAGGACCGGGCTCGTCCGGCGGCTGGTCCTCAGGAACCTCAGGGAGAAATACAAGATTCCCTATGTGAGCTTTCCTTTTTACTAAAGAAAGAAGACGGGTCATGGAAGAAAAGGTGTCCAGGCTGTTGCGGAGCTCGCGGCACGGGCTGACTTTCCGCGAGATCTTCACCGGGCTCGACCTGCCGGTCAAGCAGAGGAGGGCGCTGCAGAAGTCCCTCAGGGAGCTTGTGGCCAAGGGCGCGGTGTGGAAGGTTCGCAACCGGTTTTTCTGGCCGCCGGGGTCGAAGGCGGTCCGCGGCCGGTTCAGCGCGGCCTTCGGCGGGTTCGGCTTCGTCACTCCCGAAGAAGGGGGGGACCGGGATATCTTCATCCCGGCCCGGGCTACCTCCGGCGCCAGGCAGGGCGACATTGTCCAGGTTCTGGTCAGCGATAAGGGCCGGACGGACAAGCCCGAGGGCCGCATCACCCGCATTGTGAAACGGCTCCAGGAACGGATCTTGGGGGTTTACCAGGAGCGGGCCGGGCAGCCCTCTCTCCTGCCCTTGGATTCGCTGGGTGGGGAAGAAATCCCCCTGCGGGCCGCGCCGGCCTTTTCGGCCGCGCCGGGCATGATCGTGGCCGCCGGCCGGGAGACGCGTCAGGTTGAAGAGGTCTTCGGCTTCCCCGATGAGCCGGGCGTGGATGCCCGGGTCGTCATCCGGCGTTTCGGCCTGTCCACGGCTTTTTCAGCGGAAGTGCTGGCCGAAGCGGAGAGCCTGTCCGGAGAGATACCGGCCGAGGAGCGGCCGGCGCGCGCGGACTACCGCGACTGGCCGACGGTGACCATCGACGGCGAGGACGCCCAGGATTTTGACGATGCGGTTTCCATCCGCCGGCTGACGGCCGGCCGCTTTCTGCTGGGTGTCCATATCGCCGACGTGTCTTTCTACGTGCGGCCGGACTCGGCCCTCGACCGGGAGGCTTACGGCCGGGCCACCAGCGTCTATTTTCCGGGCCTGACCCTGCCCATGCTGCCCGAACGGCTGTCCAACGGGCTGTGCAGCCTGAGGCCGCGGGAGGAGAAGCGGACCGTTTCAGCCCTGCTGGAGGTCGATGCCGGGGGGCAGGTGCTGGCCGTCGAATTCCGGCCCTCGATCATCCGCACCGTCGAGAGGCTGACCTACACCTCGGTGTTCAAGATATTCAACGGCGACCCGGAGGAGGAGCGCAAGTACTCCGCCCTCCTGCCGGAGCTTCGGACCATGAGGGAGCTGGCCCGGACCATGCGCCGGCGGCGCCTTGAGGAGGGGAGCCTGGACTTCGACCTTCCCCAGCCGGAGCTGGTTTATCAAGAAGGGCAGCTCCACTCGGTGGCCTTAGTCGGGCAGAACGAAGCCCACCGGCTCATTGAGGATTTCATGATCGCGGCCAACGAAGCGGTGGCCTCCTATCTTGAGGAGCGCCGGGCCGCCTCGATCTACCGTGTTCACCCCCCTCCCGACCCGGCCGACCTGGAAAAACTCCGGGAAACCCTGCTGGCCCTGGGCCTGTTCCTGCCCAAGCCCCAGAAGGTTTCCTCCCGCGACCTGCAGAAGGTCCTGGAGGATGCGGCGGGCAGGCCCGAAGAAAAGCTTGTCAGCCGCGAGCTGCTGCGGGCCATGCGGCTGGCCGTCTATGCCGAGGAGAACCAGGGCCACTTCGGCCTGGCCCGGCGGACCTATACCCATTTCACCTCGCCCATCCGGCGCTACCCGGACCTGATCGTGCACCGCCGTCTTCTGGACGTCTTGGCCGGAAGCAAAGCCAAGCCCCAGGGGCTGGCCGCCACGGCCCTCCATAGCTCTCTCCAGGAACGCAGCGCCGACGCCGCGGAGAAGGATCTCTTGGAGTGGCGGATCTTCCGGCTGCTCCGCTCGAAGCTGGGCCAGGAGCTCATGGGCACTGTGGTTGAGATCAACAAAGCGGGGCTGGTCCTGGCTCTGGATGATTATTTCGTGGATGGGCTGCTGGCCTTTGCCGACTTGGGCGGCGATTACTACCGCCTGAAGTCGCCGGGCGCTGTGGTGGGCCGGCGAACCGGCCGGCTGTATCGTCTGGGCGACAGGCTGGCCGTGATCCTGGCCAGCGTCAACCCGCTTGAGCGGCGGATGACCCTGGCCCTGAGTTCCGTGAAGCCGAAGGAGCGTCGATGAAAACGGCCCAGGCCGGCGAGGGCAAGAACAGGCTGGCCGCTTTAGTCACGCTCAAAGGGCTCCAGGGCCTCGCCTCCGGCGACATCCAACGCAAGCTCGGCCTGGATTCGGACCGCGCCCTGGCTCTGGCTCAAGCGCTCGAGGCCGAAGGCAAGCTCCTCATCCTGACCTTCTCGCCTTTGCGTCTGCTGGCCCGGGGCAGCCTGGATTTTCTGAGAGAGAAGATCAAGGATCATGTCGGCCGCTATCACCGGCAACATCCCTCCGAGCTGGGGCTGGCTGTGGAGAGGTTGGAGAAGAGGTATGACATTCCGCGCCGCGTTTTATCTCTGGCCGTCCAGTCGCTGCTCCGGGAAGGAGTGCTGGCCCAGACCGAGGGCCGGCTCCATCTGGCCGACTTCCAGCCCAGCCTGACTATTCGGGAGGAGAAGGTCTTGGCCGAGCTCGAGACGATCTGGTTGAAGGGCGGCTTTGACCCCGCCCCCCTGGAGGAGTTCCGGGCCAAACACGGCCTGGCGGCCGGCGCTCTGGACAGGATGCTGTCCATCCTGGTCAGCCGCCGCAAAATCGTCCGCGGCCGGCAGGGCCTCTATCTCCACTCCCAATGGCTGGAGGAGGTGGTGGCCAAGGTCAGGAGAGTTCCGGGCGGCGAGCTGTCGGTGGCAAATTTCAAGAAGATGACGGGCCTGTCCCGGAAATACGCCATTCCCCTCTTGGAGCTTCTGGACCAGATGGGTATCACCCGAAGGAAGGGCTCCCTCCGGGAAATCCTGGAACCGCAAGCTGAAGGAGAAGACCATGGAAATTGAGACCAGCCCAAGACTCAGCCGGATGTTCCGCACGGCGCTCTTTGTGGCGGCCGCGGTTCTGGCCGCCTTGCCTGTTTATATCCTGGCCGTCGAAATCCTGAAGGGGCGGGGGGTCAGACTGGGGCCGGGTCTGGCGGCCGGCACAGCCAATGCCCTCCGTTATGGGCTGTACGGCGCGGCCGTGGCGGCGGTCATCCTCCTTCGGGTGCTGCGAGGAATGATCATCAGGAAAAGGCCGGGCGACAGCCCCGACCGCCTGGCCCAAAAGCTCCTCCAGGCTTCGATCCTCACTTCGGTCCTGAGCGAGGTCCCCGCCCTGCTGGGGGTGGTCCTCTTCCTGGTCGCCGGATTCTACCGGGATTTTTACATATTGCTCATCGTATCGCTCTTCCTGATGTTCATGTTTTTCCCGCGCTACAGGAACTGGAGCGAGTGGGCGGGGGAGCCGTGAACAAGGCCTTTCTTGGGAGTCGATGAATGAGACGCTCCAAGCTTTTCCTCCTGGCCGCTTGGATCTTTTTTTTCTTAGCCCTCTTTCCCCTGACGGCCCGGGCTGGCCATCCTGAACAGCAGGCGGACAACGGGGCCGGCACGTTCTTTTTACAAAACGAACGTGTCCGCTTCACTGTTGTCGTAGAGAACGGCCGGCTGGCCGCCGACAGGCTGGAGGCGAAGCCGGGCTGGTCGAAGGCTGAGGGCGGCGCTTCGCCGGCGGCCGTGGAGACCGACGCCGATTTCGGGCTGGAGGTCATGGTCACCGACTGGTCGGCGCCGGGCAAGGTCAACAACGCCGAGAACCCGGTAGTTCTGACCAAAAAAGATTTCACCTTCATCGGCCGGGAATTGAAGGAGCTTCCGGAAGGGAGACAGGAACTCGACCTGGACTTCAAGGCCAAGGAAATATCGATCAGGCTTCGGCTTGCTTATCAGCTCGGAGCGGAGGCTTTTTATGTCCGGAGGAGCCTTTCCGTCAGCGACTTGGAGTTCGGGCATCACTTCCTCCGCTGGTTCTGGACCCGCCGCGGTGAAGTTTCCGGGATCGGCTCGGTTTTGAAGAACGGGGGGTTCGGCCAACCGGCGGCCGCCCTCCTCGACGGCGGCGGCGTCTTCTTCGGCGTCGAGTATCCGGCCGCGGAGAATCATCTTGATATGAGGGAGGGCCGGGCCGAGATCCTGTGCGGCCAGGAGTACGGCCAGCTCATCGGGGCCGACGGACTGACCAGCGACTGGGTGGTCGAGGGCCTGACGCCGAACTCTTTCGTCAAAAATTGGTTCTTCCGCTATCTTGACGAGGTCCGGGCCGCCCCCCTCCGCCCCTTTTCTCTGTACAACACCTGGTACGACCTCCGCGCACCCGAATATCCCGACTGGCCGCCGGACAAGGTCATGAGCGAGCGCACGGCGCTCCGGATGGTGGACATCCTGCGCCGGAGAATGATCGAGAAGCACGGCCTCAAGCTCGACGCTTTTGTCCTCGACGACGGCTGGGATGTCTATGAAAGCGACTGGGCCTTGCGCGGCGAGCAGTGGCCCCGCGGCCTGAAACCCCTGGCCGAAGAGTTGAAAAAGACGGGCACAGCCCTGGGCCTGTGGTTCGGCCCGACGGGCGGATATTCGTTCCGGATGAAGCGGGTGAACTGGATGAGGGCCCACGGCTATGAGGTTGTCGGCCGGGACAAAAACAAGGCCATGCTCTGCCTGGCCGGCACGAAATACGGCGCCCTGCTGAAGAAGCGGGTCACCGATTTCGTGGCCAACGACGGCGTCGGCTACTACAAATGGGACGGCCTGCAATTTTCCTGCAGCGAGCCCGATCACGGCCATCCCCTCGACATCTACTCCCGGCGGGCGGTCATGGAATCCCTGGCCGACATGTGCCGGGCGGTCCGCCGCGAGAACCCGTCGATCTTCCTCAACATCACCTCCGGCACCTGGCTCAGCCCCTGGTGGGTTAAGTTCGCCAATACAATCTGGATGCAGGGAATGGACTACGGCTTCGCCGATGTTCCCTCCCTCAGCCGGCGGGAGGGGGCCATCACCTACCGTGATTTCATCCTGTACGATGATTTTCGGCAGCAGGACTTCTGGTTCCCCCTGGCCAACCTCATGTCCCACGGCATCATCAAGGGCCAGCACGAGTCGGTGGGCGCGACGGCCGAGCCTCTCGATAAATTCACCGATGACGTCCTTCTCTACTTTGCCCGCGGGGTGTCCATGTACGAGCTGTACATCTCCCCCGACATCCTGACCGACGGGGAATGGACTTCCATCGCCCGGTCGATGGCCTGGGCCCGGGACCGCTTTCCGGTGCTGATGAATTCGGAAATGACGGGCGGCAATCCCCTGAAGGGCGAGGCCTATGCCTATGTTCACTTTAAAGGGACGAGGGGCATCGTGGCGGCCCGCAACCCGGTCATGGAGCCCGCTCGGCTGGAGGTCAAGCTCGACCCGGCTGTGGGCCTCGACTCCGGCGCCGGCGGGCTGGTCCTGGAGAGAGTTTATCCCACCTGCCGGGTATGGCCCGGCCTTTACCGCGCCGGCGAATCGGTCATCTTTCCTTTGGACGGTTTCGAGACGGCTGTTTATGAACTCTATCCGGTCCAGGAAGCGGCCAGGCCCCTCCTGGCGGGCGCAACCTTCGATGTCATCTCGGAGCAGGGAAAGGATTGCCTTGTTCAATATTATGGAGTTGAAAAAGGGGCGAAGCTGCTGAACCCGGAAATCATCGAATCCGTAGTGATGGGGGAGAAGAGCGTTAATGCCGGGGCGCTTCCCCTCCCGGAGGATGAAGAGCCGTCGCTCGTCACGGACATGGCTGTTCGGCCCGAGGGGGCTGGCCGGCCCAGGTTCACGGTCCGCTTCAACCTTTCGGAGACGGGGCGGGAGGGTGCACTGGCCCTGTTGATGACGCCGGACCCCTCCTCGGCCGGCGGACCCAAACCGAGCCTTTCGGCCTGGATCGACGGCGCGGAGGCGGCGGTCAAGACCGAGCCTCAGGAGGGGCGGTCCCAGTGGTTCATCATCGATGTCCGGCCGGGCAAGCACGAAATTGCGGTCCAGGCGCGGCCCGGCCGGAACAGCCAAGAGTGGATAGGTAAAGTGGCGGTATGGCTGGTCGCCAAACAAAAGCAGCCGACGAAGGAGATATCCTTCCGGCTGAAGGCCGAGCCCAAGCCCGGCCCCAGGCCGCCCAAAGTGTGGGGTGTTGGTGAAATCAGGAAGAATGTGAAGTTGGGAGAGTTCAACCTTCTGTTCTAAGCTTGCCCGTCCGAATTGTCGATCCGCGGAACGAGCTGAAGAGAGAGTTTATCTTCCGCTGAAGGCCGGTTTTATTTCTTCTTGGGTTTGTCTTTTTCTTTATCTTTTTCTTTTTGTTTATCTTTTTCGTTATCTTTTTCTATATCTTCCGGCTTTTTCTTCAGGGCGCTTTTAAGCTTTTCGGCAAACAGACCGCCGAAGCTGGTAGCCTCAGCGGGGACCTCCGCCGGAGCGGCTTCTTTCTGGCCGGCGGGCAGGGCCTCGGCCGCCGGAACCTCGGCGGCCTCGCCTTCGACTTCTTTGATGGCTGATAAGGCCTCCAGCTCCGACTCCTCGATCTCGATCTTTTCCTCGATGACCCGTTTCTCGCTCTTGCGGGCGCGGGGGACGCGTTCGGTCTCGATCTTGGGCTTTTTCTTGGCCGGTTTTTCCTTCTTAGCCGGCAGGGCGGCCGGCTCGCCGTTGACAGGCCTGGGCTTCTCGATGCGGCGGCCGGCGGCCGGGACTACCAGTTCAGAGGCCGGCGCCTGCTCCGGAGCCTCCACCGCGACGACCTGCAGGACTTCTTCTTCCTCGGCGGCTTCGCCCTCGCGAAGGAAATCCTCCTCGATCATTCCGATGGGCAGATAGTCCGCCTCTTCCTCGGCGGCCGGCAGGCGGGCTTCTCTGATCTTCTTCTCGGCCGGCTTCTTTTCCCTTTTTATCTCTTCTTCGGGCTTGGCCTCCACCGGCGCCTTGTAATAGAAAACCCCTTTCTTCTTTTCCGATTTGGCGAACTGGGTCGAGTTAAGGAGCACGCGCTCCACGTCCTCCTGGGTGGTCTGTTTCAGCAGGTCCACCAGGTGGAAGGCCCGCAGGAAATGCAGGGAGAAGGCGCTGGGCTCCTGGCTGTAGTGCTTGAAGATCAGGATGAGCAGGCTGTGCAGGTCGAGGTCGTCCCGCTGGGGGATCAGGGCCAGCAGCCCGGTCAGAGCTTCGCGCTCGATGAAGATGCTTTTGTTGGGCAGAGCATAAGTGAAGACCTCGCCGCCGTCGCTGAAAGTGTCGGACTGGGCGTCGTAGGCCAGCTGGGGCACGGCGATCTTCTTTTTGGATTTTTTGATCCAGAACTGGAATTGGGTAGCCTCCTTGCGCTCCAGGGTCAGGCTGGTCCCCTGGGGAATGTTGTTGGCGGCAAAGAACTCGGCCAACCCCAGAAAGTAGGAGTCGTTGGGAAAGAAATAGACAGGATAGCTCTTCCCCTCCTCGGCGTCGGTGAAAATGTATTCTCGGGAGTGGGACAGTTCCTTGTGAATGGAGCGGGGCACCCGGATGCCGCCCGACAGCACTTCCCGCCAGGTGAGATAAACCTTGAGGGGGAAGGATTGAACGATGCTGAACTCCAGGGCCTGGCCCTTGTCCAGGGGCGGACACTTGGCCGCCGGCGCGGTCAGGGGCAGGTTGGCCGGCATGGCGTTGAGCACCTTCTTGAGATGCCAACGGCCCCAGTCCGCCGGCGAGATAAAGACGAATTCCTTCTTGTACTTCTTGTCCAGGACGGCGTTCAGGCTGAGGCACTGGATGTCGAAGGCCTCGGCGGAAGGCTCCAGCCCATAGAGCTTCCGGACGAGCTCCACGGTGCCGGCCGGCCGGCCCGTCTCCTGGAGCAGGGCTTCGGCCTCCTTGATCTTGTCCTCGGAGATGTCCACCTGCTTTCGGCTGAGCTGCCAGTAGTCGTTCCAGGAAAAGAAAACGGGCGACTTGAGCAGGGCGGCTTTCAGGTTTCTTTCCAGCGTCTTGAGGTCCTTATCGGTAACGGGCAGCTCGGTCAGGCGGGGATCGTCCTGCTTGGCCACCTGCTCCGGGGCCAAGCCTTCCTGGCCGGTATTGGAGGGCAGGAAGACCTGGGTTTTGCTTTTTTTCATGTAGTCGATGTAGCGCCGGAAAGTGCCCCCGCCGATATAGTCCACCTCCAGCATCTCGCACTGGAAGGCGCGGTCGAAGGTCTTGCGGACGACGGTCAGCACGACCGAGCCCTGGAAATGCTCGACTGTTTTGGAGCTGACGGTCAGGGGCTCGTTGTAGTCCTTGAGGATCTGGTCGCCAACCTCGTAGAGGCAACAAGAGTCGTATTTCTTGATGTCCTGCATCCGCTGGCTGGCCGTCTTCTGGTAGGCCAGCTTCTCGGCCAGCTGCCGGAGGGAGGAGGGTTTGTCCGAGGAGGCCAGGTCGGCCTCGATGAACTGAAGGTCCTCCTCAGTGACTTGGGTCAGATGCGTTTCCGGGTCCATGTCAGGATCTTTTCCCCATCAATGATACCATAATCGCTTTTTGGACATGAAGCCGGTTTTCGGCCTGGTCGAAGACGATGGAGGAGGGGGAATCCAGGACCTGGTCGGTCACTTCCTCGCCCCGGTGGGCGGGCAGACAGTGCATGAAGAAGGCGCCCGGCTTGGCCGCGGCCATGAGCTTGGCGTTGACCTGGTAGCGGGCGAAGATGCGGCTGCGCTTCTCCTTCTCCTTTTCCTGGCCCATGGAGGTCCAGGCGTCGGTGTAAACGGCGTCGGCATTCGAGACGGCCTGGGCCGGGTTGTGGGTGAGTTCCAGGACAAACCCGGTGGCCTGGCCGTCTTCCCGGGCCCGGCTCACGATGTCGGCCGAGGGCTCGTAGCCCTTGGGCGTGGCCACCGCCATCTTGGTCCCGGCCTTGGCCGCGGCGTTGATCAGGCTGTGGCAGACGTTATTGCCGTCCCCGACATAAGCCAGCTGGAGAGCGGCCAGGTCGCCCTTTTTCTCTTGCAGGGTCAGAAAATCGGCCATGGCCTGGCAGGGATGGAGCAGGTCGGTCAGGGCGTTGATGACCGGGATGCGGACGGCGGCGGCCAGGTCAACGGCGATCTTGTGTCCGAAAGTGCGGATCATGATGCCGTCCACCCAGCGCTCCAGGTTATGGCCCACGTCGGCGACGCTTTCCCGCTTGCCGAGCTGGATGTCGGACGGGCTGAGATAGACCGCTTCCCCGCCCAGCTGCAGCATGCCCACTTCGAAAGTCATCCGGGTTCGCAGGCTCGGCTTTTCGAAAATCATAGCCAGCACCCTGCCCTCCAGGGCGTTGTGCCAGCGGCGGGGCTTGGCCTTCATCTGGCCGGCCATCTCCAGCAGCCGGTTGAATTCGTAGACGCTCAGGTCACTGACGGCCAAAAAATCCTTCTTCACGGATGATCCTCCTCCTTGATCTTGACCTGGATGCGGGTCCCGGAGCGGCCCAGCAGGGCGGCCTTGAGATGACCGGCCGAAGTGATGAGCACTTCTTCGCCGCCGGCCTCGATGAACTCGATGGCGGCCCGGATCTTGGGGCCCATGGACCCGGCCGGGAACTGCTCCTGGTTCAGGCCTTCCTGGGCCTGGGCCAGGGACATAACCTCCAGGGGCTTTTGTTCCGGCCGGCCGAAGTCCCAGCAAACGCGCTCCACCCCGGTCAGGATGATGAACAGGTCGGCCTTGGCCTCACGGGCGATGAGGCTGGCGGCGTAGTCCTTATCGATGACCGCCTCCACGCCGCTGAACAGTCCGCTGCCGGTGATGATGACGGGGATGCCGCCCCCGCCGGCGGCGATGACGATCCGGCCGGCCTGGACCAGGTCGCGGATGACCCACTTGGGCACGACGTCGATGGGCCGGGGCGAGGGCACCACCCGGCGGTAGCCGCGGCCGGCGTCTTCCACCATTTGCCATTTCTTCTCTCTGGTCAGCTGCTGGGCCCGGTATTGGGAGTAGAAGGGCCCGATGGGCTTGGTCGGGTTCTGGAAGGCGGGGTCCTCGCGGTCCACCACCACTTGGGTGATGACGGTAGCCACTTCCTTGTCGATGGACTGCTTGCGCAGCTCGTTGACGATGGCCCTCTCCAGCATGTAGCCCATGCTGCCCTCGGTCATTCCGTCGCAGACGTCCAGGGAGAAAGGCGGAATCTTGGTCACCGACTCTTCCATCTGGATGAGCAGGTTGCCCACCTGTGGGCCGTTGCCGTGGACGATGATGAGCTCATAGCCCTTGCGGACGATGAAGACCATGAGCCGGGCGGCCGTCTGGGCGTTGCGCTGCTGCTCGGCCTGCAGGCCGCGCTGGCCTTCGGCCAGCAGGGCGTTGCCGCCGAAGGCGATAAGGGCAGTTTTCCTTTTCATCAGAACCGTTTGAGAACATCCTCAAGGTTGGGATGGCCGATTTCATCCAGTTCGTAGCGGACCGGCAGGATAGGTTTATGTGTTTTAATGAGCCGGCTGAGGTCGATGGGCGTGCCCGAGACGACCAGCTGGCAATCGGATTTCTCGATAGTCTGGGCCAGTTCCCGGACCTGGCTCGCGCTGTAGCCCATGGCCGGCAGGACCTTATCCAGGTGGCTGTATTTGCGGAAGGTCTCCTTGATGCTTCCCACGGCGAAGGGCCGGGGGTCGATGATGGTTTTGGCCCCGTTCCGCTGGGCGGCCACGTACCCGGCGCCGAAGGTCATCTCGCCGTGGGTCACGGTCGGGCCGTCCTCCACCACCAGCACCACCTTGCCCCGGATCTGCTGGCCGTCGGGGACGATGATCTTGGAGTTGGCTTTGATGACTTTGGCCTGGGGATTGACTTTCTTGAGATTCGACAGCACCTGCTCCACTTTTTCTTTGGGAGCCGTATCCATTTTATTGATGACCACTACCTGGGCCCGGCGGAAATTCGTCTCGCCGGGATGGTAGAGGAGCTCATGGCCGGCGCGATGGGGGTCGGCCACCACGATCTCCAGGTCGGGCCGATAGAAGGAGAAGTCGTTGTTGCCGCCGTCCCACAGGATGACGTCAGCCTCCTGTTCGGCCTGGTCCAGGATGGCCTGATAGTCCACCCCGGCGTAGACGATGATGCCTTCCTTGATATGGGGTTCGTACTCCTCCCGCTCCTCGATGGTGCACTTGTTCCGCTCCAGGTCCTCGTAGACGGCAAAGCGCTGGACTTTCTGCTCGACCAGATTGCCGTAGGGCATGGGGTGACGGATAACGGCCACTTGGCGGCCTTTGGCCTTGAGCAGGCGGGCCGCTTTGCGGCTGGTCTGGCTCTTGCCCGACCCGGTGCGGACGGCGCAGACCGAGAGGAGCGGCTTGCGGCTGCGGATCATGGTGGCCTCCGGCCCCAGCAGGCTGAAGTCGGCGCCCGCGGCCAGGACCTGGGAAGCCCGGTCCATGACCGTGGTGTGGGGCACGTCGCTATAGGCGAAGACCACCTCTTCAACGCCGTGTTTTTTGATGAGGGCGGTCAGCTCCTCTTCGGGATGGATGGGAATGCCGTGGGGGTAGAGCTTGCCGGCCAGGGCGGCCGGATATTTGCGGTCCTCGATATCGGGAATCTGGGTGACGGTGAAGGCCAGCACCCGGTAGGCGTCGTTATCTCTGAAGACGACGTTGAAGTTGTGGAAATCGCGTCCGGCTGCGCCCATGATGATGACCTTTTTCATGAACACGTCTCCTTCTCCTCTTTTCGCACTTATGAAATCAGATCAGAGACGGGGGGGCCGTCCCGAAAATTGAGCATTTAGTATAGTATAGGAGGCTCGGGAAATTCAACCGAATGACTTTATCAATTACAATGGCGACTGGATCCGCGCTCCTCAAAGATAAATCAAAAAATTGACCTGCGCAATTCCCCTTAAGCAAGGATTAAAACTATCTCTAATTGGCGCCGCGGCCGCGGCGCCGGCGGCCGAGGGAGGAGGGCCGCCTGTTTGGGGATGATTTTTTCCAGTCGGGTAAGGGCCGGCGGACCTTCTGCCAGGCCGGCTTCTGGCGCTTGTTGAACCCGCGAGGCATTGCGCTGTCCTCCCTTCAGTCCAGGCTCAGGATCTCCGCCTGCCAGGACATGGGGTCGAGCACGGCAACCGTGCTCCGGCCCGAAAGCCACCCCCCGGCCTCACCGGGGTTGATGATCAGGGTTCCGCCCGCCTTCCGCATATCCGTCTTATGGGTGTGGCCGTAAATAAGCACGCCGGGGGAACGCTCGGCCAGGAGAGACTCCAGCCGTTCATGGCAGTGGATGAGCAGAAAGGTTTTTCCCGAATATTCAAAAGAATACGGCTCGTCCCGGATTTCGTTCGGCGGGCCCAGGACGGCTTCCAGGCCCCGGCGCTCGCCGTCGCAGTTGCCAAAAACGGCCCGCACTGGGCAGCCGCCTTTTTCCAGCTCGCGGGCGGCGAAGGGAGCGACGAAGTCACCGGCATGGATGATAAGCTTGCAGCCGTAGT
Organism: Candidatus Aminicenantales bacterium; assembly: GCA_049697055.1. Lineage (GTDB taxonomy): Bacteria > Acidobacteriota > Aminicenantia > Aminicenantales > JAFGAV01 > JAFGAV01. The sequence continues at coordinate 13,519 of JBAVVA010000296.1, forward strand.
CCCGGAACAGGCTGACCGCCCGGCGGAGGGCCGTAAGGTTGTCATGCGAATCCGCCAATATTCCGATCACAATTGATATTTTACCTGCCTGCCCGACAAATAGCCAGCTCCCAAGAAGGCTTGTCTGGGGACCTCCCTATTCCCACTCACCAAGCTCTATGACGAAGTAGGTGGTAGGTCCCCAATTGGCGCCGGGGGGCCTGGGGGAAGGAGCGAGGCGCCATGAGCGGTTTAGCCCGGAATCGACGGGTTTCTCCCGCTTTTTATCATAAAGCCAGC
>JBAVVA010000297.1:0-1733 GCA_049697055.1 Candidatus Aminicenantales bacterium
TTATCGATTGGTGGCATCCTGTATTCTCCCGTATCACGGAGGCCACGATCTCGATACCCGTCGACGGCTACTTCACTAAAATCCCAGACGGCTCCACGATTCTCCTGAGCCGAACGGGCAAAGCGGACGCGGAATTGTTTTATTGCTCCTTTGGCCTTGGAACCGTGGTGGCCAGCTCCAGCTTTGAGGACTATGTCAACTGGACCTCAGGGGCGCCGGAAATAAGACGGGCGGTATTTCGCGACCTCCTGACCTGGGCGCTGGCTCCCCGGATTGCGGTCCCGCAATACAACCTGAGAAATAATCCCTCCCCCGCCGTAAACCTGAATGTAGAAGTGGAGAATCGATCGGAAGAGACAGCTTCTTCGGCTAAAATCATCTGGCTGACGCCCGACCGGGGGATTGTTTTTGAGGAGGAAAGACTCGTCTCCCTCCCGGCCGGCGGAAAAATTGATATCCCCCTGACTTATAACCTTAGCAACATCCCCGAGTCCGATTACGGCATCTGGCACGTGGATTATGTGCTTTACGGCCTTGATGATCAGGAGGTCCAATCGCAGAGGGAAGCCGCTACAGGCCGGTTCAGCATCTGCCTGCCATCCGAAGAATTTATAGAAGCCTATAAATTATTCGTGGAAATCCAGCCGGAACAGACACAGGCTTTCCAGGGAAGCACAATAAAATTTCAAGTAAAGATTTCGAATCGAGCAGAAGAGGCCAAGAGGCTTCATCTGTATTGGGGCTGGGGGTTGCAGCCGCCGGCCTCATACTGGGAAGAAGTGGAGGTTCCGCCGGAGGGGGCCATAACTAGAGAGATCACTGCCACATTGCCCTATTTAATTGGTGATCGTCTTGTAGAGGAGTCTATAAGTTTATGGATCCATGCATTTGAAGAAAATGGCGCAGCACCCTATCGTTCATTGGTAAATATCCGCACCTTGCCATGTCAGGACCTCTGGCCTTATGTCGGATCCCAGCAGAAGGCAATCAGGGTCGTGGATCCTCTAGTCGAGGCAAGCGTCCAGCCGGATAAAAACCTCTATCGAAAAGGGGAAGAGGTCAAGCTCAGCTTCCTCTTAAGAAACAAAATCGCTTTTGGCTATCCTGTCGATTACAAGATTCGGGTGTGGGGTAAAGATATCAACGGGAGAGTCCAGACGTTTTATACCGACCAGGGCCAGGCGGATTTGGCGGCTGATGTAGAGACGGTTCTAGAGAGGGCTTTTACCTCTGGGGCCGAAGCCGGAATCGGCGCTTATTATGCCTTGATAGAGATGACGCACCAGAGATGGAAGTGGACCGGGGCTGGCTCCTTTGCTCTTGCCGAGAGCGGGATGGCCGCCGTCCTCCAGATACCAGAGCAATTCCTCTACGGCGAAACGAGCGACGTCTCCTTTAATTTAACCTGCGGCGGGAAGCTTCCAGCGCAAAACGGGATGCTCGCGCTGAGGCTGGTCTCGGCTCAAAACGAGGAACTTTTCCGCGAGGCCAAAACAGTGAGCATGGCCGTGGGCGAGACAAAGGCCGTGGCCTTCTCCGTTCCCATGACCGGGCTCAAATTCGGCTCCAACAGGCTGGAATACGCCTATACCGATGAGACGGGCTGCCAATTCTCCGGCAGAAAGCCGGTTGAATACAAGTTCTATCTGCCCTCGGCGAGTTTCGATAAAAGCTCGTACCAATGGGCGAAACGGCCAAGCTCCATTTTGCCTGGAGCGGCTCTGGACAGGTGG
>JBAVVA010000298.1:0-3755 GCA_049697055.1 Candidatus Aminicenantales bacterium
GGATTCCCACACCATGAGCGTTCATAAATATCTCCGGAATAAAATCGAGCTGGAGCCCATGCCCCGCCGAAGCTTCCTGCGCTGGAGCACACTGGTGGCCACCGCGGCGGCATCCCTTAAATTAAAAGGAAAAAGCGGATCTGCACCCTGGCCTGGCTCTTCCGTTGCATCTCCCGCCGTCCAGACATCCGCCTCCGAAGAGCGCATGGTCCGCACCGGCTGTCCCTCTCACAATTGCGGAGGCCGCTGCCTGCTGCGCGTCTGGGTCCGAGACGGCATCATCACCCGCATCGAGAGTGACGACCGGCAGCCCGATGCCGTGGAGAATCCCCAGCTTCGGGCCTGTCCCCGCGGCCTGGCCTACCGCCGGCGTCAGTACCATCCCGACCGGCTCAAGCATCCCCTGAAGCGCGTCGGCCGCCGCGGCGAAGGACGGTTTGAGCCGATCTCCTGGGAAGAAGCCCTGGACAAAGTCGCCTCCGATCTGCTCCGGGTCAAGCAGGCCTATGGCAACGCGGCCATCTTCGTGCCTTACGGCACGGGCAGCTACAACCAGACCAACGGCCGCCAGACGGCCCAGCGCCTGCTGAATCTCTTCGGCGGCTCGCTCGGCTTCTACAACTCCTACTCCTGGGCCTGCATCAGCGCCGCCACACCCACCGTCTACGGCACGACCGTCACCGGCAACCAGCGTCAGGACTGGCTCAACTCCCGCTACATCTTGATGTGGGGCTGGAATCCGGCCGAGATGCGCGACGGGACAAACTCGGAGTTCTTCCTGCAGAAAGCGCGGCAAAAAGGCGCCCGGGTGGTCTGCCTCGACCCCCGGCTGACCCTCAGCGCCGCCTCCCTGGCCGACGAATGGGTGCCCATCCGGCCGGGCACGGACGCAGCCATGATGTCGGCCATGGCCTACGTCATGATCACCGAGAACCTTTACGACCGGGAGTTTGTCCGGACACACTGTCTCGGGTTCGACGAAACCCAGATGCCGCCGGGCGCCGAAACAGCGGAGAGTTACAAAGATTATATCCTCGGCCGTCGCGATGGAACCCCCAAGACGCCCCGGTGGGCCGAGGCCATCACCGCCGTGCCGGCGGACACCATCGCCCGCCTGGCCCGCGAATATGCCACGCGCAAACCCGGCGTCCTCTATCAGGGCTACGGCATGCAGCGCCGGGCTTACGGCGAACAGGTCGTCCGGGCGGGGTGCGTGCTGGCCGCCATCACCGGTAACGTCGGGCTGCCCGGAGGCTGGGCCGGAGGCCTGGCCCTCCAAGCGCCCGACGGCGGGCCGTTCTGGCTCGTCTTTCCCACCGGCGAAAATCCGATAAAGGCCGAAATTCCCTCCTTCCTCTGGTCGGAGGCCGTGCTGCGCGGGAAAGGGATGGGGCCGGAGGACGGCGTGCGGGGTGTTGACCGCCTGGACACCGGCATCAAACTCATCTGGGCCGTGGCTTCCAACGCCCTCATCAATCAGCACGCCAACATCAACCGCACGGCCCGAATTCTCCAGGACGAGAAGCTGGTCGAGTTTCTCGTCGTTCAGGACAATTTCCTGACGCCCACCGGCCGCTTCGCCGATATCGTCCTGCCGGCCTGCACCCAATTCGAAACCTGGGGAGTGGAGGACGGCTGGAAGTACGGGGATGAGGTCATCCTCATGCCCAAAATCGTCGAACCTCTGCCGGAAACCAAGAGCGACTTCCGCATCTGCGCCGAAGTCGCCGAGCGGCTGGGGCTGGGCCCGGCCTACACCGAAGGACGGGACGAGCGCGGCTGGACGGAGTGGGCCCTGGACCAGTTCCGAGCGACGCGCTTTCCCGGCCTGCCGACCCTGGAGCAGATGCTCGAGTCGAACATGGGCGCCTATTCGCAGCCGGTGACCAAGCCGGCTGTGGCCTTTGTTGACTTCCGCCGCGACCCCAAAAAATTTCCGCTGGCCACCGCCTCGGGCAAGATCGAGATCTTCTCCAAGAAGCTCTTCGACCTCAATCGTCCGGAGGAGATCCCGGCCGTGCCCAAGTACATCCAGGAATGGGAGAGCCCCTTCGGAGAAGAAGCCCGGAAATTCCCGCTCCAGCTCATCGGCCATCATTATTTATCCCGCGTCCATTCCACTATGGAGAACGTGGATTGGCTGGAGGAAGCCTTCCCCCAGCGCCTTTTCATCAATCCCCTGGATGCTGAGCCGCGCGGCATTCGCAACGGCGACCTGGTCAAAGTTTTCAACGACCGCGGAACGACGGTCGTCCCCTGCCGCCTGACCCATCGCCTCCTGCCCGGTGTCGCGGCCCTGCCCCAGGGCGCCTGGTGGAGGCCCGACGACAAGGGAGTGGACCGTCGGGGCTCAATCAACGTTCTGACCTCGGAGCGATGGTCTCCTTTCGCCTTCGGCAACACCCAGCACACGATCATGGTTCAGGTGGAGAGGGCGGGGAGGGGCTGAGGAGCTAGTCGTGCGTCTCATAAATTCCTTGCTATTCGGAGCTACGCACTTCGATGCACGACCGCTGGGGGAGTTTGAGGGGGGCGGCGTGGCCCCCCTCAGGGGGTCAGCGGAGCGAAGCGACGCGCCTAGGGGGGAGCTTAACTCCCCCCTAGGAAGTGCACCGTCTCTGCCGAATACTATGACAAGGAATAAACAAGACGGTGCACTGGCCATGGTCCGGCAATACGCGTTCTTTTTCGACGCTTCACAGTGCAGCGGCTGCAAGGCCTGCCAACTGGCCTGCAAGGACAAGCATAACCTCGGCCCGGGCGTGCTGTGGCGGCGGGTGTACGAGGTGAGCGGCGGCAGTTGGCGCAAGCAGGGTGAGGCCTGGGTGCCGTCCCTGCGGGCTTACAACATCTCGCTGGCCTGCAACCACTGCCAGGAGCCCATTTGCGCCTCCGCCTGCCCGACCCAGGCCATCTGGAAGAGGGCCGACGGCATTGTCTTCATCGAGGGCAACCTGTGCATCGGCTGCCGGTACTGCGAATGGGCCTGCCCCTACGGCGCCATCCGTTTCGACGGCCGTACCCACCTGGCCGTCAAATGCCATTTCTGTTTCGACCTGCTGGGCCTCGGCCGGCCGCCGGCCTGCGTGGCCGCCTGCCCCGCCCGGGCCCTGGATTTCGGCGACCTGGAGGAGCTTCAAAAACGGTACGGCGCCATCGACCGCATCTTTCCCCTGCCCGACCCGGCCCAGGTCAAGCCGGCCTTGATCATCAGGCCGCACAAGGACGCCGCCTCGGCCGAGGCAGACAAGGCCGAAGTGGCCAATTGGGAGGAACTCTGAGTGGCCGGACGGGAATGGCCTCTGGTCCTCTTCACGCTTCTCAGCCAGTTCGCCGTAGGAACCTACCTGTTCGTCGTCCTGCCCCTGTTCTTCAATCGCTCAGCCAAGCCGGCAAGCGGAGGCCGCGATCCTCGCCTGGCCCTGGTCTTGATCGTCCTAGGGCTTCTGGCCTCAGCCGCTCTGGCCTCCCTTTTTCACCTGGGGAATCCAAAGAACGCCACCAACGCCCTCAACAATCTCAAGCAGTCCTGGCTCAGCCGCGAGATTGTTTTCGAATTGACGACGCTTTTTCTGCTGGCCCTCCTGGCCTTGTTCAGAATATTGAACACGCGGAGCGAGGTCGTCGTCCGGGGAACAGCCCTGGCCGCCGGCGCCTCAGGCCTCTTTTTTCTGGTCAGCATGTCCAGGCTTTACATGCTGCAGACCATACCGGCCTGGAACACTCTTTTCACCCCGGGCTCATTCCTGCTGACG
>JBAVVA010000299.1:0-11262 GCA_049697055.1 Candidatus Aminicenantales bacterium
TTCGGCTATATGAACGATCAGCAACTGGCCATGGGCGAGTCCACTATCGGCAACGCTCGCAGGCTGACCAACCCCACGCCCGTGCCTAAGTTCAACATCACCATGCTGACCCTGCTGGCCATGGAAAGATGCAAGACGGCCCGGGAGGCCATCAAGCTCATGGGCACTCTGGCCGAAAAGTACGGCTACGGCTATCTGGACGGCGGCGAGATGCTGGCCGTGGCCGACTCTCAAGAAGCCTGGATCTTTGAGATCATGCCCGTCGGCCCGCTGTGGAAACCGGACAGCGGGAAACCCGGCGCGGCCTGGGCCGCCCGGCGCGTACCCGACGACCAGGTATCCGTCTGCCCCAACGAGAGCCGCATCGGGGAGATTGACCTCTCCCAGCCTGATTTGTTCATGGCCTCCCCCAACTACAAGGCTTTGGCCGTGGAGAACGGCCTTTATGATCCCCGCGGCGGGAAGCCGTTCTCCTGGAAGTCGGCCTATGCACACGCCGAAGGGTCGGCGGCCGCCAGTGCCCGCCGCTCGCGAATGTGGCGTTTTTTCAACCTGGTCGCGCCCTCCCTGGGGCTGAAGCCCGACCTGCCAAATATGGACTACCCATTCTCAGTCAAGCCGGATAAAAAAATATCAGTGGCCGATGTTATGGCCCTCACTCGGGATAAAAGCCAGGGAACTCCTTTCGACCCGGTTCGAGGCATCCGCGGCGGTCCTTGGGCCAACCCCAACATTTATAAAGAAACACGGCTCATCAGTATCTCGGCCGCCGAATACACGACCATCACCCAGACCCGGAGCTGGCTGCCCTCGCCGGTGGGCGGCATCCTCTGGCTGGCTTTCGGGGCTCAGGATACGTCCTGCTATATCCCGCTCTATGCCGGGATCACGGCCCTGCCGGTTTCATTCTCGGTGGGCGACCACTGGGAGTTCAACCGGGACTCGGCCCGCTGGGCATTCGATTACGTCGATTATCATACCCAGGCTGTTTATGCCCAGGCCATCCAGGATGTCCGGGAAGCGCAAGTCAGGCACGAGCAAACGTCCCTGGCCCGCCTGAGGGATATCGACCTCGAGGCGGCTGAAAAATTTAAAACATCTCCGGCCGAGGCCGCGGACCTCTTGACCGAATTCTGCCTGGCCAACGCCGAGGGCGTGGTCAAAGCCTGGTGGAAGCTGGGCGACGATCTGCTGGTCAAGTACAATCACCTGGGTTTTTATGAACCGGCCAACCGGTCGCGCGACCGGAGCAAGCCCCAGGCCGTGCCTCTCTGGGAGAGAGCGGTCAAAATGGTTGACGTCCTGACTGAATCGAGCGATAAATAAAAAACCAAGAGATTGAAAGTGCGATATAAGGAGGAAGACAGTGAAGATTAGGTCAATTGGGCTCCTAGCCGGAGTCGCCCTTATCGCCCTTCTTTTGTCCGGCTTCATTATTTTGAGGTCGCCAGGGCCTGCGGCAACACCCGCGCCGGCCGAAACGGCTCTGGACAGGGCGGAGGAGAATTGCACCGTGGTCATGGTGGGCAGGGATGCCTCCACCGACGGCTCGATCTTTGCCACCCACACCTGCGACTGCGGTACCTGCGACTGGACTTTCCGGGCGGTTCCGCCGGCCGACTATAAGCCGGGTGCCACGCGCAAGATCTATCACATCGACCAGTTCAAAGCCTTCCCCCCCTCGGAGGGTTTGAAATGGGATGTGGTCCTCAAGGATGCAACCGGCCTGGAAATTCCCCAGCCGGCCCATACCTTCGGCTACATCCACGGCATGTTCGGCTACATGAACGACCAGCAGGTGGCCATCGGGGAATCCACGCTGGGCAACGTGCCCAAGCTGACCAACCCCACGCCCACCGTAAAGTTCGACATCACTATGCTGACCCTGCTGGCCATGGAAAGAAGCAAGACCGCCCGAGAGGCCATCAAGCTCATGGGCAGCTTGGCCGAAAAATACGGCTACGGCTACACCGACCGGGGCGAAATGCTGGCCGTGGCCGACGCCAAGGAAGTCTGGATATTTGAGATCATGCCCGTCGGTCCGCTGTGGAAACCGGAAAGCGGGAAACCCGGCGCGGTGTGGGCCGCCCAGCGTGTACCCGACGATCAGGTGTCCGTCTGCCCCAACGAGAGCCGTATCGGCGCTATCGACCTCAAGAAGCCCGATTTCTTCATGGCCTCCTCTAATTATATGACTTGTGCCGTAGAGCAAAAGCTTTACGACCCCAAAAGCGGACAGCCGTTCTCCTGGAAACGGGCCTACTCGCCCGCGGAAGGGTCGGCCGCCACCAACCCCCGCCGGGCCCGGTTGTGGCGCTTCCATAACCTGGTGGCGCCCTCGCTCGGCCTGAAGGCCGACCTTCCGAATATGGACTATCCTTTTTCGGTCAAACCGGACAAGAAGCTGTCGGTTTCGGACGTGATGGCCATCGTCCGGGACAAGTGTCAGGGCACGCCCTTTGACCCGGTGCGCGGCGTGCGAGGCGGGCCCTTCGCCAACCCCAATTTTTACCGGGGGACGCGCCTCATCAGCGTTCCCAACGTGGAATACACCACCATCACCCAGACACGGAGCTTCCTGCCCTCGCCCGTAGGCGGCATCCTCTGGCTGGCCTTCGGCCCCCAGGACACCTCCTGCTTCGTTCCCCTCTATGCCGGCATCACCGACGTGCCGCAGTCCTTCAAAATCGGCGACCACTGGGAATTCAATCGGGATTCGGCCCGCTGGGCATTTGACTATGTCGATTTCCACACCCAGCCGGTCTATTCTTACGCCATCCAGGATGTCCAAGAAATGAGGGCCAAGTACGAGCAGTCCATGGTGGCCCGTATTCCGGAGATCGACCAAGAGATCATGTCCCGCTTCCAAAGATCCCCGCAGGAGGCGGCCGGCTACATGACCGGGCTCTGCCTGGCCCATGCCGAGGAAGTGGTCAAGGCCTGGTGGAAATTGGGCGACGACCTGCTGGTCAAGTACAATCACCTGGGCTATTACGAAGCGGCCAAGCGGTCGCGCGACCGGATAAAGCCCCAGCCCGTTTCGCTTTGGGAGAAAGCGGTCAAGATGATGGATGTCCTCACCGAACAGGGTGAGGCCAGATAAGCTAAAAGTGATGCATCCCCGATTCCATTCCATGATTCAAGAGAGGGTGAGGCTTTAAAGAGAAAGGAGATAATAAACTATGAAAGTATTCAAGTCTGTCCTTATCGCTCTTGCCTTGGCAGCCCTGGTCCTGAGCCTCCCGGCCGCCCCGGGACCGACTGCTCCGCCCAAGGCTAAGCTGCCCCTGCTCACCACCTCGGCCGGGCAGAGCCAGGATGTGGTCACCGTCAACATCGTTCTGGAAGAGGCCGGCCTGGGCTACGACTACTGCGATGTGCCCACGCCCGAGCTTGTCGGCGCCGGCGTCGGCCTGTCCGGCAAGGAATCCGGCGAAGGGTTCCATGTCGAGGTTTACACCGACCTGGCCAAATTCCCCAAGGGCACTCCCTATAAGACCGTCCTCTTTGCCATCGGCGCCAGCATGAAGGGCATGGGCGCTTCGGGCCTGACCGTGGACAGCGAGGATGCCAGGCTGAAGAAAGTGATCGAGTTCTGCAAGCAGAAGAAGATTTTCATCATCGCCGTTCACGTCGGGGGCAAATCCACTCGCGGCCCCAAGGGCAGCGACCATGAGCGGATGATTGATACGGTGGCGCCCTCGGCCGATTACCTGATCGTCACCAAGGAAAGCAACGCCGACGGCAGGTTCTCGGCCATCGCCAAGGCCAAGAATATTCCCCTGACCGAAATCGATGCGGCCCTGGACATGGTCGGCCTGCTTAAAAAGATGTTCCAGTAAAAGCCGCCATCCTTTTATCGACTGCCTGGTCACTGAGGGCCGGGCTGTCTTCCGCGCAGCCAAGCCGGAGAATGACAAATTAAAAAATAACTGTTGACAGTGGCTTGGGTTTTATTTAAACATAAACGTATAAGTTTTGTATTAATAAATCATCTGTAAACGTAAGGGTTCGTTATGGAAAAGGACGTATTCACTCAAAAAGAATTGCTGACCCGCTTCGGACTGGCCCGGGACAACCTGGTGGAGTGGACCAGGTTGAAGCTGGTGAGGCCGGAAGGATACACCGATGGCCAGGAACCCCTTTTCTCCGAAGCGGCCGGCCAAAGGATCGTCCACATCCAGAAGCTGATGGCCCTGGGATACCGACACGACGAGATACAAAAGATATTCAAAAAGGTGGGCGTTCCCGTGGAAAAGCATAATAAACAGGAACGGAAATCAAAGGAGAAGTATCTGACCGTGGGGAGCCTGGCTGAACAGTCGAACCTAAGCCCGAGGACGATCAAGCACTGGGAAGACAAGGGGATCATCGAACCCGACATGCGGAGCGAGGGAGGGTTTCGCCTTTACGCCAAGGTGTACGTCTATCTGTGCCAGTTGATCAAGGACCTGCAGCTCTTCGGTTATACCCTGGAGGAGATAAAGGACATTTCCGGATATTTTCGAGACTTCCTGGCTCTACAGAGCGACATGGGTTCGTTTTCCGGGCGGGAGGCAGCCTCCAAGCTGGAAACTATGTTGAAGGCCATTAAGGCCTTTAACGACAAAATGAGCCTATTCAAGGAAGGGATCTCGCGCTGGGATGGTTTGCTCAAGAAAAAAAGAAAGGAAATCATGATCTTGAAACAAAAAAACGAGAAGCGGATGACTTCTCGAAACGGAGGCCGCCATGCCTAAAATCGTTTTCATCGAGCCCAAGTCACCTAACCTGCACATTTTTTCCCTTTTCCCGCTTCCACGGCTGGGCTGCTTGATCCTGGGCACAATGATGAAGCAGCAAGGCTGGGAGGTGGAGGTCTATATCGAAGAGGTTAGGAAGATCGACCTGGAGGAGGTTCGAACGGCGGACCTGGTAGGGATTTCAACCATCACTTCCACGGCTCCCCGGGCTTATGCCCTGGCTGATAAAATCCGGGAGATGGGGGTCCCGGTCATAATGGGCGGGCCTCACGTGACCTTCCTGGCCGAGGAGGCTCTCGGCCATGCCGATTTCGTCATCCGGGGGGAGGGCGAGCAGACCCTGCTGTCCTTGATCAAGGCCAGAGATTCAGGGGCTGATTATTCGGGTATTGCTAATCTTTCTTTTTGCAATAAGTCCGGCCGGGTGCACAACCCGGCCCGGCCTATGCCCCAGGACCTGGACGCCATCCCCTATCCCGACCTGTCCCTCTTAAAGCCGGATCACGGCTGGAGCGGGCGTCCGGTCATCCCCATGCTGACCTCTCGGGGCTGCCCCTTCGATTGTTCCTTCTGCTCGGTCACGGGCATGTTCGGGAAAAAATACCGTTTTCGTTCTACAGAAAACGTCATGGCCGAGCTGAAAAAATACAATCACCCCAGGAACAACATCTTCTTCTATGACGATAATTTCGCCGCCCACCGCGAACGGGCCAAGGCCCTCATGCAAGCCATGATCCGGGAAAGGTTCAAGTTCCGCTGGACGGCCCAGGTCCGGGCCGATATCACTGAGGACGAAGAGCTCGTCAGGCTGATGAAGAAGGCCGGCTGCCACACCCTGTTCATTGGGTTTGAATCCGTGAACCCGCGGAGCCTGCAGGAAATGAAGAAGAAGCAGACCCTGGAAGGGATCACCCGAGCGATCCGCATTCTGCGGAAATATCACATCCATATCCACGGCATGTTTGTCTACGGCTTTGATGAAGACGACTGGCAGACCATCAAGGATACCGTGAAATTCGCCAAAAAAACCAAGCTGACCTCCACCCAGTTCCTTATTCTGACCCCCTTGCCCGGGTCCGAGCTCTACCAGAAGATTTCCTCCGAGAACCGCATCGCCTTCCGCGATTGGGCGCTGTACGATGCCCATCATGTGGTCTTCCAGCCGGCCCATTTCACCCTTTTCGACCTGCAGAGGGCCCAGATTTTCAGCCACAAGAAATTCTATTCAATGAAGCAAACGATCATTAGGTTCTTCAAGGGATGGTGGCTGGACATCGGCTTGGCCGCCTACGCCCGGAAGATTAACCGGTTGTGGCAAAAAAAGAATAAAACCTTCCTCAAAGTAGTGGACCTGCTCAAGCCCAAGCCCGGGGCCAAGATATCGATCGATTATAAAGAAGAGATCGTCCTATAAAAAAAGGATGACTCAGTATTTCGCTTCCATCGGGGTGACCTCGACCTCGCGGCGGTCCTTGAGACGGATAGTGACCAGGGGGAGCGGCCGGCCGATGGGCCAATCCGCCAACAGCTTAAAAATATCGTCAACGCTTCCCACCGGCCGGCCCCCGGCGCCGACGATGATGTCTCCCGGCAAAAGGCCGCCGCGGCTGGCCGCACCGCGGGGGTCGAGCGAGGCGATCTCCAGGCCGTAATCTGAGCTCAGCTTGTAAAAACGGACCAGACGCCGGTCGAGCTTGCGGCGAAAACCCACCAACCCCAGATAGCCCCGCCGAACACGGCCCTGGGTCAGAAGCTGGGTGACGATCCAGCGGGCCGTGGCGGAAGGGATGGCGAAGCCGATGCCCTGGGCCTGGGCGATGATGGCCGTGTTGACACCCACCACCTGCCCCCGCGAATCGAGGAGCGGGCCGCCGGAGTTGCCCGGGTTGAGGGGGGCCGTGTGCTGGATGATGTTCTCGATGAGGCGCCCCTCCCGGCTGCGCAGTGAACGGCCCAGAGCGCTGACCACGCCCGTGGAGACCGTGGACTGGAAGCCGAAGGGATTGCCCATGGCGATGACGAGTTGCCCTACCTGCAATTGTGATGAATCGCCCAGGGAGGCATAGGGCAGCGCGGAGAAGTCCACTTGGATGACGGCCAGGTCGGAAGATGGATCGTCTCCGACCAGCGCGGCGGGGAGCCTGCGGCCGTCGGTGAATATGGCTTCGATCCGCTTGGCCTCCGAAGCGACATGGCTATTGGTCAGGATGTAGCCGTCGGGAGTGATGACGAAGCCCGAGCCCGCGCCCTCCGGTTCAAAGCCGGCCGGGGTGGAAGCCTGGCCTACAGAGATGGAAACGATGGCCGGGCCGACATTGTCCACCACGGCGATGACCGCCCGGGAATAAGCGTCCAACAGATCGGAATTTGACAGTTCGGACAGCGGGACGCGCGAGGCCGGCGGCGAGGAATCCCGGCCGGCATCTTCCGCCTCACCCGACAGCCAGGCCAAGGTTTGCGGCGTTTTGGTTTTTTTCATGAGAAATATTCAGAATTGAAATCGAATCGGATCAGGCCTGGTGGGGCGATTGCTCCCCGCTGCTCTTGAGGAAGCCCTCGACCTTGGCCTTCAACTCCTGAATGTTGATGGGCTTGGCCACAAAGGCATCGGCCCCGCTCTGGTTGATATCGCGCTTGAAATAGAGGCCCTTGTAAACCGCGCTCATGACAATGACTTTTGTCTCGGGGAGGAGGCGGTTATCCTTGATCCTGCGGCAGAGATCAAACCCATCGATCTGGGGGATCAAAAGATCGACGATCACCAGCTCCGGCTTTTCCCGGCTGACCAGGGTCAACCCCCCCAGGCCATCAAAGGCGGTAAAAACCTGAATATCGTCGCGCCGCAGAGCCTTTTCCAACAAAGCCAGGGTCACCCGGTCATCATCCACCACGACGATTTTGAACATCCTGCAGGTCTCAGCTTCGATTTTTGTTTCTACCAGAGAAGAGCACCCATTGTCAAGCGCAGTGCGGCTGTTCGAACCCTCTTCGCTTTAATGAAATGATACCGGCTCTTCCCTGAGCTCCTTATCGAAACTGAAGCCGTTGTCGTTAAAGACACTGAGGCAGGCTGTGACCACTTGCGGGTCATAAAGCCTGCCTTGGCCCTGGGCGATCTCGTCCAAGGCTTTATCCAGGCCCAGGGCCGGACGATAAGGACGGTGCGAGGTCATGGCCTCGACCACATCGGCCACGCTGAGGATTCTGGCCTCCATGAGGATCTGCTCGCTTTTCAACCCTTGAGGATATCCGGAACCGTTTAGCCTTTCATGATGTTGCAGCACCATGTCGGCAATCGGCCACAAGAAATGAATCCCTTTCAAGATGTCAAAGGCGACCCGGGGGTGGGCCTTGATCAGGTTCATCTCGGTATCGGTCAGACGGCTCGGCTTGCTCAGGATCTCGGAGGGCACGGCGATCTTGCCCAGGTCATGGATGAGGGCGCTGTAGCGGATCCCTTTCAACCGTTCCGCATCCAGTTCCATTTTAGCCCCGATGGCCCCCGACAGTTTGGCCACTCGCCGCTGATGGCCGGCGGTGTAGGGGTCCCTTGATTCAACGGTGATTTCCATGGCCCGGAACACTCCATCAATAGTCTGACGGAGTTCTTCCAATGCCGCCTCTAGCTGCCTTGTCCGGGTCTTAACCACGTTCTCCAGGCTGCTTTGGTACTGCCGGTTGAGGCTCTCCAGGCGTCTTTTATCGTCCTCCAGCTTTTTAACCTGGGCGGCATGGCCGACCGCCCGGAGGATGGCGTTTTTGTTGACGGGCTTGGTCAGGTAATCCCGGCCGCCCGCTCGAACGGCGGCCACCGCCGTCTCCACGGTCGGCTCGCCGGTCATCAGGATCACCTGGACTTCCGGGGCGGCCTGGCGGAGGGTCTCCAGTAGGGTGATGCCGGAGATTCGGGGGAGAATAATATCGGATACGACAACGTCGTAGCTGGCCTGGCCCAGGAGTTTCATGGCCACATCGACATCCTCGGCCACATCCACTTCATAGCCCTGGTCGGCCAGGAAGGCTTGCAGGGTATTACGAATGCTTTTTTCGTCATCGACGATCAGGACTCTGGCCATAGTTCCTCTCCTTCCACGAGCACGTCTTCTTCGGACCCCAGTTCCCAGTCGTTATCGATGAGCAGGTCGAGGTGAACGCGGGTGAATTGTCCAGGCTGACTTTCCACCTGCAACTCGCCGCCATGCTCCTTGACGATGCCTTGACTGACCGCCAGCCCCAGCCCGGTGCCCTTATCGCCCGGCTTGGTGGTGAAAAACGGCTCAAAGATCCGTGGCCGGATCTCAGGGGGAATGCCCGTCCCCTTATCCTCTACGGTGGTCCGGAGCCAAAGCCGGCCGTCTTTTTCCATCAACCCCGTCCGAACCGTGATTATCTTGTCCTGATGGTAGCCAGGGTATTTCTCATTAAGGGCGTCCCGGGCATTGGTCAGCAGATTCATCAGCACTTGCTGGATTTGCTGGCTGCGGCACTTGACCTTGGGCAGGCCGGCCGGCATTTCGATATCCAGGGTGATTTGGTCGCGCCTGGAAATGGTCCGGATCAGCGATAAGGCCGCCTCGACGATGTCTTGAATGCGGGCCGGGCTGTAGCGAGGTTTTTCGTGCCGGGCGAATTGAAGCAAGTTTCGAACGATCAAAGTGATGCGCTCCGCTTCATGGATGATTTCGGCAGCGAACTCGGTTGCCTCTCTATCCCGGTCAGCGAGCCGCTCGATGATGAGCTGGGAATAGTTCAGAATCCCGTTGACCGGGTTGTTGATCTCATGGGCCACGCCGCCGGCCAGGGTGCCCAGGGCCTCGAGTTTTTGAGCATCACGAAGCTGGGCTTCCAGGCAGGAACGCTCCTGCTCCGCCTTCCGGCGCTCGTTGATATTCTGAGCTTCGACCGCCCGGCTGAAGAATCCGAGCCGCGCGAAACGCCAATTGGCAAACAAGGCCAAAACGAGGCTGAGGGCCAACAGGCCGGCAGAAATGACAAGATATCGCCTTCCCGGCCAAGCCTGTTGAGCACCGAAGACAATCATGATAAAGGCCAAAAGATTCAATAAAGTTAGAAAGATAAGGGACCAAGAAACATATCGAAGGGCAGGCTCTGCCCCCCTATTTTCATTCTTTCTAGACATGGTAGAGGACAATATTTAACCTCAAATAATTCTACAACCCCTCTTATCTTTAGTCGCGGTAAGTATTATCAAATTGATAACACTTACTATTTGAAGTATGAGGCCAAACTATTCCAAAGTCAATTCCCCTCATTCCTCTTGAGCTAGAGCCTGAGCAGCCGAACCTCGTTCCCGCACCAGGACAGGAATCTCTCAAAGTCGGCATAAGAAAGGCCCAGCGTGACGGTATTGATATTGGGATGGAAATTGACAAAACCGGCTTTTTTCAGATCCTGGTCCACAATGACTTTGACGTCTTTTTTCTGATCGTTGATCAGGCCGAAAGGCGAGACCGCTCCGGGTTCCAGGCCCAAGTACCGGCCGAGCCGCTCGGCTGAAGCGAAGCTAAACCTGTCCTCGCCCAGCTTCCGGGCTAGAATCGTCAGGTCGGCCTTCTTGGACGCTTCCAGGATGATGAGGTAATGGCGGTTGCCTTTTTGGTTCCGGACAAAAAGGTTCTTGCAGTGAGCTCCGGCGATGACCTGCCAATGGACCTCGGCCTGCTCTACGGTGAACACCGGCGGGTGCTCATACCGGCGGAAGGGAATTCCGAGACGGTCCAACGCCTCCAGAACTGATTTTTCCCTGTCGTCCATAATCAGTTGAATAGTATAATCTAATTTTGGTGAACTTTTTGCCCGAACCCTTCGTAATTATATAAGGCCCTGTTCATGCTGCCGGCCAAGATCCTGGGCGGCTAGCCCTGAGGCCGGCCAGCGGGCTTAAGAAGGCTGAACATTTTTCTTCAAAATCCTTGACTTCCATAGAAAAGCTAGCTCACGGCGGCAAATAAGAATTGCGGGAATAACAAAGACCAGCGCCTCCAGCCCGAAGGCCGTCAGGTTTCTTAGGCTCAGGACCTGCTCCAAGTTGCCGCGCCGGACATAAGGGAAAAACCCGAAGCTGACCAGGTGCCGGGAGAAAGGCCAAAATGGCCGGAAACCAACGGGCGGCACATCGTCCAGGACAAAGACATCCATCACCAAATGCGACAGCCCGACGAGCACCAGGCCCCATCTCTCCCGGGACGACCTCAGGAGAGGAAAAAAGAGAAACGCTGAGGCCAGGGCTATAAGGATATTGTGGCTGTAGAGCTGATGGCTGAATAGCCGAGGCCGGCCCAGGATATTATAGAGCACGAAATCCAGGTCCGGCAGACAGGAGACCAACAAAAAGGCCGTCAGCGCCCGGAGGTCATCCCGTCGAGAGAGGAATTTCCAGGCCACCAGGCCGACCGCGGCATGGGGTAAAGGAGTCATGATCTCACCGGAAGAGGCATTATAGCACACCCCCGCCGAGCCGCTTGGGGTGGGAGGCCTTGTTCTTGGAGGGGGCGGGGGC
>JBAVVA010000300.1:0-2062 GCA_049697055.1 Candidatus Aminicenantales bacterium
GCTGACGACATTCATGGCAGTTGATAAGGGTCATTACTTTTACCTTTTTTTAGAAGAGTTTTCTGGCTTCCATGTAGAACCGTTTCTCTTTGGCCTCGCCCATGGAGAACGTTTTGCGCGGCAGGACGCTGTCCAGGATGACCGTCTTGAAAAGGTCGCGCTTATCCATGGGCGGCAGGTAGAAGCCCATCTGGGCCGGCTTCCGGCCCAGCTCGACCACCGGCTCCGATCCGTGGACATAATCCACTTCCCCAGCGCCCCTATCCTTGAGGAACGCATCGAGGAAGCTCTGCAGCGTGCCCACGGGCAGGTTGAACCCGGGGGCCGGAACCTCGGCCAGGCTGAAGCCTCCTTCCCGGACCAGGCCGATTTTATGGGGGAGTCCGCGCTGGCTGTCCACCTGCTTTTTCATCTCTTCCAGGGAAGCAACCGGGTGGGTTGAGAAACGGCCTTGGCAGAATCGGCGCCATTCCTCGAGCAGGCTGCGGCCCGGCTCAAGGCCGATGACGAGGCGATGGATCGGCTCAAAGACAAGGGCCGGGTCGTGGAGGTTGACCAGCTCCACCAAGGCATAGCGGAGGGGCGAGGCCGCTACCGCCCGCTTGTCGGCCGTGGCCTGCTTGGTTTTTTCCCAGATTGTCTTGGCCGTGGCCAAGGAGTGGTTACCGTCTCCCATGACGAAGAGAAGCACGGCCGTGCCCCGGGGCCGGCCGTATTTTTTGCAGAAATGAGCCGGGTCCGCCAGTTTTTCCAAAGCCTGGAGGATACCCTCTTCCAGGCTGCTATCCCCTACCCGGTATGCGGTCAAATGGCCGGAACCCATCATCAGCTCGAAATCATAAAGCTTTTCCAGCCGGGAGCGGCGGCCGGCCAGGGGGCCGATCACCGAATCGTCCTGGTCGTCCAAGAGAACCATTATGTGGGGCAGCTCCAGGGGTGCCGCCTCGCGGATCTTGACCCGCGGCGGAATTCGTTCCAGGATGGTGCCCTCGCTGGCCCGGATCAAGCTGGTCGAGCCCCGGGTGTAATCGTACTGTTCCAGGTCCAGGCAGGCCATCAGTCCCCGGCGCGTCTGCCGGCCGACCTGGCGTTCGACATAAACGAAGCCGCGCTGCTCTTCGAACAGGCCGCTGTCCAGGTAATTACGCATGGCCAGCCGGATGGCCTGGATGCGTTCCCCTTCCCCCCGTGTCCCCAATAATGCTTCCGGGAAAATAAGATTCAGCGTAGAAGGCGCGGCGCCGACAAAGGCTTTGACCTCCGCCCAATATTCCGGCTGGGAGGTGAACTGGTCGCAGGCCACCACCGCCCATCTGGCCAAGTCGATTCCCCGGCGGGGCAACAGGATGTTGGGAATTCCCAGGGCAAGGGATTCGTACATTTCCATCTCGGCTTGTCCTTTCGTTTATTCTCGGGTAGCTTCTTCCTTGATTTCTACCCGAGCCGTCGCCTCTTTGCCGTCCACGGTGAGCACCAGGCGGTAGAGGCCGTCCCCGGCCGGGCTATAGGCATAATTCGAGTCAACCTGGCCCCCGCTGGCCCCCGTCTCCTGCAGGCGCCGCATCTGTTCCAGCCTGGCTTTTTTTTCTTCCTCGGAGAGGGCCCGGCGCACGGTCATGTCCCAGGCCGCTTTGTTCAATCCGGCCTCTGCCGGCGCCTTGAACTCGCTGATGAGCATATTTCCCTTGTAAACCCTGGCTACTGTTTCCGCTTTGGGCTTGGACTTTAGGGTGTAATAAAAAACTGCCCCGGCCGGTTCGCTTTCACCCAGATAATTTGAGGAGCTGGAGTTGCGGTCCAGGCCGGGAAGCCAGCGTATTTTGGGCTCGACGGAGAACAGATGGACGTCCTCGGCCAGGACCTGGGCCGACAATTCTTCCAAGGGGCTGATATCGGCGATGAACAGGCCGCGGCCGTGACTGGCGGCGATGAGGTCCCTATCCCGGGGATGAACCTTCAGGTCATGGATAGGCTGGGTGGGCAGGCCGTTTTTCAGGGCGTTCCAAGTCAGGCCGGCGTCGATGGACATATAGACTCCCAGCTCCGTGCCCACGAACAGCAG
>JBAVVA010000301.1:0-6600 GCA_049697055.1 Candidatus Aminicenantales bacterium
GTCGGCTAGAGCCTGCGGACCGAAATCGGGCAGGCCTTGCCAGGGTTTTGACTCTGTGACTTTGGCTAGGTCGATCGTCCTCTTGACCGTTTCATCCAGGGCTTCAGGAGACAAGTCGGACGTGTAAGAGAATCCGAGAGCCTTATTGATGTAGACCCGCAGGCCCAAGCCCTTGGACACGGATTTCTTGAGGGTTTCCACCTCGCCTTTGCGCACGTTGACGTTGAATTCCTTAATATTTTCGAGGACGGCTTCCGCCTCATCGGCGGCGTATCGCAGCGCCCTTTTGATGACGTCTTCGCCGACCTTTTTGAAGTCCATAGTCTTCCTCACTTATGCTTTTTTCCCGCCGATGGTGATTTTATCGACTTTGAGCGTAGGATTACCGAAACCGACCGGCTTGGACTGGCCGCCTTTACCGCAGCTCCCCCCGCCGATGACCAGGAGGTCGGTGCCGACGAGTGAGATGTTATTGAGCACTTCCTGACCGCTGCCCATGAGCATAATCCCCTTGAGCGGCTGCGTCACTTTGCCGCCTTCGATCATGTAGCCCTCGGTCACCGAAAAGACGAAACGTCCGGTAACTGTGAAGACGTTTCCCCCTCCAATCTTGGCGATATACAAGCCCTTGTCTACGGACTTGATGATGTCCTCGGGATTCGATTCACCGGCGTGCAGATAGGTATTGGTCATTCGCGGTATGGGATGGAATTGGTAAGACTGACGGCGGCCGTTCCCGGTCTGTCCCTCCTTCATCAAGCCGGCATTGAGCTTATCCTGGATGAAAGCAGAGCAGATACCCTTGTCGATGAGCACGGTGTTTTGGCCGACACACCCCTCGTCATCGATGTTCACGGCTCCCCAGGCGCCCTGGTAGGTTCCGTCGTCGGCCAGCGTGACAACCGACGAGGCGATGCGCTGGCCTAACTTATCCCAGAAGCATGAGGTCTTTCTCCGGATGCCGTCGCCCTCGAGGCTGTGACCGATGGCCTCGTGGAAAAAGATTCCTCCGTAGCCGGCGGCGATGACGATCGGGAACTCGCCGGCCGGCGCATCCTCAGCGGGTAGCGTTCTGATGGCCATTTCGGCGGCCTTGCGGCCGAATTCCTCGGCCAGGGACAGGTTGAAGTGTTCAAACCCGAACGAGCCTGCCTTACTCTCGTAGCCCATGCTTCTCTTAGCACCCTCTAAAGCCGCGCAATACACGTTGAATCGGGAGAGGGTCTGGAAGTCTTCCGCGTACAGACCATCGGAGTTGGCGATCACAATCTTTTTATTATTATCGTAGAAGCCGACGCCCACCTGCGTGATTCGTTTGTCGAACGCCCGGGCGGCGGCGTTGGCCGTGATGAGGAGTTCCGCTTTGGCCTTCGCGGCGATAGCGTCGGGTGAGACTTTGACTAGATAATACGAGGGAAGGGAAAGGGGCGTGAATTTTTCGGATTTCCGCTTGGCGACGCCCGAAGCAATAAGGGCGGCCGTCTCGGCAGTCTCCCGGAGCCGGCCGGAGTCGAGATCATCGGAGAACGCATAGCCCGTTTTTTCTCCTTGAAGGATGCGGAACCCGACGCCCATGTCCAGCCCGCGCGTCGCCGCGGAGATCTTGTCTTCGTCCAAGGAGATGCTGTTCGAAACAGTCCGCTCGTAGTAGACCTCGGCGAACTCGCCCCCTCGGCCGAGGCAGACGTCGAGAAGCTTTCTGAGGCTGTCCTTGTCTAGCGCGGCGGCTGGAGCCGCATCCGAGGCAAGCAGACTCTGCGGATCAACGGCGCTGAAGTGCCTCCAGACTGGGTAGGAAATGACGAACGCCCCCGTGATCATCCCGTTTTTCAGAAAGGCCCGGCGGTTCATTGACTGACCTGACTTAAAAATACTCATCTGTCCTCCTCTGATTGCAGGGACATATCGTCCATTTGTATTCTTTTAAAAAGAGGGAAAAGAATTCTTTTCTTCAGCGGACGATTTTGCTTGGCTTGGACCTTGGAATCAACGCCCCCCATTACAAAATGATATTATTCCCGGCGCTATATCGCTGTCAAGCACAGGAAAATAACCGCGAAGGACGCCGCTGCATCCACTGCGCCCAATGCGTGGATTCCTGCCCCACTGATGCTATGCAGATGGACCAGCGCTTCGAGATCGCCGCCTTCGACCGGCACGATCTCAAGATGGCCTGGGAGTTCGTGCGGGCCGTGGTCAAGATCAAACCCCAGGCCTAGGGGCGCGTCTACACTTTACATCTTCGAAATTATTTCGCGTAGAATTTCAGGGCTTGTATTATATAGTAACGGAGCGCACCTTTATTAACACCCTTTAATTTCTTGATTTTGACGTGCCTTGACACTTTGCCCACGCCCCGCAGCAGGCGATATTTATCGGCAAACTCCGCGACTCTTAGTTCTTTTCTGTCTCTTCCAGTCTCATCAGGATGCGGCCGCCCAGAAAATCCTCGAAGGGCAGGTTGAACTTCATCTGCCGGCCGACGAGCGCCGCTTCATTAACATCGAAGCCGCAGTGGCGAACCAGATAGGCCATCCACAGATGGGTGGCGCGGCCGGCGGAAGCGCAATGGAGGAGCACCTTGCCCGCCTTCCCGGCAAGGAGCGTGGCAAAGCCGTCGACCGTCTTGGGGCTGAAGGTCTCCTTTTCCCCAACCGGAAGCGAAGCGTAGGCCAGGCCCAGCTCCTTGACCATATTTTCCTCGTTAAAGGCCGTGGCCGCGAATTCCTTGTTCTCGGCCTCGCTGCGGATATTGACCACGAGCGTTACGCCGGCCGCCTTGAGCCAACGCAATTCCTCCAGGGTGGGCTGGCCGGCGATAAAGATATTGGCGGCTTGAAACAGGTTTGTGAACCCTTCGACCTTGGCCACGGCGCGAAGCGCGGGGTCGGCGGCCGCGGCCAGGCCGGTCGATAGTGCAACCGCCGCGATGCAGGCGATGGCGACTTTTTTCATCGCTGACCTCCTTGGCCTGCAAAAAATTGTAGCAAGGCTGGCGCTTTTTTACAAAAAAGAAGCACCCTGCCCGCCGACGCTAGACAGATGGACCAGCGATTCGAAATCGCCGCCTTCGACCGATCTCCCCGCTAAAAAAGACGAGCTTGATAGGGTGGCCAATGTGCATCTTTAGGTATAATATAAAATCTTGTGAGGGCGTGGAATCTTACCCCATGGCGCATATTGATGTTTTTTCAGAGCTTGGCGGCCTCAGCGATGAACTACGGGCGGCGCAGAGGATCGTTGTCCTAGGCGTAGGGAATGTCGGCCGCGGAGACGACGGCGCCGGCCTCCTGGCTGCGGCCGCGCTTAAAAAAAAGCTCGGACAAAAGGGACGGCCGCGCCTCAAGGTTCTTCTGGGCCATGAGACTCCCGAAAGCCTGACCGGAGAGATCCGCCGCTTCCGGCCCGGCCTGGTCCTCATCCTCGACGCGGCCGTGAGCCGGAAAAAGCCTGGTTCGGTCTTCCTGCTGGGCAAAAAGGACATGGCCGTTGAGGACATTTCCTCCCACAGGATGCCGCTTGCTCTGTTGGCGGATTATTTGGAAAAAAGCGTCGGCTGCCGGGTGCTCGTATTGGCAATTGAGCCGCGCTCCTGCCGGGAGAAAGCACCCTTGTCGGCAGCTGTGAAGAAGGCCGTGGAAAAGCTCTCTTCCCAACTGGCCGCCGTCCTCGCCGAGCGGCCGACTCGGCGTATTCCCTGCCGGGTTGTATTCTATTCGGGGTACAAAGGGCAAGAGACGCCCCGTACCATCCGGCTCAAAGACCGCGAGTTGAAGGTCCTGGAAGTCCTGGAGCGTAAGCGAGTTCAGGACTCCCGCCGGAAGATGATAGCTGAGGTCTTCACCTGCCGGCTGGAAGAGGGGCGGGCACAGATCACCGTAACTTCCAAGGGCTGCCGGCTGAGCATTCCTTCCTTCGACAAGTGAGGAATGAATTGATAATATTAATAAAGAAATACTTGGGGAGGTGAAATATGAAGATGCTGTTTGGGCTAGGTTTCAAATGCGGTAAAAACCTGACTGGGAGGCACAGGCCGCAAGGACAGCGGCGCGGACGGCCCGGCCTGCTGGCGGCCGTCATCGGAGCGGCGCTGGCGACGTTGGTATCGGGGACAGCCCAGTCGGGCCAAGCGGCCAGCGCGCAGAAGCCGCTGGTTACGGTGATCAAAGCGGCCCGCCTGATCGATGGGTTATCGGACGGGGTGCGGCAAAGAGTGGCTGTGCTGGTCGAGGGCCAGCGAATCAAGGCCGTCGGCCCGGCGGCCGAGATCGCAGCCCGAGCGCCGAAGGACGCCCGCCTGATCGACTTGGGCGGGGCCACATTGTTGCCCGGCTTGATTGACAACCACACCCATATCCTGCTGCAGGGCGATCTCACGGCGGCCGACTACGACGACCAGCTCCTCAAGGAGAGCATCCCCTACCGGACGATCCGGGCCACCATGGCCGTGCGAACCTCGCTCCTCAACGGCTTCACCACACTGCGCGACGTCGAGACCGAGGGCGCTATGTACGCCGACGTGGACGTCAAGACCGCCATCAACAAAGGGGTCATCTCCGGCCCGCGGCTTTTTGTCTCGACGCGGGCCATGACCCCCACCGGAATGTATCCGCTCTCCGGCTACTCCTGGGAGCTTAAGGTGCCCGAGGGCGTGCAGATCGTAGACGGCCCGGACAATATCCGCCGGGCGGTGCGAGAGCAGGTGAAGTACGGCGCCGACTGGATCAAGTTCTACGCCGACCGCAAATACTACCTGGGCCCTGACGGCCGGCTGCGCTCCTGGGTGGATTTCACCGATGAGGAGATGCGGGCGCTGGTGGACGAGACGCACCGCTTGGGCAAGAAGGTCGCAGCCCACACCATCGGCTGGGACGGCATCGATGCGGCGCTGCGCATGGGCGTGGACACCATCGAGCACGGGGACGGCCTCACCGACGACCTTATCGACCGCGCCGTCAAGCAAAAGGTGTTCTGGTGTCCGACTATTTACGTGGGCGTCTCTGTGGCCGGGCCACGGGGCGGGATATGGCCGAAGATGGTCGAGCTGGA
This sequence comes from Candidatus Aminicenantales bacterium, assembly GCA_049697055.1. Lineage (GTDB taxonomy): Bacteria > Acidobacteriota > Aminicenantia > Aminicenantales > JAFGAV01 > JAFGAV01. The sequence continues at coordinate 5,050 of JBAVVA010000301.1, forward strand.
GCGCATCGCCTTCGGCAAGGCGGTGGCCAAGGGGATGCTGATATCCTTCGGCACCGACGCCGGCGGCTTCCCCTGGACCGAGAATCAGGCCAAGGAATTTTCCTACATGGTGCGCTACGGCATGACGCCCATGCAGGCCATAAAATCCGCGACCTCGGTCGCGGCCCAGCTGCTCGACCAGCAGGAAAATCTCGGCTCGGTCGCGCCGGGCCGGTTTGCCGACCTGGTGGCCGTCGCCGGCGACCCGCTCAAGGACATCACCGAGCTCGAACGGGTTACCTTCGTTATGAAGGACGGACTTGTCTACAAAGGTTCCGGCGCCCGGGCCTGCAATTGAGCCGCGGCCGGAGCTCCTCCTCATTTAGTATTTTTTGCATTATGGATCGTTTGACAGTGACTTCATCGTTGCTCTGAGGAGGTTCCATGAAAGCACGATGTCCTGGATGGAGCCGTCTTCTGCTGGGGATGAGCTGTTTGGTGGTCCTGCTGGAAAACGGGCTGGGAGCCACACGGGTCATCGACTTAGGCCAGCAGGCCTGGAAATTCCGCGAGAAGGGCAACTTCGAATGGTACCCGGCCGCGGTGCCGGGTTGTGTGCTGACCGACCTGCGGAAAAACGGGCTGGTCGGGGACCCATACTTGCGGTCTCATGAGAACGCCCTGCAGTGGATCGGTGAACGGGACTGGGAATATCGGACAGCCTTTGCTCTCCAGGCCGCTGACCTGCAGACTGAACGCCTGGAGCTTGTTTTCCAGGGTCTTGATACGCTGGCCGATGTGTTCTTGAACAATAATCCGGTGCTCAAGGCGGACAACTTCTATCGCCAATGGGTCGTGGATGTCCATTCCTATGCAAGGGCTGGCGAAAACGAGCTGCGGATCGTCTTCTACGCGACGCGGCCCTATATCGAGATGCGGAAAAAGCGGGCTCCCTGGAAGCTGCCAGAGGATTTCGCCTATATCCGCAAGCCGCCGTATCACTATGGCTGGGATTGGGGCCCTGTGTTTCTCACCGCCGGGATCTGGCGGCCAGCCTTCCTGCGGCTGGGGAATGGACCCTATATCGAAAGTGTTCAAGTCGTTACGGATGCGCTGGACGATCAATTGGCCCGCCTGCGCTTGGTGTGCCAGGTAAAGGCGGCGCTGCCGGCCAAGGCAACGCTTGAGGCAGAGATAAAGGAGGCCGGGGTGAAGACCGCCCGCGAGTTGAGCTTCAAGATGGGCAGCCAGAGAGTGGAAGTGCCCCTGGAAGTGAAGAGCCCCCGGCGCTGGTGGTGCGCCGGGCTGGGCGAGCCCTTCCTTTACACGGCCGAGCTGGCGCTGAGGGTAGCGGGCGGTCTGCCTGACCGCAGGGAACAGCGATTTGGGCTGCGGACGTTGAAGATCGTCCAGACCCCCGACGAAAAGGGGAGCTCGTTCTATGTGGAGCTTAACGGCCGGCCGGTTTTTATGAAAGGGGCCAACACCATTCCCCAGAGTATGTTCCCCAGCGAAGTGACCGCCGCGGACACCGAGTACCTCATCCGCCAAGCCCAGGCGGCCCATATGAAC
>JBAVVA010000302.1:0-1683 GCA_049697055.1 Candidatus Aminicenantales bacterium
CCTATGCCCTGGACAATATTTATGACAATGGAAGGAGCATTTACGCCAGACCTATGGGCGGCCCGGATGACTTTGTGAACTGGCTGGAGGAATTATTCAGGGCCCTTGATTTGGGCGACAATATTAGCCTGGTGGGCCTTTCCTACGGGGGCTGGCTCACCGCCCAATACGCCCTTCGATTTCCGTCACGGCTGGACAAGATTGTCCTCATAGCCCCGGCGGGTACGGTGTTGCCGATATCATTCAAATGGATCGTTCGGGCCTTGCTGTGCGCGGTCCCCCATCGGCACTTCACCACTAGCTTTATGTATTGGCTGCTGGAAGACTTGGCCCGCCAGGGCCCATCCGGAAGAGCTTACCTCGAAGAGTTCATTGAGGAAGCGTATCTGGCCTCTCGAAGCTTCAAGCCAAAGCGTTTGGTCAATCCCGCTATTTTGAAGGATGAGGAATGGCGGAGGATTAAGGTGCCCGCCCTTTATTTGGTCGGCGAAAATGAAAAAATATACTCGGCTCGAAAAGCCATACAACGGCTTAATGAAGTAGCCCCTCAAATCAAGACTGAGCTGATTCCTCAGGCCGGTCACGACTTGACCATCGTGCAGGCCGAGATGGTCAATAATAAGATTCTGGGATTTCTGATAGCATAAGATGTCCAGTGGTCATCAGGGGGAGCCTATGAGGAAACTAGAGATTATCTTTTTTGTCCTGCTTTCGCAGAATGGGAAGAATTTCATGGGTTCAAAATGATTATTAATGTCCAGCCCGAAGTCCGGGTGGAATAAACGCTCTAATGAAAAAGACTTATGAATTTCTCTTTGACCGGATTTCAGCCGGCCTGCCGACGGCTCTGGCTGTCGTGCTAGAAGCCAAGGGTTCGGCACCCCAGGTGCCCGGGGCTTCGGCGCTATTCTCGGGCCGAGGTCTTTTGCGCGGCACGGTGGGCGGGGGGATCCTGGAAGCGACGGCCGAGAAGAAGGCGCGCCTGGCCCTGAAGCGGAAGCAGGCTGTGGTGTTTGATTTCATGCTGGATGAAGGCCCCTCCGCAGAAGAAGGCGCCCTATGCGGCGGAGAGGTCAAGGTTCTTATCGACCCGAGGCCGGAAAGGGAGCGGGCCGTTTGGCTGAGAATGGGGCGGTCCCGGGAGATGCGGCGGCCGGGCCTGCTGGCCACCCATGTACTGCAGAAAAAAAACGGGCAAACGGCGATCCGAAGACACTGGCTGGCCGGGCCGATTTCTGCCCGCCTCAAGCTGCCGCCGCCTTTCTCGTCCTTCCAGGAGGGCATACGGGCCGCTTTGAGGGATGGACGGATTCGGTTCCTCGAACGGTCGCCCGCCTATCTTTTTATTGAACCAGTAGCCCCGCCGCCACGGCTCATCGTCGCCGGCGCCGGGCACATCGGACAGGCTGTCAGCCGGCTGGGCAGCATGCTCGACTTCGAGGTCACTGTCGTCGATGACCGGCCTGAATACGCCAACCGAAGACGGTTTCCCGAGGCTGCCAAGATCATGGTCGACGATATCGGCCGGGCCGTCAGAGGCCAGACTTTGGGCCGGGATGCCTACCTGGTCATCGTCACGCGAGGCCACGCCCGGGACGCCGATGCCCTGCGGGCTGCCGTCCGGCGCCAAGCGGCCTATATCGGCATGATCGGCAGCCGCCGCAAGGTCCGGCTCATGCGCCG
>JBAVVA010000303.1:0-3053 GCA_049697055.1 Candidatus Aminicenantales bacterium
GTGTATATAGAATGGAAAGTCATTTTTGGATTATGTAAATGAAGAAGTGCTTTTTTTTAGCCCTCCTGCTGTCGCTCATTCTGGCCTGCCCCGGATTCGCCGCTGAGGTTCAGGCCGTCCGGGTGGAGAAAGGCCCCAAGATCGACGGGCTTTTGTCCGACCCCGCCTGGCAATCAACCGTTCCTTTCACGGATTTCCGAATGGTCGAGCCACGGGCCAACTCCGATCCGAGCGAGCAAACTGAGCTGCGGGTCCTATATGATGAGGCGAACCTCTACCTGGGGCTGCTCTGCCTCGACAGCGAGCCGGGCCGGATTGCGGCCAACACCATGGCCCACGACAACGCGGGGGGCTCGGGGGGCGGCGGCTGGGGAGGGGGCGGCGGCCATCACGGCCCCCAGGGCTCAAGCGACGACCTCGTTCGCGTTCTCCTCGATTCCTTCCAGAACAAGCGGCATGCCTATATTTTTTACGTCAACCCGCTCGGCGCCCGGAGCGAAGGATTGGCCTACGGCGGGAACGCCAGCCTTGACTGGGACGGAATCTGGGAGGCCAAGAGCCGGCTCCTGGATAACGGCTGGAGCGCTGAGATCCGAATCCCCTTCAAAACGATCTCCTTCAAGCCCGGGCTTTCGGCCTGGGGGATCAACGTCGAGCGAGTCATCCCCCGCAAGCTGGAGACCATCCGGCTGGCGGGAACGAACCGGGACAGCAATTTCAACAACCCCATGGAGGCGGCTGTCCTGACCGGAATCGAAAAAATCCGTCAGGGGATGGGCATCACCTTTAGGCCTTACGGCCTGGCCAGCTCCCGGACCGGCCCGCCCGGGACAGGCGGCCGGTCGAACTCGCTGGACGGCGGGTTCGATATTTATAAGAACTTCACTCCCAACCTGGTCGGCGTCCTGAGCTACAACATGGACTTTGCCGAGACCGAGGCCGACGAGCGGCGCATCAACCTGACGCGCTTCCCCCTTTTCTTCCCGGAAAAACGGATGTTTTTCCTGGAGGGCTCCGATACTTTCAGCTTCAGCTCGAGCATCAGCTTCGTCCCCTTCTTCAGCCGCCGGATCGGCCTCTTTGAGGGCGAGCAGATTCCCGTCCGCTTGGGGGCCAAGCTTTACGGCAAGATCGGCGAAACCAACATCTCCGCCCTGGATGTGCAAACCGGCGACTATCCGGGACTGCCGGGCAGCAACCTGTTTGCCGCCCGCCTGACCCAGAATATCTTCGCCGAGAGCAAGGTGGGCTGGATCTTCACTAACGGAAGCCCGGCCGGCGGAAGGAACACCCTGGCCGGCATCGATTTTAACTACTCGACCTCCCAGTTCGCCGGCAACAAGAATCTCATGCTGGTAGCCTGGGCCGCCTACAACTGGAATGAGCAGACGGAGGGCCGCCATCACGGCTTCGGCTTCCGGGCCAATTACCCCAACGATCTGTGGAATGTCGAGACCACCTATGCCTATTACGGCGAAGCGTTGGACCCCGGCCTGGGCTACATGATGCGCCTGGGCATGCAGACATTTTATGTCAGGCTGGCCTATCAGCCCAGGCCCGGACAAGAATTTCTCGGCGGGCTGGTTCGGCAGTTTTTCTTCCAGTCGAGCTTTGACTATTATTGGGATCTTTCCGGAAATCTCGAAACGCGCCACATCAGCCTGACCCCCCTGAGCCTCCAGACCGAGAGCGGGGACCGCTTCGAATTTGAGGTCGAGCCCTACCGCGATGTCCTGCCCTACGACTTTGAGGTCGCCTCGGGAGTCGTCCTCCCCCTGGGCTCCTACGATTTCACCAATATCCGCTTCTCGGTCAATACGGCTAATCATCGGCCGGTCCTCCTTGAGGCGAGCTATAGGCTGGGCCAGTTCTACTCCGGCCATCTGGACGAAGCGACGGTGGGCCTGACGGCCAAGCTGGACGGTTACCTGAACCTGTCGTTTAATGCCGACCTTGTCCGCGGCCGTCTTCCCCAGGGGAATTTCAACGAGAACGTTTTTCAGGTCAAAGCTGATTTTTTCCTCTCCCCCGACCTAGGCTTAATGAACTACATCCAGTACGACGATATCTCCCGAGAGCTGGGCTGGAGCGCCCGGCTCCGCTGGCAAATCTCGCCCGGCAATGAGATCTACCTGGTCTACAACAAGAACTGGGAGAGGCGCAGCGATCCGGCCAGCCGATTTGCGCCCCTGGAGGACCGCGGCGTGTTGAAGATCTCGCTTTCTATCCGGCCCTAGCCGCCTAGGCCCTCAATTGACGAAGTATTAAGATTAATGCGAAGTCTTTAAAGAGATATGTTCTTTAAGTTCAATATCTTCTTTTTTATAATCGAAATTAATTGTGTAGAGATCAAAAAATCCTTTTTGGCCCAAAATAACATGATCCAATTTTAGATCAGGTGAAAATCCTATTCTTGATTCTTTTTGCCAGCCACCGATTGTTAATATAATATCATGAAAGTAGAATCTAATCGGTTGACCGCTAATACCAAAAATATCTATCCAGGAATTGTTTTTAATTGATAGACCAATTTGTTCGCCAAACGCAGAAGGACTAATACAATAATCTGCGCCAGAATCTATTAGGGCGAACGTATTAATTGTCTCAGAATTTATTGTATTTAAGCCAATACGAATAAGCGGTCGCAATACACTTGTTATTTTTACTCCATTACCGGATCGGTAAGGAACTCGGATATAGGGAAATTTCATGCGCCGAAGGGAATGATGGACATATTGAATGGCATCACTTTAAAATAAATAGGATTTCCGCAATCTATTTTTTTACATTTTTGCACAATTTCTTTGAGGGTTTTGCCGCATACGAGGATTTTTTGATAATCCTCGGAAATGGCTACCCATTTGTTTTCATAGGGTTTAAGTATTTCTGATAAATCAATTGCCTTGGACATCGTAATTAACCTTTTTAATATTATCATACTTGTCATGTTGATATAGTCTTTTTCAAACTGACTTACTACCGGCTCGGGAAGATCTAATATTATCTTTCTATTATATGACGTTACTCATTCTTTCCTTTTCTCAGCCCTCTAT
>JBAVVA010000304.1:0-1719 GCA_049697055.1 Candidatus Aminicenantales bacterium
CGAGCCCCCTCAGCACAAAGCCAAGCGGGCCCGCATGGCCTGGCCCTCCAAGACTCTGGCCCGGCTGGCCATCGGCTTCCACGGCCCGGCCTTCTCCGATGGAAAGATCGACAAGGCTGCCCTGGACCTCCTGGCCGAAGTGGCCTTCTCCAACTCCTCGCCCATCTATCAGAAGCTGGTCATCGAGGAGCAGAAATGCCAGGACTTGTTCGCCGACTTTCCCGACCGCCGCGATCCGAGCCTGCTGACCGTCGGCGCCGTGATCAAGAAGGACACGGACCTGCCGGCCGTGGAGCAGGCCGTCTGGCAAGAGCTGGAGCGCCTCAAGACCGAGCTTGTCTCGGCCGAGCTCTTGTCGGATATCAAGTCCAACCTGAAATATTCCTTGGCCAGCGGCCTGGATACATCCGATGGAGTGGCCGGAACCCTGTTTTTCTATATCAGCCTGACCTCGGATCCCGGGTCGCTCAACAAGCTTTTCGACCTTTATGACAAGGTCACCCCGGCCGACATCCGGGATATGGCCAAGAAGTATTTCACTCTGCCCAACAGCACCACGGTCACCCTGACAGGAGGTCAAGCCAAATGAACGCTTATAAATTCTCGCTCACCTTCCTGCTCCTGGCCGGATTGGCCCTGGCCGCCGGCTCCTGCTCCAAGAAGGCCGACCCCAACAAGCTCACTTCCGAGCTTCTTCCGGTTGCCGACAATCCCCTGGTCAGCTTTCACATTCTCCTCAAAGTCGGCTCGGCCAATGACCCGGCCGGAAAAGAAGGCCTCGGCCAATTGGCCCTCGGCCTACTGGCCAACGGCGGCACCAAAACTCTCACCTTTCAGGAAATCACCAAGCGCTTCTACCCCATGGCCGCCCAGGTTGACCTGGCCGTGGACAAGGAGATGTCCGCTTTCACCGCGACCATCCACCGGGACAACCTGGACAAGTTCTACGCCCTTTTCCGGGATATGCTCCTAGACCCCGGTTTTCGGGAGGAGGACTTCAACCGGCTCAAGTCCGACCAGCTCAATTTCCTGGAGAAGACGCTGGTCAGCAACATGGACGAACAGTTCGGCAAGGAGATCCTCAACCTGGCCCTCTACGAGGGCCATCCCTATGGGCATCAGGATGCCGGCGCCGTTGAGTCGGTCAAGGCCCTGATCCTGGACGACCTGAAGGCCTTCTATAAACAGAACTTCCTCCAGGGCAATATCGTCATCGGCCTCGCCGGCGGCTATCCGCAGGGCTTTCCGGAGAGAGTCCTGGCCGACTTTGCCAAGCTGCCCGAAGGCCGCACACCGGCCCTCGTCCTGCCCAAGCCCCAAGCGCCCCAGGGCCTGGAGTTTGTCATTGCCGAGAAGCAGACTCCGGCCACGGCCATCTCTTTTGGCTTTCCGCTGGCGATTTCCCGGGCCGATGACGATTTCTTCGCCCTGTGGATGGCTGTCGCCCATTTCGGAGAGCACCGGCAGCATCTGTCGCTGCTCTTCCAAAAGATCCGCGAACAGCGCGGCCAGAACTACGGCGACTATGCCTACGCCGAGCATTTCATCCAGGGCCGCGACAAGTTCCCGGCCACGAACGACTGCCGCCGGCAGCAATACTTCTCCATCTGGATCCGGCCGCTGTCGAACTCCAACCGCCACTTCGTCATCCGCCAGGCGCTGCGCGAGCTGCGGCGGCTGGTGGAGGAGGGGATTTCCGAAGAACGCTTCAACCTCGTC
>JBAVVA010000305.1:0-2365 GCA_049697055.1 Candidatus Aminicenantales bacterium
ACGACCGCCGCGGCGGCCGGCCAGGTGGGCGTGGTGCGGCGCGACCCCATGGCCATGCTGCCCTTCACCGGCTACAACATGGGCGACTATTTCCGGCACTGGCTGAACATGGGCAACCGGCTGACCCGGCCGCCCAAGATCTTCTCCGTGAACTGGTTCCGCCTGGATGAGAAGGGCAAGTTTCTCTGGCCGGGGTTCGGCGACAACATGCGGGTCTTGAAGTGGGTCGTGGACCGGGTCAACGGCAAAGTGGGAGCCCGGGAGACGCCGGCCGGCCTGGTCCCCAAGCTCGACGACTTAGACCTCTATGGCCTGGACCTGCCGCGCGAGCGGCTGGCCAAGCTCTTCGAGGTCAACATGAAAGAGTGGCGCGGCGAGGCGAGCGACATTAGAGAATCCCTTAAAAAATACGGAAGCCACATGCCCCGCGAGATATGGGCCGAATACGAAGCCCTGGAGCGCGCGGCGAAGTAACCGCTCCAGGGTCCTGCTTCATTCTTGCAGCTTCAGCCTAAGGCCTATATTAATTTAGCGCCCCGATCATACCAATATCTGAAGAAACCATCGGGGCAAATCTTTAGACCGCTCCAGGCACCGGCCCGATTCAAACACGGCCAGTTGACGAAAGGGATGGCGAAGATCGGTGTTGTCGTAGATCAGGACATGCGGAAGATTATGAATGGCGGCTTTGAGGTTCGCCAAAATGCGAAGGAATCGGGATTTTAATTTCTCTGTCGGCACATCATGCCCGCCCTGTGAGACCCGCATTGAAACACGCTCCTCGGAAATCTCAGGCGTGGCCAGGCCAATGAAGCATAAAACGACGGTGTAGCCGGAGGCGCCGGCATCTTTCAGAAATTCCAGCTTTTTGCCCCAGGGATCCGAGAATACGGTCTCGAAGACGAAGCTTTCTTTGCGCTTTACCAATTCATGGCGCAAGATATCAGCCAGCCTGGCCGCCGCGTAGGACTCCAGATGCAGTTCATCGGCCAAAATATCTGCATTGACGAACCGGAGGCCGACTGGTTTGAGATGCGAGTAATAGAATGTGGTCTTCCCCGCTCCGTTCGGACCGGCCAAGACCACCAGAATGGGCCGTTTGTCAAAATGGGCAAAACGCTTCAACGGGAAGCCTTGAACTGGCGACCTATGAAGCGACCTATGCTCCGTTTCCCATTGGCCTCGATGCGCACCAGCATCCCCGGCTTGTTCGGCGCAGGTTCATAATGGGGAAAGGGTTGGCTCCGGAGATAGTCATACACTCGGCGGCGGCCTTGGGGGGAATCAACCGATTTGAGACAGGCGGAGAGAGGCTTGGCTTGACCGGCCTTTTGGAGGGCATAGGCTTGGGCTCCCTCGAGAAGAGGCTCAATCGCCCGGCCCAGCTGTGCCCAGAACTCGATCTGGCCGGCGATTGATCTCTTGGCAATCGGTCCGATAAGCCGCGCGTTGAGCACAAGCTCCTCAGAAATCTTCACGGGCTGGCTCATGCCCACAGGGTAGCAAAACGCTACCTGCATGTCAAGCCGCACCGAATAGCCTGCCGGCTCAGGCAGGTAGGCGCCGTTGGCCTAGACGAAGGATTGTCTCCGGCACCGATTCTCCGGTATTATTTTAACGATGAGAAAAAACTACAAGCGTTGCCCGACGATCATAATCATCCTCCTGGCCCTCCTGGCGGCAACGGGCAGCCGCACTGGGGAGAAGGGAGCGACCGACTCCGATCAGGTCGGGACGGCCGGGCCGCAGGGAACCGTGCTGCCCGTAAACCAAGTCGTGACCCCGGCGGGTCTGCAGGTCCCGCTCCCCGGCCTGCGTCCTTTGGCCCTGGCCCTTTCTCCGGATGAAAAGCTCCTGGCTGTATCGGGCAAGACCAGCGAAGTCGTCCTCATCGACCCGGGCAGCGGACGCATCCGTCAGCGCCTCTTCCTTCCCGCCCAGAACGAGGCTCAGCCCAGTTCCCAGGCTCCTCCCTCCTCTCTCCTTTATCCGGACCTCAAGGGACAGTTGAGCTACACGGGCCTCGTCTTCTCGCCCCGCGGTGATCGCCTCTACCTCAGCAACGTCAACGGCGACATCAAGGTCTTCAGCATCGGCCCCGACGGACAGGCCGCTCCCCGGCAGGCGATCCCGCTCCCCCCGGCCAAGGCGCCGCGCCGCGCCGAGGAGATCCCGGCCGGCCTGGCCCTCTCCGCCGACGGCCGGCGCTTGTTCGTCTGCGGCAACCTCTCCAACCGGCTCCTCGAGCTCGACCTCGAGACGGGCGCCGTTGTCCGGTCCTTCGACGTCGGCGTCGCGCCCTATGACGTTGTCCTGGCCGCCGGCAAAGCCTACGTCAGCAACTGGGGAGGCCGGCGTCCGCGGC
>JBAVVA010000306.1:0-9466 GCA_049697055.1 Candidatus Aminicenantales bacterium
CCTGGCGGCGACGATGGTGGACTTGTTCGAAGACGCCAAGATGGTCGCGGCCATTCAGGCCGAATTCAGGGAGAAGACGAAGGGCGTGGTCTATAAGCCTTTTATCCCCGGGGGCCCGCCGTCCCTGGTGAAGCGCTGACTCGCGCGGGCGAGCCAGGGATTGTTTTTCCCGGGGACCTTTCAGCTTGGAGGATTATGCATTGGCAATTGCCAATCTGCCTGTGCGCCTCGCGGGGGCAACGATTCTAAGCGCCACGCGGAAAAGCATCAATCGCCAAGGTGAAAAGTGTAGACGCGACCCCCGATTTTCGGAGGTCAGACGTCCCGCGGCTCAAGGAGGAGCCTGAGGCCCGCGAAAATTTCCGCCATGCGGGCTTTGGTCAAGGCGCCAATCTTTTCCGCCAGCGCGGCTCTGTCCACGGTATAGAGCTGAGAGACGTTCACCACGCTCGCCTTCTTGAGATTCCCCTCCCCTTTATGAAGGAGAACATTCCCCGGAGCCTCGGCTCTTTGCAGGTTTGATGTGAGCGCACAGACGACGACCGTCTGGATCCGGCTGGCGTTGAAGAGGTCGCTTTGGACGACGACATAAGGATGCCTGAATCCCGGACCGGAGCCTTTCGGCTCTCCCAGGTCCAGCCAGAACAGGTCCCCTTGTTTTATGATCAAGATCCCTTCCTTTTCATCCGTTTGCGCTGGTATTCGGCCATGGCCTTGCGCTGGGCGGTTTCATCCGGAGAGTCGGGCTGCGAATAAACCTTGTCGAGCCTAGCGATGAGGCGGCGGGTTTCATTTTTCCGGATATATTCCCGTGCGGCCGAGACAAAAACCTGGCTTCTGGATTTTTTCTGCTCTTGGGCGATCTTCTCGATTTCCTCAAAAACATCGTCTGGAAGCGAGATGGCGATTTTCATACCGGAAGTATGCATTCAATTCATACCAATTGTCAAGGCCGGTTGCCGGCGGCGAGCGGCTCCCGTGCCTCGTCCAAAGACTTTGAGCCTCTTCAGGAAAAAGAAGACGTTCCTGCAGCTCCCGGAGTCTCGGTCTACCCCTGAACCGTCGCGTCCTAGTAAAATGGAGTGATACGCTCCGCCCGCCGCCGCTTGAATTGAATGCAGACCGGATTCAAAGCCAGATGGCTTTCTCCTATTAACGAGATCCGCCGGCAGGATAATTTAAAATCCACTTCCAGACCGGAAGCAGGTGGACAACGGCGCCCTCAAACGACTGCTCCCCTTCCTGGTTGTAGGTCAGGATCCCCCCTTTGCCGATTTTTAAGGAGCGGCGGGCTTCGAGGAGGCCTTTCAACTCCCGCTTTTCGTTGGTTGTGTTGAGTTCCCAGCAAACCTGCCAGGCTTCTTCGGGGCGGGTTCCTTTCTGGACGATAAAATCGCATTCGCCTTTGTTTTTAAAATACATAGTCTTCAAGCGGCGCCGGTAGAGTTCCACCGCAACCACGTTCTCCAGCAAACGCCCGCGGTTCTCCGTGAACGCGCCGCCCAGCAGCGAGAACCCCGTGTCCAGGAGATAGACTTTCTTAGGGTTCATCATCCGCTTGCGCGGGGAATAATCAAATTTCTCGCAGGCCATCAGGAAAAAAGCCTCTTCTAAGTGCCGCAGGTAGTTGGCCAGGCTTCTTTTGCTGCCGGAAAGCTTGTGGGTTTTAAGTTGCTTCTCAAAAGCGGAGATGGAGAAGGCTGAGGCGTAGCTTTCCAGGAGGTTCCTCATCAGCAGGTCGAGCAGATGCCGGGCCCGGATGCCGTGTCGTTCCAGGACATCCCGGTAAAAGGTCGTTTCGAAATATGTTTGCAGGAGCTTTCTTTTGGCATACTCGTCGGCGGCGCCGGCCACTTCGGGGAATCCGCCGAACCTCAAGTATTCGTCAAAGGCCCTCAGGATAAGCCCGCTTTCCGGCGTGGCCAGGAGGGCCGGGCTCCAGACGATCTTGCGGTAGGCAAGGTATTCTCGGAAAGAAAAAGGAAGAATCAAGGCATCTTCGTAACGGCCTCTGAGTTCAGTGGAGATTTCCGAGCCGAGGAGCGAAGCGTTGCTGCCCGTAACAACAAGGGCGTATTTTCCGGCGTTATGCAGGGTCCGCAGAACCCGACTCCAGGAAGGAAGCCGATGGACCTCGTCAAAGAATAGATAGCGGGGCGGCCGGCCCGTCAGTTGGAAAAAAGCGGCCAGCAGGCGGTCGATGTCCTCGGAGCGAAAATCGCGGAGGCGGTAGTCCTCGAAGTCAATGAAGAGAATATCCTCGCGGACGGCTTCACCGGAGCGGATGAGGCCGGTGATTAATTGGAAAAGGTAATAAGTTTTTCCTGCTCGGCGCGGCCCGGCGACGGCGAGAATCGGACGGCGCGGCTTGAGTTCCGGGAGGGAGCCTTCGCGAGGAGTGAGGGCGGGAAGCTCTGCGCCGCGGATCCAATCGGCGACGACCTTTTGCAGAATGTCATTTTCCATAGCTGTTTACCTTGGTAAACAAATTATGCCATAATTGTTTACTTTGTCAAGTCACTACAAACAATTTCTCTCGAGCCCTATTCATTTCGCCAGATATTTGAAGGCCGGGATGATGCGGATGGTTTGGCCAAAGCGCGTATTCCAACAGCCAATTACAGGCAGGAAGCAGAAGGACGGCGGTTCCACATAGCCCAGCTTGACAGATCGCATTACATGTCATATATATATTACAGAGGTGAAAGAGATGGCCATTTTATCTATAAGGCTGCCTGAGGAAACCTATCGCCGGCTCAGCCGCCTCTCCGAGAAAACGAAGAGGACTAAGACGTCTTTCATCAAAGAGATGATCGAAGAATCCCTCTATGAATACGAAGAGGCCTATACGGCACTGGACCGGCTCAACGAAAAAAACTCCAAGTACCTGACGACCGAAGAGCTGGAGAAAGAGCTTGGCCTATGACGTCATCTGGCATGAAAGAGTTAAGGAGGATCTGGCTGCCCTGAGAAAAGAAGACGCTACGAGGATCATCGCCAGGATCAAAGAACATCTCGTCCAGGACCCCTTGGGTCTAAGCAAGCCGCTCAAGGGTATATTCAAGGGGCTCCATCGGCACAGGGTTGGGGATTACAGGATTGTCTTTGCGGTTGACCATGAAAAGCGCCGTCTGCTCATCCTTCATGTCAAACACCGGAAGGATGCTTATCGATAGCTATTGATCGAGGGCTCCGAGCAGGGTTTCAGCCGTATGCCCTGAACCTTTCTTTTTAAAATCTAATATCCGGCCTGGTCAAGTTCGCCGGACACTCTGAGGCATCGGCTGGGCGCCGTTCTCCAGAAGCGACGTCACGAGCGCACGCTCCTTCCAGAGTATGCAGCCGTCCCCCGTCTCCCGGGCCAGTTCCGGGATGCCGCGGATGGCTTCCAGGAACTTCGACCGCAGCGCAGCCCTTAGGGGCATCTGTCTCAGGTTGCTGTCCGAAAACGGGGCGAAGGGGCAGGGCTCGACGTCGCCCTTGGGGTTGATGTGGATAAAACCGCGGCCGGCCGCAAGACAACCGCCCACGTCGTCTTCGTCCCAGGGCACGGCGATGAACAGGGCGCGGTGGGCGGCCCGCCAGGCGGGAAGCGCCTGCCGCATCTGCGTCCTCTGGTCCTTGGTCAGGCACCAATCCTCGGTGCCCTCGACCGTGGCCGTGTATTCCAAATAGAGGAAAAACTTGCAGCCCGCCTCGACCAAGCCCTTCGTGTAGTCGGGGGCGGTGATGGTCGAAAAATTGGGGCGGGTCAGAGTCAGCGAAACGCCGAAGAAGATCCCCCGCTTTTTCAGCCGGCCGATGAGGGCCGACAACTTATCATACGTTCCCGGCCCTCGCCGCTCGTCGGTCATGGCCCGGTCGCCCTCCAGGCTGAGGAGAGGGACGATATTCCGTCGGCGGCGGAGGGTTTGGATCCAGTCGTCGGTCAGGAGAAGGCCGTTGGTGAAGACGAAGAAAATAATCTGGGGAAAGTCCCGAAGAATCCCCTCAAGCTCCGTTCGCAGGAGCGGCTCGCCCCCGGCGATGACGAAGAACGAAACACCCAGGTCCCGGGCTTCCTCAACGACCTTGCGCAGCTCGGCCGAGTCGAGCTCGCCGTCCGGTTGGGGACGAAAGGATTGGGCATAGCAGCCTTTGCAGGCCAGGTTGCAGCGGTCGGTGACGCTGAAAATGATTATGGGCGGCACGGCGATCCCCCGGCGCCCAAAGGCGGCTCGGCGGCGGGCCGCTTTCCCCAGCCAGAAAAGGGCGCGCACAAAGGCTGCCGCCTGTCGGGGGCTGCTCAAGGCGACGCGAAGGGCGTCTTTAAAAAAGACCTTCAGCGCGCCGTTGAGGGGTTTTGGGGCGGGAGCGGATGTGGGTGTGGATGCAGGTATGGATGTGGATGTGTTCATGTTAGTAAGGGCGTTTTGTTCATGTTCATAAATACACTTCACCTATTATATACGATAGCGGAAGGCCGCGGTTCCGCCGGCCGACACAAAAAAACAGTGGCAGAGATGCAAGAAACACGGAAATTCCATTCTGTGGGGATTCCTGAGAAGGAACAGAAAACACAGTCGTCTTATTAATCGGAAAATGAATATTTTCAAAATGGCGGCCGCGATACGCTTCCCTTGACATTTAGTCTACTCTAAAGTAGACTACTTAAGGGTAGACTAATGGAGCCTCAATTTATCGACAGGGAATCCGAGCTGGGCGCCCTGGAAAAATTCTGGAGGGAGGAAGGGCCTCAGCTCGTGGTGCTCTACGGCAAAAGGCGGGTCGGCAAGACTGAACTGATCAAGCAATTCATCCGGAAGAAACCTCACATTTATTTTCTCGGCCAGAGGATTAATGAAAAAGAGAACTTAAGGTCGCTGGGCGAGTCTGTCGGCGAAACCTTCGGCGATGATGTCCTGAAAAGGGCGGGGTTTGAGGATTGGAAGGGATTTTTCCGCTACGCCCGAAGCCATATTAAAGAAAGAACGGTGCTGGCCATTGATGAATTCCCCTATCTGGCCGAAGTCAATAAAGCCCTGTCGTCTGTTTTCCAGGCAGGCTGGGACGAATTCTTGAGACAGACTCCCGTTTACCTTATCCTGTGCGGGTCGAGCGTGGCCATGATGGAGAGCGAAACGCTTTCCCAGAAGGCTCCCCTGTTCGGCCGGAGGACGGGCCAAATCTTGCTTAAGCCCTTCTCCTTTTCAGGGGCGAGCGGATTCTTTCCCGGCCTTCCATTCGAAAAGAGGCTGGAAATCTATTCCATCACCGGGGGAAATCCCAGTTATCTGAAAAAAATCAACCCGAATATATCCCTTGAGAATAACATCAGAGAGAGCATCCTCCAGCCGGAATCCTTTCTTTATGCCGAAGTGGATTTCCTGCTAAGGGAAGAGCTGCGAGAGCCTCGAAATTACCTGGCTATTCTGAAGGCCCTGGCTCTGAGCAAGAACAGAGTGAGCGAAATCGTCAACGAGACAGGGCTGGCCAAGGGAATCCTGCATAAATACCTTTTCATTCTCGAAGACTTGCATATCGTGGAGAAGGATGTCCCCGTGACGGAAAAGAACCCCCTCAAGTCCAGGAAAGGGATATATAAGATCCAGGACCAATTCATCAAGTTTTGGTTCCGCTATGTTCTTCCCCACCGGGGAAGCCTTGAAGCGGGAAAGGCGGAAACGGTCTTGGAAAAAATCAAGACGGAATTGCCGTCTCTGGCGGCCGCCAACTATGAGTCTATCGCCGGAGAGGTTGTCCGAAAACATGAAAAAAGGCTTTTCCCCATAGAGAGGCTCGGCCGCTGGTGGGATAGAAATGAAGAGATAGACATCGTGGCCCTGAATGAAGCCCAGAAGTCGATCCTGTTCGGCGAGGCGAAATGGTCGAATAAGGCCGTAGGAGTCGATATCTTCGAGGATCTAAAGCGAAAATCCCAGCTGGTCGAATGGCACAGAGATCTGCGAAAAGAATATTTCTGCCTTTTTTCCAAAAGCGGATTCACGGAAAATATGCTGAAGCTGGCCAGGGACGAAAACGTTCTGCTCTTTGCCAAGGATATAATTATCGAGTCCTCATAGGCTGGCTAGATATATTGCTTGACGCGGAGTCAGATGGTGCGATAGAAATCTCTCCCATTTTCCGGTAAAATCGAAGACAGACAAAAGAAATGGAAAAAACCCTCCGCGTTATTAACGAAATCACGCGCCAGGGCATCATCTCGGCCTATGCCATTTGAGAGCCGATTCTATGAAAAATAAAACCGCAGACAGGACATTCCGGCAAAAGCGCGCCCGGCGCGCTCAATTGGCCGGGCTCCCTTTCGAGAAAAAAATCGAAATCGTCGTCGAACTCCAGAAAATGGCTAAAGGCATACGTAAGAATGCCCGTCGGGCCGTCTGGCCGATTTGAATCGGCCCCCACTTTTATGCTCCTAAAAAAAACGATCTTCGACTCCTCCTTAAACTCTGAGTAAAATAAACCATCAGAAAAGCCTTGATGGGCTTGGCTACGCTTTTTGATCTATTTTCTTGGCGGATTCTGCGAAGGCGCCAATCCGAGGCGGGCCAGGGCATCGAGGAGGATGGCCGACATGACCCGAATGCCCACCGGGATCGCGTCCTCGTCGACCATGAAATACGACGAATGCAGAGTCGCCGTACCCCCCTTGGGCTGAGTCCCCAGCCTCACCAGGGCGGCGGGAACCTCCCGGCCGTAGTAGCTGAAATCCTCGGCGATCATGCCGGGCTCACCCAGAACAACGTTCGCCTTGCCCAGCACGCGCTCGGCGACGGCCGCGGCCCTTTTCGTCAGCTCCGGGTCGTTGTACGTGGCGGGCAAGCCGTAAGTGTAATCGAGGCTGTATCGGGCGCCGGCCCCCTGGCACACGCCGGCGATTGTGCGCTCGATTTTTTCCCGGACAAGGCGGCGCTGGTCGTCGCCGTAGGTCCGGACGGTGGCCTTGAGGTCAGCCCGCTCGGGGATAATGTTGCTGGCCGACCCGGCGTGAAAGGACCCGACGGTGACGACCGTGTCGTGGTGAACGTCGATCTGGCGGCTGATCATGACCTGCAGGGCGACGACGACCTGGGCGCCGACCACGATGGGGTCCAGGCACAGGTGGGGGTTCGCGCCGTGACACCCTTCGGAGAAAACGGTGAGGGAGAACGTATCGGCGTTGGCCATGACATAGCCGGGGACATACTTGAAAACGCCGGCTGGCGCCGAATCGTCCACGTGGAGGGCGAACATAGCGGCGGGCTTGATATCTTTGAAGAGGCCGTCCTCGAGCATCAGCCGCGCCCCATCGCCCACTTCCTCGGCGGGCTGGGCGATAAAGAGGATAGTGCCGGCGACATCTTTTTTAAGGCGAGTTAAAACCGTGGCCACTCCAAGGAGGAGGGAGGTATGGACGTCGTGGCCGCAGGCGTGCATAACGCCGACCTCCCGGCCGTCGAGAACAGCCCGCTCCTTCGAGGCGAAGGCTAGGCCCGTCTCCTCGATGACGGGCAGGGCGTCCATATCAGCCCGGTAGCCCACCACGGGCCCGGGCTTTCCGCCGCGGAGCACGCCGAGGACGCCCGTTCCGCCGATCCCCGTGCGGACCTCCAGGCCCAGCGCCTTGAACCGGTCGGCGACGAGGGCTGCCGTCCTTTTCTCCGCGAGCGACAGCTCGGGATGGGCGTGGATGTCGCGGCGCAGGGCGACGATGTCCGGGGTGATGGCGCGGACGATCTCCTCGATTTTCCGGTCGAGCGACCGGGTTTGAGGATAAAGGTCAAAACGAAGGGTCAGGAGAAATAGAGGCAAGAGAAAAAGGGAAAGTTTGTGTTTTTTCATGTCCCCGAATTCCGTATAGGCGATTCGCGGAGACGGGTGGCCAGCAGGACGCAGACAACGGTGAGGCCGGCCAGGCCGAGGAGCGAGGCGGTCATGGCTCCCGTGGCCGGCGATTTGAGGGCGTCCATGGCGAAGATGATGGCGATCCCCGAGATCTGGCCCATGACGATAAGCAGCGTGTTCGAGGTGCCCTCCGGGGCGGGGTGGGTGATTTCGGCGGCATACTGAAAACCGATCGGCCCGGCGCTGAGGAGGAAGAACCCGAAAACAAAGCCGGAGAGAAGGAGCAGCCCGTAGGAAGTGGCGTAGGTCATACCCAGGAGCCCGGGCAGGAGTCCGGCCAGGGCCAGGACGATGAACGGCTTGCGCCGCCGGAGTTTGTCCGAGAGCATGGACATGACGACCGCCCCCAGGATGGCGCCGATGAGCATCAGCCCGCCGAGCAGTCCCGCCTGGGAGATGGTGAACCCGCGCGGCCGGACGATGTCCTCGATCCAGGTCGAAACACCGTTGAATAGCCCCAGGCCGACGAAAAACATGACAAGGAGAAAGAGGAAGTCGCGGCGGCGGAGCATCGACCGAAGCCCCTCGAACATCATCACCCGCTCGTCGCTCCCCGCCGGCGTGGGCGGATGCTCGCGGGCGGCCAGGAGGAAGAAGACCGCGGCGGCTGCCGTGGCGATTCCGTAGACAAGCAGCAGGCGGTCCAGGCCGACGCGCAGGACCAGAACCGGGCCGAGGAGCATGGCCGCCAGGGGCCCCATGTAAAGGGCCAGCGTCCCAAACCCGGAGGCCGTGGCCCGCTCCCGGGCCGGGAACCAGCGGGCGGCCACCTTGGTGATCGCCCCAATGACGAAGGGCTGGCCGACGGCGATCCCGACCTGGGACAGAAAGACGACGGTGAAGTTCGAGGCGAAAAGCCCCCTGGTCATGGCGAAGACGGCGCTCAGAACCGCGCCGAGGCCGACCGCGGCCTTGAAACCCCAGGTGTCGATGGCCCAGGCCGCGGGCAGGAAGAGCAGGATATAGACGACCATGAAGCTCATGGAGAGCAACCCGATGTTAAGGTCGGAGGTATGGAAGAATTTGGCCGCGGCGCTGGTGATCGGGGCGAAGGTGATCCACAGCATCTGGGTCATTAGGGCTATAAGCCCGAAGGCCAGCAGGACCACCCACCGATAGCGATAAACTTTGAAATCCTTGGCAGGTGAAATAGGCTTAGCAGGGGTAGGCATCGAGACGTACCTCCTGAGGTCTTGGCTGGAAGAGAGGCTTGGTCATGATAAGCGCGCGATGCAACTGTGCGGACACAATAACCCAGCCCGGAGCTAGAGTCAACTTGGCGCCTCAACCATATGTCCGGAATTCCGGGACACGATACTAAGTCAAGAGATTTGGTTCAGCCCCGGAATTCCGTAAGAGTCAGCTTGATCAATTGACATGGCTGGGACAGGAATGATATAGAAAATCCAACTAACGGAATAATCTTCAACTCAGGGGGAAACTATGACAGCCAAAAGATCTATCCTGACCGGCGTCGTCCTGGCGGCGGCGGGCCTGGCGCTAGTCGCATTTTCCGCGGCGTCTCTCCGGGCCGCGGACAACCCCAGCCGGCCGGCGGCCACGGTCAAGCTCGTCTTCATCC
>JBAVVA010000307.1:0-1773 GCA_049697055.1 Candidatus Aminicenantales bacterium
CCCGCCCGCCGGCGGCCGTGGCCGGCGGCAACGTCGAAACATCCCAGCGCATCACCGACGTCCTGCTGGGCGCCCTGGCCCGGGCCGTGCCGGACCGCATCCCGGCCGCCAGCTCCGGCACCATGAATAATATCACTTTCGGCGGCATCCATCCCGGCTCGGGCCGAAGCTTCGCCTACTACGAAACGGTGGGCGGCGGCATGGGCGCCGGCCCGCAGCGCGACGGCCTGAGCGGCGTCCATACCCACATGACCAACACCCGCAACACGCCGGTCGAGGCGCTGGAGCATTATCTCCCGGTGCGGTTGCAGCGCTACAGCCTGCGGCCCCGCTCGGGCGGCGCCGGCCGTCACCGCGGCGGGGACGGCATCGCCCGGGAGTTCGAGTTCCTGGTGCCCTGCCGGGTGAACATCCTCTCCGAGCGGAGGCGCTTCGCCCCCTACGGGCTTCGCGGCGGGTCGGACGGGAAACGGGGCCGGAACCGCCTGCGGCAGGGCCGGGTCCTCCGGGACCTCGGTTCCAAGGCCTCGGTCCGTCTGGAAAAAGGCGACCGCCTGATTATCGAGACGCCCGGCGGCGGCGGTTACGGCCGGCCGCCGAAAGATAAGAAAAGAAAACGATCCAAGGGGATGCTGCTATGACCTGGCTCCAACAGATCAGTTCCCGCCAGAAAGGCGCCCTCATTTCCGCTTCCCTGGGCTGGATGCTCGACGCCATGGACATCATGCTTTACTCCATGGTCCTGGCCCATCTCATGACGGCCTTCAAGATGAGCACATCCACCGGGGGTTTGCTGGCCTCGCTGACTCTGTTGTCTTCGGCCGTGGGCGGCATCCTGTTCGGCATCATCGCCGACCGGATAGGCCGGGTCAAAGCTCTCATGGGCAGTATCCTTATTTATTCCGTTTTCACCGGCGCCTGCGGCTTTTCCTCAACGATCTGGCAGCTGGCCTTGTTCCGCATCCTCCTGGGCCTGGGCATGGGCGGCGAGTGGGCCTCGGGCGCGGCCCTGGTGTCCGAGACCTGGCCGTCCGAGCACCGCGGCAAGGCTCTGGGGCTGATGCAGAGCTCCTGGGCGGTGGGCTACGCCCTGGCCGCCGGCGTCACGGCCCTGGTCCTGCCCCATTTCGGCCGTTTCGGCTGGCGGGCCGTTTTTTTCGTGGGCGTGCTGCCGGCCCTATTCACTCTCTGGATTCGGCGCAAGGTCGAGGAGCCGGACATCTGGAAGGCCCATCGGCAGAAACGCGGAGCGGCGGCCGAGCGGAGCGATTTTTTTGAAATATTCCGGCCGCCCTATCTGCGCAACACCGTCATTACCACTCTCATGAACGCCGGGACCATGTTCGCCTGGTGGGGCCTGTTCACCTGGATTCCGTCCTATCTGGCCCTGCCGCCGGCCGAGGGAGGCTGGGGCATGAGCATCGTGAAGAGCGCGACCTGGATCATCATCATGCAGGCCGGGATGTGGCTGGGCTACGTCAGCTTCGGCTTCATCTGCGACCGCCTGGGCCGGAAGCCGACCTACATTTTCTATCTCTTCGCCGCGGCGGCCTTCGTCCTGGCCTACAGCCGCGTTCGCAGCGCGATAGGCCTTCTGCTGCTCGGGCCGTTCTTGGCCTTCTTTGGGACGGGCTATTTCAGCGGTTTCGGGACGATCACCGCCGAGATCTTCCCCACCCGCATTCGCGCTTCGGCCCAGGGTTTTACCTACAATATCGGCCGGGGGTTGAGCGCCCTGGCCCCCTTCACCATCGGCGCCCTGGCCCGCAGCCG
>JBAVVA010000308.1:0-2375 GCA_049697055.1 Candidatus Aminicenantales bacterium
CCTGGCGGCACACGGGTTTCTCGGTCCATAGCCTGGTGAGGGCTAAGACTAAGAGCGAGGCCGAGCGGGTGGGCAAGTACATGATCCGGCCGGTCCTCTCCCTGGAGCGGCTATCCTTCTTGGAGCCTGAGGGCAAGGTTGGTTATCGGCATGGCCAGGGCGCCGGCGACCAGGAGACGATGGACTACCTGGAGTTCATCGCCCGGGTGACCTCGCACATCCCCGACAAAGGGCAAGTCATGGTGCGTTATTATGGCCTCTAGGCCAACGCCCACCGGGGGAAAGCGAGGAAGGCGGGGCTCTCTCCCTTGGCGCTGCGGATGAGCGAGGAGGAGCTCAAGCCCGTCCCTTCCAAGGGCTGGGCGGCCATGATCCGGAAAGTCTATGAGGTTGACCCGGTGACCTGCCCCAAGTGCGGAGGGATGATGAAGATCGTCGCCTTCCTCACGGATTTCACCGTGGTGGACCGGATCATCGACCACCTGAAGTTGACCTTTGTCGCGGCGAAGCCCCCGCCTTTCAAGGCAGCCTTCCAAGAATACTTGGTGGCCGCAGAGACCTCGGTCGAATATTTTTCATGATCCTCTCCAAGAGCGGGGGGAGGTCCGGATGAATTCCGCCGCATCGGGCACCTCGGACGCCTTCCGGGTCGCCCTTCCCCTGGCCCAAACTGTCTTTGATAGGTCTTGAGCTCTAATTTATGCTCCTCACGATAGGGGAGTGCGGCGGGGGGAAAGGCGGGAAGCGACGATTTATCAGGCCTATGCGGATGGGGGATAGGCCATGCGCGAGATCGGGGAGTATCCGGGCTTGTGTTATTCGACTATGAGCTAAGCTCTGCAGAGATATTAGAAAGGTCAATGATCGGCCTGATAATTCAAAACCTGACGCTTATACCTATTTTTGAGGCTCGATGGTTGGCGTGAAAGTCCAGGTCCAACCGCCTTTCTTGTGGATCAGGGATTTCTTGTCCGGCGAGACGCGCAGATTGTCCGAATCAGGCAACGGCATTGCCAACATCACCGGCGACGGGACGACCAGATCTTCGGGTCGTGTCTTGCGGCTTGCCGGCACCGGCTTGCGGCTGGCGGTGCAAAACTGCGCGACTTCAACCACGGGGTAGGTGGTCTGCACTTGCAGTTCCAGCGCGCCGCCCAAACCGTCCTTAATTCCCAGAAGCTCATAGTGCTCGTACTCGCCCTTGAGTATCGGCGGCAGACAGGAAGGCTCCATGTCGTGCGGATTCTTGAGTACGGACTTCGTGTTCTGAAAACTGGGCGTTCCCACCAGCTTTGACTCTGAAAGCTTCCATTTCAGATCGATCACGACTCGGTCCGTCACATCGGCGCGCCCCGACCCGTCGCTGGCGATGGAGGGCTGGCCCTGATAAACGCCAACGATGTGGAAGCGAACGACATCGGCGCTGCCCCAGCGCATCATGGCTTCCATATCCATCTGCTGAGCCTGCGCAGGGGTCGATTGCAGCAGGAACAGAAAACACAAAGTGATCATCAACCGGACTGACATAATTTCATCCTCCCAGAAAGGTCATCTGATTGGAAAATCAATTTTATCCTTGCGGACATTTTGGGGGAATTTATTAGGAATGTCAACAAACGAGGGTGGGATAAATGGGGACGATTTATGTACGTTTGTAAAATTTTTGATGAATCTCATTATTGTAGTTGGCGCAGGCGTTTGAAATAATCTACGGTCGCCGAAGTTCCCCCAATTACGGCGGCGGGGCCAGGCCTAAAGAATAAAGAGGACCTCCTCCCTGAAAAATGGTCCACCCGTTATGTCAATTTTCTGGCAAATGCGATATGAGTCTGAGAGTGGTGCTAAGAGCGGGGGGGAGATCACTGACCTTCAACCTTGGCTACAGCTCCAGAACAACGTTGAGAGGGATACTCTTCCAGGGGAGGCCCTCCAGTTCCTCGGAGCAGACCATGGTCAGCGACGGGGTCCGGTGAACCCGGAGCTGATAGTACTGCCCGTCGTCGGTTCGCTGACAATAAACGAAAAGACGACGATCTTCAAAAAGTCCGATGTTGAGAGCTTGAATCTCCCTGGCCCAAAATTCAAGAAGGCGGACCAGGGCGGATATTCCCGCGGCCGGCCGGCTGCAATTCAAGAAACGACGCAGCAGCGACCAAATTTTTTGTGAGCCGATACGGCCTTCCACCGGGAAGGGGGCCGATACGTTATTCAGAAGGCCGTTAAAAACGAAGGCATGGGAATCAGCCACGAACGGCTGATTGTACTCCACGACTCCTTTTTGGCCTGGGAAGGATGCGCTGCGAACATGCGCGGCCAGGATTTGACAGGGGGGAATGTTCGAGAAAGCGCGCGTTTCCGTCCAGATAGGATTGGGC
>JBAVVA010000309.1:0-3623 GCA_049697055.1 Candidatus Aminicenantales bacterium
GCCCGGCAGAATGACCCTCCGCTCGAAACGGCATTTCTCCATGCTTTCGAAGACGGCTTCCCCGGCCTCACTTCCGGGCCGGACGACTTCACCGGGGAGGATGACCAGGCTGCGGGAGCGGGCGAGCTTGTTCCGGGCGTATTCCAGGTCCCACACAGCCTCCTCGTCGGAAAAGGCGGCGTATCGTTCGGCCAGGGCCTTCAGGGGGAGTTCGATGTTGTAGGCCAGCCAAACCAGGCGCTCGTCCTGAAAAATATCCTCTTCTTCTTTTCCCTGGGATCTCTGCTCCTGGTAAGGAGAATGTTGGGCCAGGTAGGGGCAGTCGGGCGGACAGCGAATGTCGCGATTCCGGTGCTGTCCGCAGCATAAAGGACACAAGTCGCCGCCCAGAGCCGGACAAGGCCTTTTGGCTTTGCGCTGCCGGCAGCGGACACACTTGGCCATCGTTGGTCTTAGGCTTAATCCTTCTTCAGCCAGAACATCTCCCCGGGCAAGGAGCGAATCTTGCGGCCCAGCCGCTCTTTGAGCGCCTTCTGGGCGGCTTTCTGCTCGGCGTCCTTGATGGACTTTCCCTTGGCCCGGGCCGGCCGCCCCTCCGCACAGAGGACCTCCACCAGAAAAACGCGCTGATGAGGCGGACCCGTGATGGTCACAGTCCGATAAACCGGAGCAGGCAGGTTGTTCTTCTGGAGAATTTCCTGCAGAGCAGACTTGTAGTTGTTGATCAGGCAAGCCCCGCTCTTGACTTTTTTGAGAGCAGCCTCCATGAACGGCTCGACAAAGGCCCGGGCCTGCTCGAACCCGGCGTCCCGGTGGATGGCGCCCACCACGGCTTCAAAGACACCGGCCAGGATTGTCTTTTTTTCCCGGCCGCCGCTCTTTTCTTCGCCCCGGCCCAGGAGAAGGGCTTTGTCCAGCTTGATCTTTTCGGCGAAGGAGGCCAGAGAAGCGGTGCTGGTGACCATGGCCTTGAATTTGGACAGCTCACCCTCGCTGAGCCCGGGATGGGCGGCCTGGAGAATATCGGCGGCGGCCAATCCGATGACCGAGTCTCCCAGGAACTCCAGGACCTCATTATCCCGTTCTCCCTGTCCCGGCCTTTCATAAGCGAATGAACTGTGAGTCAAGGCTTCCCGGAGATAGCTCTTGTTGTTAAAAACATGGCCGATTTTCTTTTCAACCCTGCTGATGTTCTGTTTCATGGGCGGTCGTGCGGGATGGTCGGCTCAGGCCTTCTCTCCGGGCAGGCGGCCGTCAAAGGGATAGGCCACCCGGCCACCGACGATGGTGGCCACGGGAAGGCCTTTCAGTTTCCAGCCGTGGAAGGGAGAATTCCGGCTCTTGGAGGCGAAGGACTGGACATCAACCACGGTCTCCCGCTTGAGGTCAAGCAGGGTCAGGTCGGCGTCAGCGCCCGGCTGAAGGGCGCCCTTGTCCTTGAGGCCGAGAAGGGCGGCCGGCCTGACGGACATCATCCGGACAAGCTGTCTCAAGGGCAGCACTTTTTTGTTGACCAGACGGTCGAGGAACAGGGAGACGGCCGTTTCCAGGCCGTTGATGCCGAAGGGCGCTTGGTCGAACCCCCGTCCCTTCTCCTCGGCCGTGTGGGGGGCGTGGTCGGTGGCGAAAACATCGATCAGGCCTTCTTTAACCGCCGCCAGTAAGGCGGCCGCGTCTTGCCGGCTGCGAAGGGGCGGGCTGACCTTGAGGTTTGTGTTGTAGGAAGCGCAGGCTTTATCAGTCAGGAAGAGGTGGTGAGGAGTCACTTCGGCCGTGACCTGGACCTTCCTCTTCTTGGCCTCTCGGAGCAGCCAAACCGCTCCCTTGGTGCTGAGGTGGGCGATATGGATTCGGCCGCCGGTCATCTCGGCCAGGATGATGTCCCTGGCCACCATGACTTCTTCAGCCGCGGCGGGAATGCCCCGGAGCCTCAGGAGATGGGATTGGGGCCCCTCGTGCATCACTCCCTCATCGCTCAGGCTCTTGTCCTCGCAGTGGTCGATGATTAGGGTAGATAGGAGGCGCGACTGCTCCAGGGCCTGGCGCATGACCTGGCTGTTGGAGACCGGACGGCCGTCGTCGGAGAAGGCGACGGCTCCGGCGGAGATGAGTTCGGCCATGTTGGTGAGCTGCTCCCCCCCCAGGCCCTTGGTCACGGCGGCGATAGGCAGGACCTGGACCGCCGCGGCCCGGGCTTTGGTTCGGATGAAGCGGGTCACCTCCGCAGTGTCGTTGGGGGGCACGGTATTGGGCATGCAACAGACGGTGGTGAACCCCCCCCTGGCCGCCGCCCGGCTGCCGGTTTCGATCGTCTCTTTGTCTTCCTGTCCCGGCTCTCGGAAGTGGACGTGCATATCAATGAAACCGGGGACTACCACCAATCCTGAAACGTTGACGACCCGAGCCCCGGGAGCTGTAAGCTGAGGCTGGATTTTCTGGATCTTGCCCTGGTCGATTAAGACATCCAGGGTCCCCTCCAGGCCTGAGGCGGGGGAAACGACCTTTCCGTTCTTCAGCAACAGCTTCATTGTGACTGCGCTCCTATTTCTTCTTGGCCTTGGTCAGGGCCGCCGGCTCGGTGATGAGCACCTCGTCCACGCCATCCACCTCCTTGAAGCGGACCTGGACGAGCTCGCGGCGGGAGGTGGGCAGGTTTTTGCCCACGTAGTCGGCCCGGATGGGAAGCTCGCGGTGGCCGCGGTCGATGAGGACCAAGAGCTGGATGGTGCGCGGCCGGCCCAGGTCGAACAGGCTGTCCATGGCCGCCCGGATGGTGCGGCCGGTGAACAAAACGTCGTCCACCAGCAGCACGTCCTTCTGGGCGATAGGGAATTTGATCTCGGTCTTGTGGACCATGTGCTGGGTCTCGATTTCGGAGAAATCATCGCGGTAGAGGGTGATGTCCATGACGCCCACCGGCACGTCCAGCTTCTCCATCTCCTTGATCAGTTTGGACATCCTCTTGCCGATGTAGATCCCCCGGGTGCGGATGCCGACAATGACCAGGTTGCGGAGATTGCGGTTACGCTCGATGATCTCGGTGGCCATACGGTAGAGGATGCGCCGGATCTTGCTGGCATCCATGATCCTGGCTTTGATCTTTTGGTCCATGAGGGCTCCTCGCGCTGTGGGTGTTCTTCAAAATGCTATAGATCCGAAAAAATGTCAAGGAAGTCGGTTCCTGCGCCAAACTCAAAGCGAACGTCGACGGAAATAAGCTTTTGCCTGGCTGACGTCGCGGCCGATCTGTCGGGCCAGGGCCGCTGAGTTTGGGAATTTGCGGTCGGAGCGCAGGCGGCGGAGAAGCTGGAGTCTTAGCTGGCGGCCATAGAGGTTCCCCCTGAAGCTGAAAAGGTAGGCTTCGACATGAAGACGGCCCCGGCCGAAAGTGGGACGCTTCCCGATGTAGGTGAGGGAGGGATACGATTTTATCCCGAGGTCGGCCCGGCTTATGTAGATGCCCGGGGGCAGGATTTCATTCTGAGGCTTGAGGTTGGCCGTGGGGAAGCCGAGCCTGCGGCCCACTGATTGGCCGCGGACAATCGTGCCGGCGATCTCATAGGGCCGGCCGAGCAGGGCCCCGGCCAGTTCGACTTGGCCGCCTCCCAGCAGGCCCCGGATGC
>JBAVVA010000310.1:0-1716 GCA_049697055.1 Candidatus Aminicenantales bacterium
AGAAAAAAGCCTTCCGGGCCTTCCCGCAACGAGGTATCCGCCGCCAGTGAAAACCCGAACTCTTTCATGGGCCTGCGGCCGGCCTCAGGACGCCCTCTTCTTTCAGGAGCCGGAAAAGCTGTTCGGCCAGCTCCTCGCTATTGCCCTGAAGCATCCGGCCCTGGCGCCGGGCAATGCCGCCCGCCAGGAGCTGCAATATCCGGTCAAACGCCGGCAGCGTGCCGTCCAGCGGCGGCACTTTGCGGGGGGCGGGCCGGGGGAAAACGAGGCCGATGACCTTGGTGGGGTCATTATTCATTTGTGCGGGGGAAACGCCGAGGTCGGCGGGGGAGAGCCGCGTTATCGGGGAATATTTACTTTCGATAAGTTTGTCCAGAGAGGCGTAAGGGAGTCTCCCCTCACCCCTGACGGCGACGACGGCCGGCAGAGAACAGAGCACTTTTTCACGCTCGCCGCGGCCGATGTCTTTAACGGCAGTTATGCTATTCTGTGTCGGGTCAAGCTCCAGACTTATGACATCGCTAACGCAGGGTCGGTCCAGCCAGCCCGCCAGGAGAGGGCCGACCTGCGCATGAGCGGTATCCAGGCTCCGGGCGCCCGTCAAAACGAGGTCGGCGCCGAGGAGCGCGGCCGCTTTAGTCAGCAGCCTGGCTTTCTGCCAGGGGGACGGTATATTAAAATCATCGCCCCAGATGCGCATGGCTTTATCTGCCCCCAGCGCCAGGCCGTTTCTCAAATAGCCTTCCACCCTCTCCGGGCCGATAGAGATGAGGGTGATTTCAGTCCGGGAATCCCGGGACGCAGTTTTGAGGCCGAGGGCCAAAACGAGGGCCGCGGCGTCGTTCGGATTGAGCCTGAACGGCTGGCCTTGGCAGAAGACGACCCGGTTCGTCAGGCCGAAATCCAGACTCAGGGCGGGGTCGAGCACTTCTTTAAGACAAACGCTAATTTTCATCGCCATTTCTCAGGTAAGCCGATAGCAAACACCATATCCGCCCCGCGGGTAAGACCAGTCCAGCGCCCCTTTATCGCAGAGGACGGAGCAGGTGCCGCATTCCAGGCAGGTCTCGTAAACGACGCTCAACAGCCGCGTTTCTTCATTAAAAGTATAGCAATTAGCGGGACAAGCCTTGACACAGGCGCGGCTAGCGCAGGTCCGGCAGATTTCCGGCTTCACGATGATGTGCGGCCGGTCGTCGGTCTGGAACTGCGTCAGCTGGGTCAGATTTTCAATGTTCATAATAAAGCCCTGCCTATCCTGAAGCCGTCAGTAATCAAATTTTTAAGTCCCACTTCTTTCAGCGTCTCTTTCCGGACGAGGCGTACCAGCTTCGTCCGCGGCCGGCCGTCGGCGCGGTAAATCCCTTCCATAATATCCGCGAGGAGCTTCGGGTAAGTTTGATAGAGCCGGTACATGCGCATCATGCCGGCGGTGTTTTTGAAAGTCTTCAAGTCCCGGATGACAAAGCTGGCGGCCAGCTTCTTTTTGTAGAGAGAGAGCGCGCGGGCGGTGAAATCATTGGCTTCCAGGGCTTTAATGGCCGTCTCGGCGGCCAGCACGCCGGAGGTCATCGCCAGGTTGATGCCTTCCAGGTTGATGCCGTTGGTATAGCACAGGCCGGCGGCGTCCCCGGCCAGCATCATCCCATCGGTATAAAGCGGCGGCAGGGCCTTAAAACCCCCCTCGGGAATCAAGTGGGCGGAGTATTCCAGCGG
>JBAVVA010000311.1:0-2037 GCA_049697055.1 Candidatus Aminicenantales bacterium
CCTGACCAAGGCTCATTTCCGCTTCGCGGGCTAATTCTTGAACAAGCCATTCTCTTTTAGGATTAACAAGCATAACCCTTAAAGCGCGAGATGCGACCGGAGTAAAAATTGAGTGCAAAAATCGCGAAACGCGATTTAAATTAGGCTTTCCCTGGATACTGAGATAAAGGTTATCAAAATTAAATAAGCAGTTTCCGGCTAAATCAATATATCCGATGCCGTTTTGAAGGCATATAGCTGCGGATTCCTTTGAAATAAATGGAGCGCCAAAGACACCATAGAAATTTTTGCGATTATTTGTATAGTCTTTTATCTGGTAAGCTGCAAGCCTAGCAATCCTGGGCTCTCCACTGGACTTAACTTCAACGAATATCAAATATTGTTCTTGAGCATTCGTTTCTATCTTAATTAAGATATCAGCTTTTTTTGGTTCTTTGTTGATTGCATAGCCCTGTTTTTTTGAGTCTAAATCTATAATTTTGATAAATCCGGTTTGATCTAAAGTTTTTTTTATGAGTTCACTAAGGTCGTCAGCGGTTTTTTGTTCTTTTGTCATATTTCACCATTTATTAATATTTCAGCAAATGCTAATTCTTTCATAACTAACTAATGCTTAATATATCATTAGTTATTATTATTTCAACGTCTGTTGATATAATAAATAATAACGATATGATTGTCAAGCTTATTTCGAAAAAAATAATTACCGCAGGTTTGATTAGAGGCTTATGCTAGGCGGAAAGTGAAGAGAAAAACCAGGACGAGAAGGTTCAATCCTAGAAGAAGAGCTGCTGTCAGCGGCAGGCCGGCCAGGGGGATGAGGAAGGCTGAGGCGGCCAGGGCGCCCAGGAAGGAGCCGAGGAGGTCCAGTCCATAGCCCGTCCCCAAATTCTTGCGGCTTTTGATGAAAAGGCGGTTGGCCGAGACGAACAGACTTCCGGAGAGGATGCCGAAAACAAGGAGGAGCCCGAATAGGGCAGCCTGGGGAGGTTGTAAGCGGAAAGCGAGAATAGTGAAACCGGCCAGAAGGCAGAGCCCGGTTTGAACAAGCTTAATCTGGGAAAGAGAATGATGCTTCCATTTCTGGCTCCAGGTTGAGCCCAGCCACAAGCCGGCCATGAAAGAGGCCAATAGCAGGGCGATCCGTCCGTAGGCCGCTCCGTACAGGGTCTGATACCTCAGCAGGGCGAGGATCTCCACTATGATACCCGAGAACCCGAGAAGGCCCAGGGGAACAAGCAAAGATGCGGCCGGTCTGTTCCTGAACCTGAGAAATAAAAGAAGCAAAAAAGCCAGGGCCAAAGGCAGCCCGACCAGAATGACCGGCGGCAAGCGCGACAGATATTCCAGGGCTCCAGCCTCCAGCCCGTGGAATTGGGAAGCCCACAGGATGGAGACGAAAAAGTAGCAGAGAGGAACTAGGTCGGTATTGATGGACTTCGGCCCCTGAACCAGCATCCGGCGCAGCCATTCGACCCGGAACGGGCTTAGACGGTCGCGCAGCAGTTCGCTGCGGACATAGATATTGAGGATTCCCAGTTCATTCAGCTCGCGGCTCAGTGTTTCAGCCTCAAGGGTTAGGGGTGAGGCCGAGGCCAGAAATATATTCGTGGCTCCGGGAACGACCTCGACCTGCGGAAAAACGACCTTCAAGGTCTGGTAGAGAGAGCTCAAGAAGCGCTGCCGGGAAGGGCTGATGTAGTTCTCGGAGGAGGGCAGGCGCAGAGAGAGAAGCCCCCCCGGCCTGAGTGTGTGCGCGGCCGTCTCAAAGAACTGCCGCGTATAGAACCGGTTGAGCTGGGCCGTGGACGGTTCGGGGAGGTCGAGCAGGACGGCATCGTATCGTTCCTCCGTTCGGCTGAGAAAGGCCCGGCCGTCCTGGGTGAAGATTCGTACCCGGGGGTTGGAAAAGACAGCCCTTTTTTGCGGAGGTAGAAGCTCCTTCGACATCCTGATGACTTCCGGGTCGAGCTCGACATAATCCAGGAGCAGGCCGGGGTACTTTAGCCCCTGTTCCAGCCCGCCGCCTGCGCCGCC
>JBAVVA010000312.1:0-5354 GCA_049697055.1 Candidatus Aminicenantales bacterium
GAAAAAGTCCCGCCGCATGGTTATGGCCCTGATGATCATGGTCCTGATCGCGGCGCCGGCCGGCTTCCCGGCCGCTCCGCCCCAGCCACCCCCGTGCCGGACGCCCATCCTGCTCACCTCCTGCGGCCAGAGCCCCGGCTCGGAAATGCTTAAGGTCATTCTCAAGCGGTTGAAGCTCGACTTCGAGATCATCAACCTGGCCACCGATAAAGACCTGGCTGTCAAGAAGGAGGCCGGAAGGCCCTACCGAAGCCTGATCATTGTCATGGGCGCCAGCCTCAAGGGCATGGGCGCGGCCGGGATCTCCATGGATGATGAGCTCAGGCGCATCGCCGCCTTGATCGAGGAAGCCAGGCGCCAGAAGGTCACCATCATCGGCGCCCACATCGAAGGGATGAAACGCCGGGCCCAGGGCGCGGCGGCCGGCGACACCTCCGACGAACAGAGCATTGAGGCCGTGGCCCCCCGCTCCGAGCTCCTGGTCATCAACAAGGAAGGGAACGCCGACAGGCGCTTCAGCCTCATCGCCCAGGCCAAAAATATTCCCCTCCTCGAAGTGGAGAAGAACCTCGACCTGCTCGTCGAGCTGGAGAAGCTCTTTATTAAATAAGTTCTGAAGCCCATTCATGAACGCCACGACCTCCGCCGGCCTCATTTTGGCCGTCATGGTGGCCGCCTACCTGGCGGCCAAGCTGCTCCGAATCTCCACGGAGCTGGCCATGCTGGCCGCAGCCCTGGCCGGGGCCTTGGCCGGCGGCGCCGGCCTTCCGGCCCGGCATATCGTTGAAGGCGCCTTCACCTATTTCGACATCATCCTCATTTTCATCACGGCCACCCTGTTCATGAACCTGCTCAAGGAGGCGGGCGGCGTGGCCTTCGCCGTGCGCCGCATCCTCTTTCGATTCCACCGACGCAAGGCCGTCCTCTTTTTTCTGTTCGCCCTGCTCCTCCTCATCCCCGGCGGCCTGACCGGCGCCGGCAGCGTGACCGTGCTCATAACCGGCGGGCTGGTGGCCACTGTCCTCCAGTCCATGGGCCTGGCCAAGCTGCGGGCGGCGGCCATCGTTTTCTTGTGCGCCGGCCTGAGCGCGGCCGCTCCGCCGGTAAACCTGTGGGCCATGCTGACCGCGGCCGGAGTCAACATGCCCTACGTCGGTTTTTTCCTGCCGCTTCTCGTGCCCTGTCTCCTGCTGGCCCTGGCCACCATCTTCATCCTGGGCCGAAAGGCCAAGCCGGCCGATCTGGACAAAGCCCTGGCCGAGCTCCCCGACGCGCCGGCCCGAATGAACTGGTGGAGGGTGGCCGCGCCCTTCGTCCTGTTCCTCTTCCTGGTCGTGGCCGGCCGGGTGTGGCCCTTCACCTTCCCCATTTTAGGATTGCCGCTGATGTTCGTCAGCGCCGCCGCGCTCACCGTGATTCTCGCGCCTCGGCGGCTGGCCGTCCTGGACATTTCGCGGCGCACCGTCCAGCAGCTCCTGCCCCTGGCCGGCACCCTGACCTGCGCCGGCATCTTGGTCCAGGTCATGACCCTGACCGGCGTCCGCGGCCTCATCGCCATCACCGTGGTGACCCTGCCGCTGGCGGCGGTCCTCCTCACCCTGTCGGTGGTGCTGCCCGCTTCCGAAGCGGTTCTGATGTGGGGCGCCGCGCCGGTCCTGGGCGTGCCGCTCATCCTCTTCTTCAACACTATCGGCCTCCACCCGGTGGTGGCCTTGGCCGGGATGACCATCATCTGGCCCCTGGGCGACGCCCTCCCGCCCACGGCCATTATCGGCCGGCTGACCGTGGAGACGACGGGCCTGAAGGAACCCTACGGCCGTTTCCTGAAGGAATGCCTGGTGCCGGCCTTGCTCATCATCCTGACCGGAACGCTCATGATCGTCTTCAGCAAGCAGTTGGGCTTCCTGGCGATTTTTTAGGGAAAACAATGATGATCACCATCCTTTATGACCTGCTCACGGCTTTGGTGACTTTTCTCATCGTGCTCAACTTTGTCCGGGCCAAGAAATGGCAGGAAGAGGTCCTCTATGTGATCATCCTCATTCCCTTCTTGCTGCGGCTCCTGAGGCTGAAATGAGAGGCGGGCCATGACTTGGTGGCGCAAGGGCTTGATCATGGCCGCCGGAGCCGCCCTGGCCGCGGCGGCCGGGCTGAGCTTCTTCCACAGCCGAAACCTGAAGGAGCCGGTCGTGCTCGGGCCGGGCGTGACGCGGGTAGCCCGGCTGGGCGATTTCTTCCCGGGCCTGCGCCGCTCGGTGAACGACTGCCGCATCTATTTCCTGGAAGGCCGCCGGCCCGGCGGGACGATGCTCATCCTGGGGGGAACCCATCCCGAGGAGCCGGCCGGCAGGCTGGCCGCCTGGCTGCTGGCCGAGAATGCCGTGGTGGAGCAGGGCCGCCTGCTGGTCGTATTGTCCGCCAACCGGAGCGGCACGACGGTCACCCGCCTGGGCGGAGCCTACCCGCCCGACTTCTCCATCAAGACGCCCTGGGGAGGCCAAACCTTCCGCCTGGGCGACCGCTGGACCAACCCGCTCGACCAGTGGCCCGATCCCGAGGTTTACATTCATTATCCCAGCCGGCAGGAACTGGCCTACGTCGATATCCGCAACCTCAACCGCGCCTGGCCCGGCCGGGCCAACGGCACGCTGACCGAGAAAACCTGCTACGCCTTCACCCGGCTCATCGAGAAGGAAAAGGTGGACATGGTCATCGACCTCCACGAGGCCGAGCTGCAGTACCCGGTCATCAGCGTTATCGTCGCCCACGAAAAAGGCCAGGATATCGCCGCCCTGGCCTCGATGATGATCGAGGGCTATGAGGGCTTCCGCATCGGAGTGGAGCGCTCGCCCCGGGCCCTCCACGGCCTGTCCCACCGCGAGATCGGCGACCACACCCGGGCCGTCTCCCTGCTGGTCGAAACGCCTGAGCCATTTCTGGATGCCACGCGGGGACGGACCGACCGGCGCTTGCTCCTAACCGGCCAGGATGAGTTTGTGGTCAAGGCCGGCCGCCGCGGCCTGCTTTTCGAGAAGATCGACGAGAAAGGCTGGCCGGTCGACGTCCGGGTCGGCCGCCATTGCTCGACGCTCCTCCAGATCTTCCAAGTGTGGAGCGATGAAAAATCGGACCTGGCCGTGTCCGTCTCCGGCGTCCCTCGCTATAAGGAAGTCATCGAGAAGACAACGGGCTTTTTCCTCCGCAACCCCAAGGCCGCCGACCCCCGAAGGGTCGTCTATGAATAATTCCGTCCGGCTAAGAACAAGCCGACAGCCGTCAGCAAGAGATAACCTATCCCCATGGCTATGAACAGCGGACTTCTGCCCGGTGTCATGGCATACAAGGGAGACCGGCCCGGCCGGGGAAGCGGCGAAGGGTCCCAGGGCAGGCCGTTGGCCTTAGCCAAACCCTTGACATAAAGAAGGTGGATGACGGGGATGCCTCGGCCGGCCATTTCGAAGAGGACCCCCCGTCTGCCGGCCGGAGGGATAGCCCTGAGCTTGGCCAAGCCGGGCTTGATTTCGAGCACCCTCTGATCCGTTCCCATGTTGGCCCAGCTTCCGCCGACGTTGATAAAGGCCCTGATGCCGCCCCGGCCGGCTGCCTGCTCATAGATCCTTATCCGGGCTGCGACATTGGCGGCCAGGTCCGGCTCTTCCAGGAGATAGAGCCCCCGGCGCCGGATCCCTTGGAGGAGCAAATCGCGCCCCTGGGGGTTCATGTTGTGGCCCGCATCGGAATCCCCTCCGATGGATACCGCCGCCGGGCGGATATCCACGATCCCGGCCGCCCTCAGACAGTCCATCATGTCCAGCCAGGTAAAGGCGGGGTCGTTGGCGCCGTACTGGGAGGCGCCCAGCGAGCAGATGAGCACGGGCTTGACCCCCAGGGCCTGGCAGGCGCTCAAGGCGGCCAGGATAAGGGCCGGGAAGGAGCTCGAAGCGCCGATGGCCACCGAATCGCCCGGCTTGACTCCCGCTTCGTCCAGGAGCCGGACGATGAGCGCGGCCATATCCGGATTGGCCGAGGTTCGCTTGGCTTCCAGGATACCGAGGGAGGTGGTGATGGAGGAATATCTCAGGCCGATCAATCCCGTTCCGTTGATATCGATGGCCGGGTCCAGGGCCAGCCCTTTCTCCTGCCGGCAGGCGAGAAGGGACAGCCTGGCCTTGTCCATAATCGCAGCGGCCTGGTGCATCCGGGTCCGTAGCCGGCCGGAACCGCCTCCGGCCAGGCTCTGGGCCAGGATAAAAACAACAAGGCTCAGGAGGGCCAGGCCATAGATCAGCAGGTCACCGCCGGCCCGGTTCCTCCGAACAGCAGGGTCTATCGTCTTCATGTTTTCCTTACAACAAATTGAACAGCCTGGCCAGAAACCAGGTGAAGACAGAAACCGTCAGGCAAGAGGCCAGGGTGGGCAAGGGTTTTTGACGTTCGAGGCTGTTGGCCAGGAGGCCGGGGATGACCCAGCCGATGACCCGAGCTTCCAGCGGAGCTGGTACGATCCCGGCTAAAAGCAGCAGGCCGGCCTGAGCCCACAACCCGCCCAGCAGGAGCATGAGCACGAACCGGCGCCGGCCGAAGAGAAGAAAAAAGCGGGCCAGGATTTTATAAGTGGCTAGGGCCAGGAGGGCGGCCACAAGAGTGGCCGCGACCCGGGCCGGCTGATTAAGATAGAAAGCCAGGTAAGCGGGAACGATGATACCGCCCGGATAAAGGCCCGTCCTCTCGGCATAAACAAGAGAGGCCACCAGGCCGATGAACAACGTTTCAATCACAGGCTTCCCCTATCCGCTCCCATAGCTCGATCAAGCTGCGGCCCAGCCCGCCGATATTGCCCACTCCGACGAGGAGCCCTCCCCCTGTCTCTTCTCCCAGAAGCTTGTTCATAACGGCCAATGGATCTTCATCCGAAACGACGGTAAGCGGAGGCCCGGCCGCCGGTTGGACTTTGGCCAGCCTGCGTTCCAAGGCCCGTGGCGCTCCGCTGACGGCCAGCCTGTCGAATTCCCTGAAATAACCCTGCCCCGCCGCCTCCAGCCATTGCCGGGTCCGGTCCGGCCGATCTTCCCGCAGGTTCAGCAGGAGAAGGCGACGGCCCTTATTTAGAAAGCGGGCCTTTTTGAGCTTGGCCAGAATAACGCTTGTTGACTCAGGGTCGTTGGCGGCAAAAGCGCTCAAACACCGCCAGACCCGAGGAGGCCGGCCGAACCTGACTTGCCAAGCCCGAAGGGCGCCTAAGTCGGGACGGGCTCCGGCCATGGCCTTCCTGGCGGCTTGCCCGCTCACTCCGCAGGCCCCGACCACGGCCAAGGCCAGGCTGGTGTTCTCGGGAAAATCATAGAGCCGGCCGG
>JBAVVA010000313.1:0-8220 GCA_049697055.1 Candidatus Aminicenantales bacterium
CCGGCCGCGGCCAATCCTTCGAGCAGGATGGCTTGCACCGGGTTCCAGACGGCCAGGAAATCAGCGCCGGGGAGGAAAAGATCGGCCAGCTTGATCCCGGCCGCTATCCAGGAAGTCAGGAACACAGCCAGGAAGCGGCCGGAGCGGTTGAAGGCCCGGCTCATCAGAAAAAATCCCACGGGGAACATGATGAAACCGGCCAGCCCCGGGATGCGGAGCAGGTGAAGGACGTGTCCGGCCGTGTCTTCGGCCAGCCCCCACAGCGCTCCGTAATAAAGAACTACGAATAGCCGACTTGCCTGATTGTTCCTATCCATGTTTTTTGATTGTCTTTTATTCTAAATGAGTTTTAGGAATTCATCTACAGTTAGTCCCGTATCTTTTATGATATTTCTGAGCAAGCCCCGACCGATGTCTTCACCCTTATGGTAAGGGACAATAATAATTCTGCCTTCTGGATGTTTGAGAAAGATGTGGCTTCCTTTTTGCCTGATCTTCTCGAATCCGAGTGATTCTAAAACAGTAATGATTTTATGGGCAGAAAGAGGTTTGAGCCTGGTCAAGCCTGAATCTCAATTTTTTGAATGCCTATGAAATTTATCTCTTTGGGTACGTCCTTCTCGACGTCCAAATAGAGCTCGATGGCCTCTTTCATTCTGACACGGAGCTGATCAAGGCTTTTAGCCTGAGTATGACAGCCGGGAAGTTCGGGTACGATGCCGATATAGGTATCGTCTTCGTCCTGTTCGATGACGACATTGTATTGCTTTTTTTTGGCTGATTTTTTCATGGCCTGATCTCCACGCTGCTTGAACTGCCATCATTATACAGCGGATCTTCTCAGGATTCAAACTCATCAATCCTTGGAGAAAGCATCCTTGAGCAGCTTGCTCTGGCGGTTGAAAGCGGAGCGGGGATTCTTGTTTTCTTTCATCAGGGAGATCTCCTGGGTCAGGAGCCGGGCGATGTACATCGTAGTGGGACCAGGCTTGCGCGACTCCCTGAGGAAAAGGGGATGGTCCCGGTTGATGTAAACGGCGTTGCCTTCAGAAAAGCATTCCGGCCCGGACTCGCCGTAATGGTCAAGACAGACGGAAACAACCTGGTCTCCCAGTTTAATGCGCTTGACGATGGCGTTGGGAGTGATCTTCTTGATCAGGGGATGGCGCCGCTTTTTGCGTTGCGGACGGCCGGACGCCCCTGCTCCTGGAAAACCCGTCCCAAAACCGGGCTTTGCTCCCTTGGAAACAGCCGCACCTCCGCCCACGCCCTTCTCCCCGTCTCCGAGGGGGATGGGCCCGAAGGGCGAGGCGTCGGGGTTGAGGGCCAGCGCGCGGAGAACGCGCTGCAAAGCTTCTTTCACGGCTCGGCCGGCGCGTCGGTCTTCGCGCCGGTCCGCCTCGGCCCCCAGACTTTTCTTCAGGACAGCCAGGATTCTTTCCATGACGGCCAGGAACTCCTGGTATTCCGGCGAATCCGTGATGAAACCGCTCCGGTCACTGGTGACGGGTAAGAAGTTGGCCTGGATTTCGCCCCGGATGCGGGCGATGGCCGGGCCCCAGGTCTCCATGCCGAAAAGGTCTTTCTTGACCGTGACGCCTTTGACTTTGACCTCGATTCCCAAGTCGAGCGGTTCGGCCTGGGTCCGGGGCAGGATATAGATTTCTCCCGAGACCGGCCCGAACCGGCAGCCCTCCAAGAATCCGATTTTTTGGCCGGTGTAGCTGCGGGGAACCAGCCGGCGGCCATTGAGATATACCGCAAAATGGGGGGCTTTGAGCGGAACACTCTCCCGGATCTTATCCTCGGCTAGGGACGGGTCGAGGATCTTGTATAATCCGCTTAGGATGACCGTTGTCCCGTCTCCGCTCTCAGGCGACGGCTCCAGGATTTCGTAGGGCAGATGCCAGGTTTTACCGGATTCCTCCCAGGCCCGCTTATCAAAGGCGACCCGGGCGGCGAAGTCTTTGTGCTGGGTGATGACCTCGAAGCGCGAAGCGGCCGAAAGCGAGGCGAACTTCCCGATGCCGAACTGGCCGATCCTCTCGCGCCCGTACCGCGGGGACCGGGTGTGGCGGATTTTGTCGTCGGAGCCGATGACAAAGTATTCCCGCAGGCCGTCCTCGTCCATGCCCGTGCCGTTATCCCGGACTTCGATGGAGTCCGGCGCAAGGGTGACCTGGACCTCCGTGGCGTCCGCGTCGTAGGCGTTGTTGACCAGCTCGCGGAGCAGCTCGACGCTCTCGGCGTAAAGGCGCTCGCCGATGGAAACGATATGCCGCTTGTGGACGACGACTTCTAGGCTTTTATGTTCTTTAACCTGCATGGGCTTAAGGAATTGTAGCATATCAGGAAGAAAATTTTCATGGGGAAGGCAACTGAATTCGCTTCAGCCCGGGGGCCTAGCTTTACGGCGATTTCCTTGTATTCGCTGACGCCTTCTCCATACCCTTTGGCCAGAATGTGCCGCCCCAGGTCGAAAAGCGCCTCCAGGCTGCGTCGCAAGCAGGATTCCGCCGCCCAGATGTTCCGGCGGTCGGAGAAAAAAACCTGCGCACTCTGGAGGGGCAAGCTTCGAATTTCGCTCAACAGATAGCGGACGGCCTCGAGCCGGTCCACGGCCACGCGCTTTGAAATGGGCTTGGGCGTCACGATCCTTCTCCCATGACCAGCGCCGCGCGCTCTCGCTCCAGGGGGATCAGGTCGCCGGCCCGCCTCAGCACGAAAAGATCGTATTCATCGGCTTCCCTTTCGTCCAGGGCAAAGAGCCGAGTTCCGCGCACGATTTCGAGCGCCAGAAAAGGGTCCGCCTCTTCGAGCAGCACTAGATCCACGCGACGGCATCTGAAAAAATCTTCCAGATCCGAGGCCAGCGCGACTTTCTGTTGGACGGACGGAATTTTCTCGGCGAACTTGATCCCGATATCGATATCCGAGTCCGATTCAGGCAGCTGGGATAACCGGGCTTCCATCAAGCCGGCAACTTCCCCGGCGCGGCTGCCGAACGAATAGAGTATCGCGACGCCGTAACGGTGACAGATTTCGTTCAAGGATTTGATATTTGCGGACATGACTTCCGCGCCTTCCGAGAAAAGAGTACAGGAATTTTTGGGGGAAATCAAATTTCTTAGGAATCTACTTTTCGGCTTTGCCTGGCCGGGGGGCTCGGTTTCGCCACGATGATCCCATCCAACCATCATGAGGGAGCATAAATAGGACCTCAGAACCTGTCAAGGTAGGCTTGAGGACGGGGAAGGGCGGTCCGGGAGCCGTCGGCAGTGCCCGATGAGCCGGAAGTCACCCGAACCTTCCCCCTCCGGCATGAGAGAGGGTTATGAGAAAATCCGTAAGGAAAGCCACGACCTCCATCGTCCCTCCGCACTTGGGGCAGAGCATCGGGTCAACCTCGTAGACTTTTCGGATCATGGCCGCCCCGCCTTTCGAGGGTTCGGGCTTGAGATCCTCCTTGACCATCCGGGGGCCAAAGCAAGTGCTTAAGGGCTAATTGGCCACCCTCTTAAAGGCAAAAACGGCCAATCGGCTGGAACAAGCGGCATATGGCTAAGCTCTTTTTAGGCCAAATAAAGGCAGGTTTTTGGCCTATGTTCGGGCTAAATACAGCCTATCTGAAGCATTTTTTAAAATATATCTCGGCCCGGCCCAAAAACCCCAGCCCTCGATTTCTAACGCTTCTTTTTGTCTTTTCCGTGCAGCTTGTTTTCCAGCAAGTTGATGGCCTGCAGGATGATGAAGGTCTCGTCGTTCGTCTTGATATCGAGGATGATTCCGGACTTCTTCAGGAGCTCCTTCATCCTGCCAGACAGATAGGCTATCGAATTTGATATATAGAACGGGAAGTACCAAAAATAGCCGAACGCCAGGATGATGCAGAAGATCCCGATGACGGCCATTAAGTCGATGATCCTGGCCGAATCGTGTTTCGCCATCTGGCTCTTGCGCTCGACCGCCTGCATGTTAATTTCGTTGATAGTGTTGATAGC
This sequence comes from Candidatus Aminicenantales bacterium, assembly GCA_049697055.1. Classification (GTDB taxonomy): domain Bacteria; phylum Acidobacteriota; class Aminicenantia; order Aminicenantales; family JAFGAV01; genus JAFGAV01. The sequence goes on from JBAVVA010000313.1 coordinate 4,002, forward strand.
ATGCCTGAGCTTTTCAAAGGCCGGCTGGTATTCGTTGAAATACAGGGCGCGGCCTCTCTCCCCCTTGACGATCTGAAGGCAGAGGTTCGCGTACAAAACATAACCCTGATCGACCGTGGCCACATATTCCCTTTCATGGATCTCGGTGATGTTGGTGTTTTCGGACTTGAGGTTGTTCTCGAATTCGGTCCTGCCGGCTTCAAAGAGCTTCAGGTAGTAGTCGGAGGTCTTTTTATCGTTGGCCGGGTTGAAGACGATGCTGCTGATGGCCGTCCGCATGTCCTCAAGGGCCGAGATCATGTTTTTGGAGTAGACCAGGGATTTGTAGTTATCTTTCAGGATGTTCTCGGCGTCGTGCGAGAGCTTACCGATATAATAAGAATAGAAGATCACAAGGATAAGGATGATGAGGAACAAGAACCCCAAGCCCAAGCTCAGTTTCTTCTTGAGTGTCATGATGCCTCCAGAGGGAAACCCGTTTCAGGTAAAGCATTGTTCCCATTGTAGTCCGATTCGCGGCAAATGGGAATCTTCCGGGCCTAACACCCAAGCTGCTAACCAATCTGGGCACAACCAATCTGGCACAGACATTCTTATGAGATTCTTAGCGTCGAGTAGCGTCACATCCTTTGATGTGACTTTGTCGGCCATCTTGACGATACACAAATTATGTGTATAATTTGTGTATCCCTTTCAGGAGGCAAAGCCGTGCAGATTAGACACAACATCACTTTGGACGAAGAAATATCCGGCGAGCTGGATAAGGTGGCCAAAGAGCTCGGCGAGAAAAAGAGTTATATTATAGAAAAGGCTTTGACGGCCTACTTTGACCTCCTGGACCTAAAACTCGCCAAAAAAAGATTAAAGGATCTAAACAAGGGGCGGGATAAGCTCGTGGATGCCGAAAAGGTTTGGAAGTCCCTCGGAATCTAATCGTGTATGAGCTCAAGTTCCTGGGGAAAGCTGCGGACGATCTCGGGAAAATCAACCGAGTTCATCAAAGGATTATTAAAGAAAAACTGTTGATACTGGCCGAAAATCCGGAGGCCCTGAAAAACAATATCAAAAAACTCGCCGCGGGCGAGGATTTTTACAGGCTGAGAGTCGGCAGCTATAGAATCATTTTCAAGAAAGAAGAAAAACGGCTGACCATCCTTGTTCTTCGCATCGGCCACCGTAAAGAAATCTATCTGTCTTTGAGGGTGTTCACTTTTTGAGGATTGGTAGGCGTGAATAGGGCGCTCGGCACTGCGGGCCGGCTTAATAAATGATGCGGAGGGCGCCGGGTTTGGCCTGGATGCATACGGGCACTGCAGGGTCGGGGGAGAGGATCTCGCCGTCGGCCTGGATATCAAAAGCTTCCGGGGAAGAGACGGTGAATTCCGCGGATTGCATAAGCCGGACTTCCGGAACCGTGCCGTGACGGCCTTTGTTGGCCAAGCCGTTGATGCGGGCCAGGCGGAGGAACGAACATTTGCCGATCAGGCAGGCGTCGAGCCGGCCGTCGTCGGGCCGGGCCTGCGGAGCGATGAGCTTGCCCGTAGCCCAATATCGCGTGTTGGAAAAGACGGCGACGATGTAAGAACCTTTGACCGTGCCTTCCTCGCCTTGGATGGCCAAGTCCAGGGGAACCTGCTGTTTTCTATAGGCCCGCATAATACCTAATGTCCCGGCTAGAGTTTGCCGCCGAGCGAGCCACGGCCGGCGGGCGAAATCGTCCACGTATTTATTGACCGCAACGCCTAAGCCGATGTTGGCCTGGCCTAGGAAAAAGCGGAGCGTTTTGCTGTCCTGCTTGAGGCAGCCCAGGTCCACGGTCTTTGTCCGGCCCAGCTTGAGAGCCGCCACCGCTTGCTCCAAGGGCTCAAGCCCGAACTCCCGGGTGACGTCGTTTGAGGAGCCCAGGCCGAGCATGCCGAAGGGAGCCTTGCCGCCAACCCTCATGATCTCATTGATAATTAGATGAAATGTTGAATCACCGCCTGCGCCGATGATGGTCCGGCCTTTCTCAGCCAGCTTTCGGCTGAGGGCCTGGAGCTCCTTTTCGCTTTCGGTCACGATGAGGTCATAAGCTATGGCTTGATCCCGTAGCATTTTTTCCAGCCGTTCTCGGTTGCGGCCGGCCCGGCCTCCCCCGGCCGAAGGATTGAGCAGGATGATTAAATCCAATGTTTTCTCTTAAAGCTCAAGGTGAGCAGGACACGCACTGGCCGTAGCTCTTTCATGATGTGATTTGATTATGGAGAGGTTCCGGGCATTGATTTCTTTGGCCCCTATATCGTTCATGGCTTTATCCTCATCGTTGACGCCCGTTCCATCAGGATCCTATGCCGCCGGTCAAGGTCTTTCCGGACATTGGCCAGGACGGGCAGCCACAGAACAATATTGGCCGCCCAAACGACAAGCGCCAGCCATAGGGCCGCCCTCTGTCCCCGCAGCAGGATAATGTAGCTGGCCAGGAGCGGGCCCAGGGCATTTCCCAGCATGTCCATGAGAGAGGCCAGGGAGACCATGGTCGCCCGGTGCTCGGGCAGGTTGACGTCGGCCAGAGTGCTGTACCAGTTGGGGTTGACGCCCTGATTGATGAACATGGCCCCTACTACGGAAATGATAACCGTCCAAACGCCGGGAACGGCCAGCGTCCGGCCGAGCGTCGAGCCGGAGGGAACCCAAAAATCAGCGGTGATGAAGAAAACAAGGAATAGGATGGGCACGGCGTTGCAGAAGAGAGCGACCAGGACCCTGGCCCGCTTATTCTTGCGGAAACCCAGGTCGCCCACCCAGCCGAAGACCAGGGCTCCCAGGGCGCCGAACAGCATGACCAGCAGCACGATAAAGTTCACCGGCCCGGCCTCCATGTTGTGGACATCTTTCATGAACTTGAAGATGAGGAAGATGAGAATGGAACCCGGGATGACGTCCACGAAGTTGAGGATGAGCCAAACGTTGCTGCGGCCGGCCCGCAGATAACGGACATCCTCTTTTTTTATCCGGAAACGGTACTCGGCTCCGGCCTGAACCGCGTCCCGCAGCTCCTCTTCCTGGCTGCCCCGCCGCGGTTCCTTCATCAGAAACAATCCGAGGCACAGGCAGAGGCCTGCTCCTCCGACCAGGGAATAGGCCAGCCTCCAGTTCGCCTGAAGCGCGCCGGCCGTCAAGAATCCCGACATCCGGCCAACCAGCATGGCCATGGACACAAAGCCGAAGGCCGCGCCCCGGCGGCTGGGCGAGACGGTGTCGCCCACCATGGAAAAGACGGCCGGCAGGATGGCCCCCAGGCCAAGGCCGTTCAAGGCCCGGCCGAGAAAGAAAACGAAGTAGCCGGCCCGGCCGGGCGGGATGAGAAAAGAAAGAAAGGAGGCCAGGCTGAAAAGAAGGAAGCCGGCCTGGATGAGCTTCTTCCTCGAGCCCCGATCGGCCAGGATGCCGGAGGCCACCGTGGAGGCGGCCATGAGCAGGGTGAAGACGAAGATCACCCAGCCCAACGGCACGACGTTCGAGGTGTCGCCGAAGAAGTCCTTCAGCAGAGGGTTGAGCAAAGGGCTGAGCAACGATTGGTCGGCGAAGCCGATCAGCAAGGCGGCCAGGAAGAGGAGGAAAGTCATCCGGCTGAATTCGTTCCCTTTTCGGGATCCCGCCGGCCGTCGGTGACGGACAATTCGAACAGGCAGCGATAATCCCGGAGTGCGTCGAACCGCTCTTTCATCCGTTTTAAGGTTGATTCGAACGGCTCGGCCTGTCCGCGATTTTCGGCCGCCGAGGGCCCAACAGTGGACAGCAGGATGATTAGAAGCGCCGGGATAAAGCTCTTTTTAGCCATCCTCAAGTCTATGAACACAGCATTGTCAAGGTTGTCAGCACTATAGACCAGCAACCTCGCCCGGTCAAGAGTGGAGCTGATTGATGAAAGCATCTCCAAACGTGTGATACGTGGGGAGGGGTGGCACGGCGGAGGGGCTCCCCACCCGCGCGCGGCCTGGCGAGCACGGATGGGGAGGAGCCGTGACAGGACCCCTCCTCTTCTTGAATGCCAGATCACACAATTGGAGATGCTATGCTGATTGATTGACAACCCGGCGGGCCGAGGGCTATAGTCGGATCACTCAGGGACATGGGCCAGCCGACGGTCATGGTCAATCGCGCGCCGGTCCTGACGCTGTGGGCCAACGTTGTCGCCGAGCGTCTCGGCTACGAGGAAGGAGCCGCCCTCTCCCTGGCC
>JBAVVA010000314.1:0-11206 GCA_049697055.1 Candidatus Aminicenantales bacterium
GCATTATCCCCTTCGAGGTTAAAAGTATCCGCGAGCTTCTCCTGCCCGAGGCCTTGGAGAAAATGTGCGACTACGCGCGCGGGCTGGTCCTGGTCACGGGAACCACCGGAAGCGGCAAAACGACGACCCTGGCCTCCATGATCGATCATATCAACCGCCAGCGGCGGCAGAGGATCATCACCATCGAGGAGCCTATCGAATTCCTTCATGCTGATAAGTTGAGCATGATCTGCCAGCGGGAGGTGGGCGAGGATGTGACCAGTTTTGCCCGAGGCCTGAGGGCCGCCTTGCGCGAAGACCCCGACGTCATCCTGGTGGGCGAGATGCGCGACCAGGACACTATCGAGACGGCCATCCTGGCCGCCGAGACGGGCCATCTGGTGCTGAGCACTCTCCACACCCTGGACGCCCCGGAGACGATCAACCGCATCGTGGCCGTTTTTCCGCCCCACCAGCATCGCCAGCTCCGGCTCCAATTGTCCAACCTGCTGCGGGCCATCATCTCCATGCGGCTCGTTCCGAAGCAGGACGGCTCGGGCCGGGTACCGGCCGTTGAGGTCATGATCAGCACGGCCTACATCCAGGATTGCATTCTGGACGGAGAAAAAACCAACCTTATCCGGGACGCCATCCAGGCCGGCGTCTCGGAATACGGCATGCAGACCTTTGACCAGTCCATTTACTATATGTACAAGGGCGGCTATATCTCCTTTGAGCAGGGGATGAGCTACTCTTCCAACCCCGACGGTTTTAAACTCCGGGTCCAGGGCATCCAGTCCACCTTGGACATCGCCCTGGAAGACATGGAGAAAAAAATAGGCCGCCTGGACCGCCATCCGGCGCTGGAGCGTGATCAAAAAGGCCGGAAATGAAAGCCCACGACATCCGCCTGGCCTTCCTCGATTTCTTCGCTCAGCGCGGGCACAAGATCGTCCGGAGCTCATCGCTGCTGCCCAAGGACGACCCCTCCCTCCTCTTTACCAACGCCGGCATGAATCAATTCAAAAACATTTTCTTGGGGCTGGAAGAGCGAAGCTACAAGCGGGCGGCCAGCGTCCAGAAGTGCATGCGGGTCAGCGGCAAGCATAACGACCTGGAACAGGTGGGCCGCACGCCCAAACACCATACCTTCTTCGAGATGCTGGGCAATTTTTCCTTCGGGGATTATTTTAAAGCCGAGGCCGTGGCCTTGGCCTGGGAGCTGGTCACCCGGGTCTTCCGACTCCCCCCTGACCGGCTGTACATCACCGTCTTCCAGGATGATGAGGAAGCCTTCCGGCTGTGGAACAGGGAAATGGGTATTCCGGCCGACCGCATATTCTCCTTCGGCAAAAAAGACAACTACTGGTCCATGGGCGACACCGGACCCTGCGGCCCCTGTTCCGAGATTCATTACGACCATGACCCGGACGGCGAACCGGGAGAGCCCCGAGCTTTGATCGAACGGGGCAGCGACAGGATGGTCGAGCTGTGGAACCTGGTTTTCATGCAATTCTTCCAGGACGAGCGGGGACAGCTCCAGCCGCTGCCCTCGCCCTCGATCGACACGGGCCTGGGTCTGGAGCGTACGGCGGCCGCCCTGCAGGGCCGGCGCAGCAATTTTGACACCGACCTTTTCCGGCCCATCCTGGACATGATCGGCCAAGCCTGTGGACGGGAGTATCCCTCCGGAGACGAGGGGGATGTTTCCATGCGGATCATGGCCGACCATCTCCGGGCGGTGACCTTTCTCATCAGCGACGGGATCATGCCGGCCAACGACGGCCGCGGCTACGTCCTGAGGCGCCTCATTCGCCGGGCTTTTCGGCAAGGAAACCTGCTCGGCCTGGACAAGCCTTTTCTCTTCCGGATGACGGGCCAGGTGAGCGACCTCATGAAGGACGCCTATCCCGAGCTGTTGGACGCGGCCGCCCTGGTCTCCAAAATCTGCCTTTCCGAGGAAGAACGGTTCGCCGTCAATCTGTCCACGGGGTTGCGGGTTTTCAATGAGTTCGCCGCCGAAGCCCGTCGGACTGGCCGCCCCGCCCTGTCCGGGGCCGAAGTCTTCAAGCTGTACGACACTTACGGTTTTCCGCCGGACCTCTCCCAGGAACTTGGGCGTGAGCAGGGCCTGAGTTTAGATGAGTTGGGCTTCCGGGAGGAGCTGGAGAAACAGCGGGAGCGGGCCAGGGAATCATGGAAAGGGGACGCCGGGAAGAAGGAACGGAAAGCCTATGAGCCCTTCCGGAGCGCAGGGATCAGCTTTGTCGGCTATGAGACGGTACATGTAGAGGGAGCCCGAGTGGTCGGCTTGCTTCAGGAAGGGAAACGCGTCGAGGTGCTGTCGCCAGGCGGACAGGGCGAGATCATCCTGGAACGGACTCCCTTCTACGCCGAGGCGGGAGGCCAAGCCGGAGATAGGGGGACCATGAAAAACCCTCACTTCTCTGCCCTGGTCAAGGCCACCTATTATCCCCTGGCCGAGGTCATCGTCCATCGGGTCGAGGTGTTGTCCGGCCGAGTGCGCCAGGGAGACGAAGTGGAAGCGACCGTGGACAGCGAGCGAAGGTCGGCCCTCAGCCGGAACCACACCGCCACCCACATCCTTCATGCCGCCCTGAGACAGGTTCTGGGCGAACATGTCAAGCAGTCCGGCTCGCTCGTCCTGCCCGAGCGCCTGAGGTTCGATTTCACCCACTATGCCGCTTTGAGCCGGGAAGAAATTCTCAAGGTGGAGACCCTGGCCAACGACCTCATCAGGGAAGATATTCCGGTCGAAACCCGGATCATGACTCTGGAGGAGGGGCTCCGCTCGGGGGCCATGGCCATTTTCGAGGAAAAGTACGGCGAGCGCGTCCGCCTGGTCTCCATCGATGACATCAGCCGCGAGCTGTGCGGCGGCGTCCATGTCACCTCCACCGGCCGGCTCGGCCTGTTTAAGATCCTCAGCGAAGCCTCCATCGCCGCCGGCCTGAGACGAATCGAAGCCGTCACCGGCGGCCCGGCTTTGGCTGCGGTCCAGGAAGCGGAGGAGCTCCTGTCCGGCCTGCAGGCCGCTTTGAACTCTTCGCGCCAGGACCTGCTGGCCCAAATCGAGAGGCTCCAGGAGGACATGCGCCAGAAGGAGCGAGAGAATCGAGCCCTGAGAAAGAAAATCGCCCGGGGAGCGGGGGCCGATTCCGAGGAAAATATCCGCACGGTCAAGGGTGTCAAGCTCCTAACCCGGAAGGTCGAAGGGTTGAACCCCACTGAGGTCCGGGAATTGGCCGATTCTTTGAAGAAGAAGCTGGGCACGGGGGTGGTCGTCCTGGGCCAGGCCGGGGCTGACAAAATCTTCTTGGTGGCGGCGGTCAGCAAAGACCTGACCGGCCGGCTTTCGGCTGAACGTCTCATCAAGGACTTGGCGGCCCTGGTCGGGGGCGGGGGAGGGGGCCGGCCCGATTTCGCCCAAGCCGGAGGCCATCAACCTGAAAAGCTCGACGAGGTGCTGGAGCAAAGCGCCGGGCTGATGGAAAAATTGCTTTGAGGACGAGAGCCGGTCATTCGGGCCGTTCGTCCTCTTTAAGGGGGGGGATAAACTCCTCCCTAAAATCACCTCAAAGGGTCATTGACGGCCGGGCCCGTTGGGGCAAGAGTTAGGAATAGCCATGAAGGTCCGGGATTGTTCTCTGCGCTCGGTTTGCCCTAGGCTTGCCGCCTTGCTGGCTCTTCTGGCTTTTTTGACCGGGACGGCCGCCTGGGGCGCCCTGAATGTGGAAAAGCGCCAGAAATACGGGGACATCGTCAGGGCCGTGGCCGAAAAGCATGGCCTGGACGAGGACCTTCTCCATTCCATTATCGAGGCTGAATCCGGTTATGACCCGTCCATTGTCTCGTCCAAGGGCGCTGTCGGGCTGATGCAGCTCATCCCGGAGACAGCGGCCAAATACGGCGTCAGGAACGTCTTTGACCCGGCCGATAACATCGAAGCCGGCGCTCGCTACATCAAGGACCTTATGTCCCTTTACCAGAACGACCTGCGCTCAGTCCTGGCGGCTTATAATGCTGGTCCGGATGCGCTCAAGAAGCACAACGGCATTCCGCCTTTCCCGGAAACAAAGAGATACATCCGCAAGGTCCTGAACCTTTTGGACGGTCAGGACAGCCTGGGAGGGCAGCTTTACACTTATCACGACAACCAAGGACGGACGTTGTTGACCAGCGACCGGTTCTATTCTTATATGATTTCGCGCAGCGGCGAGAAACACTGACCAAGGGCTCCCCCGGCCTGGCCCGGTGAGACGCTTCCATCCCAAAAAACCGGCGAGGGGCGCGACTCGTTGAGGGTCAGGTCTGGCTCTTGACGCTCAGGGACAGGGGCAGGACCTCGAAGGTGGCCGGCAGCCGGCCGGGCTGCTCACCGTCCAGCTCAATGACGACTTCCTCATTCGCATTTTCAGGCTCGGCCTCTACCCGGCGACAGCGATGGAGGTCAATCTTGGGGTGGGCCAGGTGGGTGCCCAGATAGATTTTCCAGCTGTTGAGGAAGAACTCCAGCATCTTCATCCCCCGGACCAGGACGAAATCGAACCGGCCGTCGTCCAGCTTGGCATAGGGCGAGATTTTCATGCCCTTGCCGAAGATTCGGCCGTTGGCCACGGCTCCGATCATATACTCCCCGCGGGGAAAATCCAGGCCGTCCACTTTGAGGCGGAGACGCTTGCTTTTGAAGCGGAGGGCGGTGGTCATCAGGCAGCGAAAGTAAGAGGAGGCGCGGCGCTCCAGGCGCTTCCGGTTGATCATCTGGACGACCTCTCCGCCGATTCCGAAATCGGCCACGTTAAGAAAGAACCGTTCCTCGGGCCGGCCGTCGGGGCCGGTGAAAATCGCTCGGCCGACATCAATCCTCTTGGTCCCGGCCCCGGCGATGACCTGCAGGGCATCCTTGACGTTCTGGGGCAGGTTGAGGCTTTTGGTGAAATCGCAGCCAGTGCCCGAGGGCACTACACCCAGGGCCGTGTCCGGGTTAATGACCTGGCGGTTCTCGAAGAAGCCGTTAGCGATTTCGTTCATGGTGCCGTCGCCGCCGACGCCGATGATAAGCTCTGTGCCTGATTTGATGGCCTCCCGGGTGAGGTCGGTCGCCTGGCGGGGCTTTTCAGTGAAGTCGTATTTGAAGTCCTTGATGAAGTTCTTGAGAGCGGACTTTATCTCGGTCCACCGTCTCCGAGTGCGGCCCTTATTGGACTCAGGGTTGATGATGACTTGAGTTTTGGGGAACATGGCTTTCCTCCGCAGCGGACGGCGGCGTCTTTTTCTTGGTCAGGGAAACGGCAATGACTCCGCCCAAAGCGGCCAGGCCGGCGAAGACCACGGCCGCTAGCAGAAGGTCGAAGAAGAAACCCGGTACGGTCTGAGCCGGAATCTCTCCCTGCAGAATTTCTTTGAGCTGGCTGGGGGGCTGCTGGCCGGACTGTTCGATCCAGTCCAGGAGCAGGGGAAAAACATATTTCTTCAGGAACATCATGTTCAGGGGCTGGAGGGGGATCATGAGCAAGCCGCGGATGACAGCGGCGGAGATGCCGGTCAGGGCGCCCAGGACGGCGCCGTCTCCGGCGGCCAAGGAGGCCCGGGTCTCCTTGGGGACCAGAAAGACAGCCAAAAGCCCGGCCCCTAGGGGCCACAGACAGCAGCAGCAATTGGTGAAGGGAAGGCTGGCCAGCAACCCGGCCAGTGCTCCGGCGATGAGGGCCGGCATCCACAACTCGGCGGTACGCTCTTCCAAGGCCCGTTCCTTTCTTTGGCGATTATTCTATGTGGTTGGACGCCGGAATGCAAGCCGGCGAACGATAAGGTCGGTCAGGCCGGCCAGAAAATAAAAGGGAAGGATGAAGCCCCATACCACCCCGGTGCTGAAACGAAACCAATTGCCGAAATCCCAGAAATGCAGCATGTTGGCCAAGACATCCAGCCCCAGGGGCAGGGATAGCAGGACGAACATCCGCGGCCGGGGGACCCTGGCGGAGAACAGGCTTCTGGCCAGGGGATAGACCAGGCAGCCGGCCAGGAATCCGATATAGATGCCCAGGCAGCGTCCACAGGCCGCTACAGGATGGCCGAAGAGGCCGAAGCAGCGGGAAGGATTCTGCTGACAGATTTGGGCGTAGGAATGGTAGAGCCCGGCGGCCAAACCCGAGCCCCGGCTGGCCAGCCAGGGCGCTAAAAGAGCCGCCCCAGCCACAGACAGGGCCACGACGGTCGTGGCCATATAGCCGGCCACTACAAGCATCCTTTGCCCGGGGCTTATCTTCTGCGCGGAAAAAGACATTGGATCCTGCCTAGGCCAGCCGTTTCCAACGGAGGTGGACCAGGAATCCGAGGATGACCAGGAAAAAGAGAGTCGGCAGGGAAAGCCCCATAAGGCGGGCGTAGGCCTTGCGGCCGAGAAGGTCGTAGAGCAGGAAAAAAATGAGACAGGCGTTGGCATAGAAAATGAACCGGCCGCCCCGCGGCAGGTCGAATAAATGACGGAAGCAGAGGGTTAAGGCCGGAAGAGAAGAAAGGAACGTATAGTCCCAGCCCAGCGGAGAAAGGAGCGGGATAAGAAGAAGAAGCGCGGAACACTCGAGGAATTCAGCTCGAGCCAGGCCGCGGCCTTGAAGCATCATGATGAGCATCACCAAGCCGAGCAGCCCGGCCACAATCGCCCAGGCAGCCAGGGGAGCGCTCCCCGCAATTCGCCACTTGGCTAAAAGAGCTAAAAGCGAGATGTTGTCCTGAGAGGTCAGCAAAGGGGGGGTGGACCGGGAAAAAGTCGTGATCCATTCTCGGTGGACAGTCATATTCCCCTTGAACCCATAGAAAAGAACCGGTATCAGAAATGCCGCTGCTAGGGCCGCCAAACCGGCGGCCAGAACTTTCCATCTTTTTTTTAGCAAGAAATAGGGCAGGAAGATAAGGCTGTAAGGTTTAACGGCCACGGCCAAACCCCACCACAATCCCCCCAGCAACTCCCCGCGGTTAGAGGCAGTCCTATCCTCCTTGATCATCAGGGCTGAGGTCATGGTCAGCAGGAGAAGCATGACCAAGGCGTTGACCTGTCCAAGCTGGAGTTCCCTTAGGAAAAAGCGGGCCAGAACGAGCCCCGCAAGAAAGGCCAGGGCTAGATGCTCGGGATGCTCTCTCTTATCGGACAGGTTCAAAGAAAGCCCGATGGAAGCCGCCGTGGCGGCCAGAATCAGGAGCGACCAGATGCCTTTAGCTGCGGTCAAAGACAATAGGGACAGGGGGAGGTAGATCAAAGCTGCGAAGGGAGGGTACTTGAATTCATAATGGCCGTCCAGGAGCGGGCCGGGATAGAGGGTTTCGCCTTCCGACAGCCGGAAGCCGGCTTTATAGTTGACCTCGAAGTCGATCATTTGGCTTTTGAGGACCGTAAAAAAAAGCACAGCCCACAGGCCGGCCACAACAGCCACCGGCCACCATCGGCTGAACAAGCGATTTGTTGATTTCAAGCCGGCATCCTCAGAATGCCCAATCTAGCAGGTACGGCATCTTTTTTCAAATGGGGCATAGGCATATTCTTAATAATCCTAGGCTTGTTGGCCACCGAGAAAAGAGATGCTTATGCCCAGTGCTGGAGCTGGTGTAGGAGAATTGACAGGGATTGTATTCTGTGCCAATATTTATAACAAGTCAGTCACTGCCATAGTGCATGGAAAGGAGGAGGAATGAAACGAGAAAGTGTGGGAAGGATATTTCTTGTCGGCGCCCTCTTCTTTATCACCATCCTGCTCTCGGCCCAAGTGGACGACGCCTCCAGGATTCTGGAGCAGAACAAGCAGGGCGTCATGTACTTGGTGGGCCTGGGCGCTAACAAGGAAGAGGTGTCCCGAGGAACTGGCTTTGCCGTCAGCGAGGATACTTTGGTAACCAACTACCATGTGGTGGCCAAGGCGATGAACATGGAGGCCTATACCTTTGATAACAAAAAAGTTAAGGTCGATGGAATCCTGGGCGTAAACAAGGCCGCCAACCTGGCTATGATTAGGGTCAAGGGCAAGCCCAAGAGCCTGATCATCGGCAATTTTGATCTCATTGCCCCCGATACGAAGCTTTTTACCATCGGTGCCAATGAGGCCGGCGCCATCAACGTTGTCAGCGCTCAAGCCCGCCAGATCTTGCAGGCCACGCCCGATATGAAAGTGGCAGATTTTCAGACATCCTTGCCCCTGACTTTTTCCGGGGCGCCGGTGATCGACAGCAGCGGCCAAGTGGTGGGAATCCTGACCGTTCTCGACCAGGGGCTGAAGTTCATCATCCCGGTCAATATTTTTCGGTTCATGACCAGGCTGGCCAATCCGGTCGAGTTCAAGAGCTGGACCCATGAGGATTTTTTCAACACTCAGGAAGGGTCGTTCTTAGCCGGGCGGATCGGCGTCGCCATCGGCGATACGGGCAATGCCCAGAAGTACTTGCAACAGGTGCTCAAAACCAGCCCCAACAACGTGGAGACTCAAGCGCTGCTGGCCAAGGTCTATGGCGACCAGCGGGATTATGCTTCTGCGACGGCAGCTTATATAAAGCTCATCGAACTCGACCCCAACAGGGCTTCGGCCTATTTTGAGCAGGGCGTTATCTTCTCGAAAACGCAAAAGTTCGACGAGGCTTTGGCCTCCTTCAACAGAGCCAGAGAGCTTAACTTCAACAACCCCGAGATTTTTTTTCAGATGGGCAGCGTCTACGAAGCCAAGAAGGATTTTGCCCGGGCTGTTGATGAGTACGCCAGGTACCTCTTGACTCTGCCGGCTGACCCGGTCCAGGCCCAGTTCCGGCTGGGGACGTGCGCCATGGAGATTGGCCAATATGACCGGGCTGCCGCCGCCTTCCAGGAAGCCCTTAAAGGTCAACCCCGGGACTATCAGACCAATTATAATCTGGCTATCGCTTTTCAGAAGGCCAAGCAGTATGACCGGGCTGAAGAGGTGCTCAAGAGACTCATCCAGTATTATCCCGAGGACGCCGTTTCCTACTACAGCACCATCCTCCGCATGTACGACGAGGCGGGGATGAACGATAAGGCCATCGATTCGGCCCGCAAGGTGATCGAACTTGACCCCAAAAACCATGTTGCCGTTTACAACCTGGGCGTCATGTTCCAGAAGTTGAAAAGATATGATGAGGCCATTAACTCTTTCGTCCAAGCCGTAGCCATCAAGCCTGATTTCGAGAATGCCTGGTATAACATCGGGAGATGTGACTCCGACCAGAAGAAATACCGGGAGTCCATCGAGGCCTTCAGGAAGTTCTGCGAGATCGTCCCGGACAGCGCCGAGGGCTGGCTGAACATCGGGGTAAACTACATGTACCTCAAGGATTTCGCCGGGGCCATCGACCCTCTCCAGAAATGCATCGCCCTCCGGCCGGACTATGGCGCCGCCATCTACAACCTGGGAATTTCCTACATCAACCTGAAAGCCTATGACAGCGCCAGGGAGACCTACCAAAAACTGGCCGGCATTGATCAGACTTTAGCCAACCAGTTGAGGAAGTTTCTGCGCTAGCTCTTTCTTCTCTGTCCGGGGGGTATCCCCGTCTCGGCGTTGACTTCGAGCCGGCGATTATGGTATACGGTTGAGTCAAGCGATTTATTCCCTGGACGGCGATTATCCGACGAAATGGCAGGCGCAAATTTTTCCTTATACCTGGTAAAGCTGCCGGAGGCCAGCCCTGCGGCGGGAAGAGCTCTGTGGACAAGTCATCCGTGGGCAGGTGGCGGAATTGGCAGACGCGCTAGGCTTAGGACCTAGTTCCTGATGAGGGAGTGCGGGTTCGAGTCCCGCTCTGCCCATTGAAACTGCGGCTTGAACGATTCATTTGAGGCCCAAGGAGGGGCCTTCCCCGTGGACGCAAAAACCGTGGCCAGCACAGTCCGGACCCTCAGCCCCAGCCGTAAGGAGATCTTGCTGGAGACCGCCGCTGAAGAGGTCAAGCGCCAATACGATCAGACCTTAGAGCGCTTCTCTTCCCGCCTCAAGATCGCCGGGTTCAGACAAGGCCATGTTCCCCGGGAGATCGTCCGACAACGTTTCTCCCCGGAGATTGAACGCGCCCTGGTCGATGACTTGGCGCCGGAGGCGTTGAAATGTGCCCTCCGGGAGCATAAACTCGACCCGGTCGGCATTCCCGTTCTTCAAGAAATTGACTTCGTTCCCGGCCGGCCTCTTCGGTTTAAAGCGATCATCGAGGTCTGGCCCGATTTCGAACTGGCCAACTATAAAAAATTGCGAGTGGACAAGAAGGATATCCGGGTTGAAGAAGAGGAGGTGGACGGATATCTGAAGCAGCTTCAACAGGGCTCCGCGGAATACGTCCCTGTCGAGGGCAGGGAAGTGAGGGAGGGCGACTATGTCGCCGTTGAGGTCCAGGGGATGGAGGTGGCCGCCAAACGGAAATATCCCAAGGAAAAGGTCGTCATTCTGGCCGGGCCTTCGGAAGACAATCCATTGTCGGCCAAGCTTGTCGGGCTCCCTCTGGCCGGGGAAGAAACCGTCCTGCTGTCTTATCCCGAGGGCTACTCCGACAAGCGCTTGGCCGGCAAAGAGATGGCCTATCAGATCAAGATTTTAGCCATTAAGGAGAAAAAAATACCCGAGCTCAACGATGATCTGGCCAAATCCCTAGGCGACACCGAGACCTTGGAAGACCTGCGCCGAAGGGTCCGGGAGGATCTGACCAAGACAAAGGAAAAGGCAGCCCGGGGCGAGACGGCCCAGGAAATCCTCAAGAACCTGGCCGAGCAGGTTCCCCCGGAGCTCCCCGAGTCGGTCGTAGAAAGAGAAACGCAGGACCTCCTCAGGAAATTTCTGCAATCGCCCGGTTCTCAGGGGGTGCCTGCCGGAAGCCGAGAAGCGCTGGAGGACATCAAAAAAAGGCTGCGCGGCCAAGCTATCCAGAACTTGAAGAACCATCTGGTAATGAAAAAGGTTGTCGAAAAAGAATCCCTGCAGGTCAGCGAGGAGGACCTCCAGGCCGAAATAGAGGCCTTGGCCCAGGCCAACCGGCTGCCGCCGGCCAAGCTGCGCAGCCATCTGGAGGAGGAGGGCCGCCTGGATAGCCTGCGGGAGACGCTCCTTTTTCGCAAGGCAGTTGACTTTTTGATTGATCAGCCTATAATAAAGAGTTAAAAGCCAATTCCATGTCCCTTATTCCCTTTATCGTTGAACAGGACGGCCGCGGAGAGCGGGCC
>JBAVVA010000315.1:0-2242 GCA_049697055.1 Candidatus Aminicenantales bacterium
TTCCCCCAGGGTTCGGATGGTGGGCACTGGGCGCTTACTAGTTCTCCTGCCCGCAGGATGAGCTCGGAGTGGAAGCCAGCCGGAAGGAGTATCACTACGGTCCGGCTTCTTCCCCGAGCATGAACCAAAGCGAATATTGGCTCACCATCAGGCCGAAATCTGCGGACGAAAAAAAAGCGGTTCTTGGCCTGAAGTTCGAATGCCTGTTAAAAGCAGAAGGATTTCCAGAGGGCGTCAATCGCGTCCTGTTGGACCAGGACGTCAATATTCCTCTGGGCAAGATGCTTTTTATTGGATTCTCGTCAAAAGATTCATCCTTAAGGAAAACGGTCAATTTTCTAGCTGCATATATTCAATACATAGGCTCCTTAGAAAACCGGCCAGGCCCATCCACACCGACGACAAAAAGAAATATCCCGCTGTTTATGGTATATAGAGGGCATGAAAATCGTCGATAGCCCGATGACCTTAAGCGACCTCGCTATCATGGCTCATAATCGGTTCGGGAATATGGTCAAAGCCGTCGTGGATGTCGAGAGGAAAATTTTGGCCGTTGACGGGGAGCTACACGCCGACGAGGAAGCCCTTCTCCTGGAGAACGGCTCCCGCCAGGAAGACCTGTGGGGGATCAATATCTATCCGGACTTGCAGGGGCCGGATCAGATCGAATTTGATTCCATCATCAACATCCGTCCCTCGCAAGGGAACCGCTCCCGTGGAATTGATAGCCAAGAGATCAGAGAGAAGATTATCCAAATCGTCATCGGATTAGTGAAATGACGAGCCCTCAGCATCCGTCCCTGGCCGCCGGACGATGGCAAACGCTCTCCCTCTTGGAACAAATAGCCAACATCGGGAGCGAAGTCGAGCGGGCTCTAAATTGGCTTAATAAAAACAACCTTGACTACAGCCGGCAGGCTTTCCTTCGAGCGCTGGAGCTTTTGAGCTTGACGATCGTCGACCCTCGGCACCGGCGCCGACTCAAAGAGATCACCCGTCTCCGGGAAGCGCTCCTGGATTATTTTCTCGGAGATAACGAGTTCCGCTCGACGGAGAAAGCCTGGCGTGCTTATTTTTATAGCTTCGCCTATGTCGCCGCATTGCAAAAAAACCGCGTTCCCACGAGCGTCTGATTCGTTTTATTCCCACTTCCCGGCCTCCCTTTGGGCTTGCCAAATTGTCGCGCTGGATTTTTCCGCATTCCGACGTGTAAATAAAATTGACAGCATCTATCAAGCTCAAGCTTGATCCTTCTTCGGCCACTCCCTTAATCAGGTCAGGCGGGCGGCCGGGGAAGCCTGGGACTTGGCCCGTATTTTGCTGAAATTTGGGATAAGGATTGAATCGTCAAAGGAGGAGCAATGAAACGACGTCTTCCCCTTATGCTTTTTCTCGCCCTGTTTATCGTCGCCTGGCCGGCGCCTGGGGCCGAAGCGGCCCCGCAGGCTCTGCAGCATGAAGCGGGCTTCATGTCCATTGAACCCGTGACATTCTATTTCCACTACGGAAGCTACTCCAACAGGCTGGTCCTGACCTCTTCCCAGGCCCGGATCTGGTACAGCTTCCAGGTCGCCGACCAAGACGGCCCCGTTACGCCCATCTTCATATTTTTCAACGGTGGGCCGGGCAGCGCCACTAGCTGTGGGTTGATGAGCATGAACACCGGCCGCTACACGCTGGACAACCGTCTGGACCAGGGCGGCAATGTTTTTATCCCCAATTCCATCTCCTGGACGAGCCTGGGCCATCTGCTCTACATCGACGCCCGGGAGGCAGGCTTCTCCTACAACCTGATGAACCAGGTCAATGATGACGGCAAGCGGTTTCAGGAATTCAATGCCCAGAATTTCAACTCCTTCTTTGACGCCGCCGACTTCATCCGCGTGCTGCTCCGCTTTATGGAAAGCCACCCGGCCCTGCGGAGCCGGCCGGTGGTCATCGTCGGGGAAAGCTACGGCGGGACTCGGGCTACAGCCATGCTCCACCTGCTGTTGAATTACAGGGATTACGGGAATGGAAAGGAAGTCTATCAGGACCCGGCCCTGTCGCAGGAGATCCAGAACCACCTGGAAGCCGTCTTCCCCGAGTATGCCGGCCGGGCCGTGCCTGCGGAGGTCATCGCCCGGCAGTTCGGCCATCAGGTGCTCATCCAGCCTACGGTCAGCTTCGGCTACCAGCTCGAAATCCAGGACGAGATGTTCCGGCAGCCCGGCTCGCCCCTCTACAAAATCGCCCAGGAAGT
>JBAVVA010000316.1:0-6344 GCA_049697055.1 Candidatus Aminicenantales bacterium
GACACCTACCTTTCGCCCCCTTTATTGGCAAAGGGGGCTCTAGGGGATTAAGTAAATTTCAGTTCGAAATAGGGGGTGTCTCCGGCATTTTCTCGGCGGTTTTCCAATGCGCCCCTCTTCCTTCGAAACCCGTCGACGATCGGCTCCTGCCGATCGTCAGGGGTTCCAAGGGGAGACGTCCCCTTGGTCGCAGGGCACGGCTTGTTCCGTGCCCGAGAAAGGGAGGCAGGGAGCCGAGCTCCCGTTGGAAGGGGGAAACGCGAAGCGGGTTCCCCCTCCAAAGAGATTCTGTGACTAAACCGCTCATGGCGCCTCGCTCCTTCCCCAGGCCCTCTACAGAAAAAGAGAGGTAACCACACAACTCAAGGTAAGGCCGGCCGCGACTTGCCAATCGCGGCGGTTAGGGTAAAATGAAAGACATTATGAAAGACCGAGCGGAAGTGCTGGCCGTCGTTCCGGCCAGGGGAGGGTCGAAAGGGATCCCGGGCAAGAATATCCGGTTATTTGCCGGGCATCCTTTGGTGGCCTACAGCATCGCCGCCGGCCGACAGGCCCGGACCGTGACCCGCCTGATCCTCAGCACCGATGATGAGCGGATCGCCGAGGTCGGCCGCCGATACGGCGCCGAGGTGCCCTTCCTCCGGCCGGCCGAGCTGGCCCGGGACGATACCCCCGACCGGCCCGTGTTTGAGCATGCCCTCACCTGGCTGAAGAAGAAAGAGAATTACCGGCCCAAGATCGTGGTCCACTTGAGGCCGACCTCGCCCCTTAGGCCCAAGAACTGTGTGGACGATGCCGTCCGGCTTCTCCTGAGCCGGCCCGAGGCCGACTCTATGCGGACGGTCATTCCCTCCGAACAGAATCCTTACAAGATGTGGCGTCTGGCCGCCGACGGCAGCCTCAAACCCCTGTTGACCGTAAAAGGCCTCCCCGAGCCTTTCAATTCGCCCCGCCAAACTCTGCCGGCCACTTATTGGCAGACGGGGCATGTGGACGCCGTCCGGCCGTCGGTCATCTTGGACAAGGGCTCGATGAGCGGCAGGAGAATCCTGCCCCTAGTGGTGGACTCCCGTTTCGCCGTGGACCTCGATAAGACCTCCCAGTGGCCGCTGGCCGAGAGCCTGCTGCGGCAGGCCGGGCCGGAGGCCGTCTCCCCCGGCCGGGCTCGCCGGCCGCTGCCCGCCGAGGTCAGGCTGGTTGTCTTCGATTTTGACGG
Source organism: Candidatus Aminicenantales bacterium (assembly GCA_049697055.1). Classification (GTDB taxonomy): domain Bacteria; phylum Acidobacteriota; class Aminicenantia; order Aminicenantales; family JAFGAV01; genus JAFGAV01. The sequence continues at coordinate 1,217 of JBAVVA010000316.1, forward strand.
CGTTATGACCGACAACCGAGTCTGGGTGGACGGAGAAGGCCACGAATACGTGGCCGCTTCTCGCGGCGACGGGATGGGGCTGGTTCGCCTGCGGCAAGCGGGCGTTGAGCTGCTGGTCCTCTCCACGGAGGTCAACCCGGTGGTGGCCGCCCGCTGCCGGAAGCTCGACATTCCCTATGTTCAGGGCATCCAGGACAAGGCCGAGGCTTTAAGGTCTCTGCTCGTGAAGCGCGGCCTGGACCCCTCCCAGGTGGTCTTCGTGGGCAACGACGTCAACGACCTTCCTTGCTTCGAGATTGCAGGCTGCGCCGTGGCGCCGGCCGACGCCGAGCCCGAAGTGCTGCGGCAAGCCGACCTCCTCCTCAGCCGGCGGGGCGGTCATGGCGCCGTCCGGGAGCTGTGCGATTTGCTTCTGGAAAGCGCGAAATAACATTAATTTAAATCGCATGCTTGTCCTATAGCAATTTTTTCCGAAGTTCACGAGAATCTATAAGGGGTGGCGCGATTGCTATTATTTATTTACTTGCAGCGTTCCCAGTCGGTGCCGTGGTAGAAGCTTTCTAAGTCGTTCCAGAATTCCTTCATATCGGCGGTCATAACCACCAGGTCCTGGACCTCTCCGCTCCGGTCCTTGACGTAGTCGGGCAGGATGCTTTCCTCGTGGAACCCCAGCCGGCGGCAAATCCGCCGGGCTCCCTCCTGCGGCCGCATGAACTTGGCCACCACCATTTGCACATTCCGGCCGGCGGCGATGAAGTACAGCTCGCGCATCAGGACTAGGCCCAGGCCTTTGTGCCGAAAGTCCGGAGCGACGATGACCCGGAGCTCGCCCTGATGCCGGCGCCATTCTTCGGGGGAGAGCTCCAGCATGCCGTCGGCCACAACCTGGCTTCCGGCCAAAGCGATGAGCCGGAAGACGTTCCCCTGCTCGACGAGAGCGATGCGTTGGCGGACGACGTTGCGGTCGGTGACGTCCACCTTGAGGTATTTGCGGTCTTCTTCCGGGAGGGCCAGGTAGAACTTCATCAGCCCGTCCAGGTCCTCACTCTTCAGGTCGCGGACGACGACGGACGTTCCGTCTTTGAGGGTTTCGGTCTTGTTCATGCGCGGGCTCCTTCCGGGCATCCCCGTCTTTTGTTTTTGTGCCCCTCACTATAGAGGCGGCTGGCTCGTCTGTCAAGGATTTGAGGACCAGGAGCTCTCCCATTTTTTGAAGCATGGAGGAAAATCCGGGGCATGTACCGAATGGGCCACCTGATCATGAATGCTGGCCAAGCGGAAAATACGCATTCGGTAAGGTGTCCCCGGATTTTCAGCATTCCGGATGAATATTTATGTATAGCCAAGATAGTGGGGACAATAGATACAGACATAAGAAATAGATGGAGGAAGTCCCGGCAATATTGTAAAATCAGCTTCTTGTCAATCGAGGAGGAGACGATGGAGACAAACAAAAATCACGCCGCGCGCCGGCTCTTTGGCCTGATGGCGATTCTTCTCTTGGCCCTTCACCTCGCCGCCCAGGAGAAAGTCGATCTTCAAATCATGCAGCGCATCCGCCAAGAGGGTCTGGAGAATTCCCGGGTGATGGAATACCTGAGCTATCTTTGCGACGTCTACGGCCCCCGCCTTTCGGAGTCGCCCCAGTATCGCCAAGCGGGCGAATGGGCGGTGAACAAACTCAAAGAACTGGGCCTGGAGAAGGCAACCCTGGAGCCCTGGGGCACCTTCGGCCGGGGCTGGGAACTCCAGAAGTATTATGCGGCCATGACCGCGCCCCGCTACATGCCCTTGATCGGCTATCCCAAAGCCTGGACGCCGGGAACAAACGGCCTGCTCAAGGGAGACCCGGTTCTGCTGGATGTGAAAAAAGCCGAAGACTTGAATAAGTTCAAAGGCAAAATCAAGGGCGCCATCGTGCTGGTGCAGGGCGTGCAAGAGCTTGAAATAAAATTCGACCCCAGCGCCACGCGGGAAACCGAGGAAGACCTGAAAAAATTGGAAATGGCCGCCGAACCCGGGGCCAAATCGCCTTTGGCCGACCGTCTGGAAGAGATGCTCGCCCGTCAAAAGCTGCAACTGGCGGTGTCCAAATTTTTGAAAGATGAGGGCGCGGCCGTTCTCCTTGAGCCCAGCCGCGGAAAGGATGGAACGGTTTTTGTCACGGGCGGCGGGTCGCAGCTTCAGAACGCCCCGCCCGCTCTGCCGGCTGTCGTCGTTTCGGCCGAACAGTACAATCGAATGGTCCGTATCCTTCAAAAGAAAATCCCGCTTACGGTGGAGATAGAAATTCAGGCAAATTTCGTGGAGGGCAATCCCCTCGGCACTAACGTCGTCGCTGAAATTCGCGGGGTGGACAAGAAATTGAAAGATGAGATCGTCATGCTGGGCGGGCATTTTGATTCGTGGCATTCCGGAACGGGGGCCACCGACGACGGGGCCGGCTGTGCGGTGGCTCTGGAAGCCGTCCGCATTTTAAAGGCCATCGGCCTGAAGCCGAGGCGAACGATTCGAATCGCCCTGTGGGATGCGGAGGAGCAGGGCTTGGTGGGTTCGCGCGAATATGTCAAGAAACATTTCTGCGACCGGCTTAAGAGGGAGAAGAAACCGGATTATGATAAGTTCTCCGTTTATTTTAACTATGACAACGGGAGCGGGAAGATCAGGGGGATCTATGCCCAGGGCAACATCGCGGCCATGCCGATTTTTGAAGAGTGGCTGAAGCCCTTCCATGATCTCGGCGCGGCCACGGTCAGCGTTCGAAACACAAGCGGCACCGACCATCTTTCCTTTGACACGGCCGGACTGCCCGGGTTCCAATTTATTCAGGATGAATTGGAATACGACACACTCACCCATCATTCAAATATGGACGTCTATGATCACGTTTCCAGGGGCGACCTGATGCAGGCGGCCTCGATAGTGGCGGCCTTCGTTTACAACGCGGCCATGCGCCCGGAGAAGATGCCCAGAAAATATTTTGATCCGAATAACCTGAAGCTGCCGACCGCCCCTCTTCATAAATGATCGTGACGAACAGGGGGAGGCGATTCGGCCGAAAGCCGGAATGACCTCCGGCCGGCCAGGCTGTCCTCGATGAAGAAGGCCGCCGTCCATTGACCGGCCGGCCGGGCCGCCGGGTCCGGCCCAAAATTAAAACGGTCGAAGGCGGTGACCGTTTCCAGATATTTTCCCTCGGTGACGACCGGAACCTGGCCCGAGTCGCGGGCCAGGCGGCCGTCCGGCGCATACCATTTCCAGCGGAGCCGGGTGTCGCCCGAAACGCGCTTCAGGCTGACGAAGCAGACGACCGATTCGTCCTCCGGCCCGAACTCGTCCCGGACCTCGACCGCCGTGAACAGCTCGCCGCCGGCGGCCACGGCCCGGCAGAAAAGGAGCGAGTCGACCTGGAAGTCGGGCGCTTGAGCGGCCGGCCGGAAGCTGAGGCAGGCCGCCGCCCCCAGGGTCAATCCCAGCCACAGGGCGGACTTCATTATTATTCTCATTCTCATATTGATTCTCATCGCGGCACCAGCTCCACCATCACCTGCTTGGACAGGCTGCGCCAGATGAACCTCAGCTCGAAACGTCCGGCCTCCCGGATGAGGTAGAGGTCGATGTTCTGGAGTTTATTTAAAAGGAAGTCGTAGCTCAGAAGAGAGTGGAGGAACCAGCCCTTGACCAGGCCCAGCCTCAAGTCGGCGAACGATTGTTTGAACCGGCCGGACTTGGGGTCGTAGGACATCGACAGCCATCCGGAGGTGCCGCCGTTGGGGTCGAAGCGCAGCACCGAGCTCAAATCCTGGTTGGTCGTGCCCTCCAGGAGGCCGCCTTTTGTCCGCCGCCTGGACTGCAGGCTGTAGAACCCCTCCAGCCTCAGGCCTCCGGCCAGCTCCTGTTTTAAATTCAATATGAGGCCTGCCGAGGTGAAGTTCCTTTTTTCCTTTTCCAGGAACTGTTCCAAGGCCAGGGAGAAATCCAGGAGCAGGCCGGGCCCCAAGGGCAGGGGCAGGGCGGACAGGCTGAGCACGGTGTTGTTGTTGTAGCTGGCCGTCTGCCGGCCCTGGCGGCCGATATCGCTGTAGATGAAAACATTGGTCAGGCCGGCCTCGAGCAGCCCGGCGTAAAGAGGAATGGGGTTGAGTCTCAGCCGGAGCTGGGGCTGGGACAGCGACTGGCGCTCGGCCAGGTCGGCATTGAGGTGGTAGTCGGCGGCCAGGTTAAAAAGGCGCGAGCTGTAGGACAGGCTAAGCCCGCCCTCGAAAATCTTGGTGGCCGCGCCCGGCCGCCCCAGCTTGAGCTTGGAGTAGGCCGAGGTGAGGATGACATTGAGCCTGTTCCAGAAAAGGGCGTTGTAGGCAAGGTTGCCCGTCACCTGGTCCCCGAATTCGTAGCGGCCGATGAGGGACAGCCGGCCGGCCCGGCCCCCTTCGACCGAGGCCTTCAGGCCCAGCCAGGTTTCGCTGGGGCGGTTTACCGGGCGGTTGTAGGTCAGGTCCCACAGCGTGGAGACCCGCTTTCCCGCCCAATCCTTGTTCAGCCAGAGCTGGGTCGTCATCAGTCCGCTGGTGTTGAAATTTCCGGTGAGGCCCAGGCTGATTTCCGGGTTCAGGGTCCAGGCGTTCCTGGTCAGCAGGTCGGCCTGGCGGGGCAGGCCGGCATAATCTTTGATGATGGAATGTTCCTCGTAGTCGAGCTGGGTGAAGCTGTCGATCTTCTCGGGCTTGAGCAAGGAATAGCTTGCCCGGCCGAACAGGCCCCGGGTCCCGTTGTACCACAGCTTGTTCAGAGCCGGGCCGTTCCGCCGTTCGCCGGGCGCGGCCACGCCTAGCTTCAGCGTCTGGAAGCCCACGCTCTCCAGCCCCTCCACGAATAGCGTTACTTCCCGGCCGAAGGCCTCGTAGCCGGGGGAGATGTCCACGGCCCGGCAGACGGCATAGAGCAGTGACTGTTGGATTCTGGCCGGGGAGACATTATCGGCGGCGCGGACCGCCTCCTCGGACGGCAAGCCTTCCGCAGGGCCCACGGTCAATGAGGCGATAGTTTCCCCATAGCTCCAAAGCCGGCCGGCTCCCGTAGCCGGGTCAAAGGCAAAAGCGTCGGCCACGAGCGTTTCGCCCTCCCGCTC
>JBAVVA010000317.1:0-1874 GCA_049697055.1 Candidatus Aminicenantales bacterium
CGGCGATCTCAGGGACTGTGGCCCGGCCGTCGGAAAAGCGACTATGAATATGATAGACCCCTTCGATTTCAGAGGAGAGCGCCCAGCGTCCGGTGAGGTAAGTGTGAAAGGTGAGGATATGGAAGCCGAGCCAGAGGAAGTAGACCAGGATAAAGGCTGAGATTGTCAGCCAAACGAGCCTTCTCTTCCTGCGGAGCCCGGGCCGCGGTTTGTCTTTGGTCATCCGCTTCCCGCCTCAGGAGTTCGGCGCCCCGTCCGGATTCCTTCGGCCAGGCCGTAAGGAATGGCCAGCAGGAGCAGGAAGAGGATGGTGATCTCGGAGTCGCCGAAGTTGTACTCGAAGAAGCCGGCCGTGAAAAGCCCCACCAGGGCGGCCAGCGACGCTCCGGCCGAGGCCTTGAGCCAGGGGTCGCCGCGCCGGAACATTCTCCAGGCGGAGAGAAAGGCCAGGACCAGGAAGGCCAGCCAGGCCGCGGCGGCCGGTATCCCCCTTTCGGCTGCAATCTGGACCAGGTTGTTGTGGAGATGCACGTTGCGGGCGGCGCGGGGGGACAGGCGGAGCGACGGGTCATTGAACTCCTCATCCACGGTGTCCGGGCCGGTGCCCAAGAAGGGCCTCAGGCCAATGACCTTCCAGCCCGCTCTCAGGTACTCGAGCCTTTCGAGATTGGATTCGTCTTTCAGGCTGAAAACGCTCAGCGCCCTTTCCTTGAGCGTCCGGGGGGCAGCCAGGAAGAAGAGCCCCGAGACGACCGGCACAAGCACCAGGAGCTTGGGCCGGTAGAGGCCGAGAAGGAGGCAGGCCCCGCAGAGGAGGCCGATCCAGGCGCTCCGGGTCAAGGTCAAGGCCAGGATGGCCAGAGCCGGGATTAGAACGGCCAGCCACAGCCATCTGATTTTTTCTTTAAGAAAAAGCCATAAAGACAAGGCCGCCAGGCAGAACAGCATCAGCAGGCCGGCCTGGGTCATGTAATGTCCCATAAAGCCCATAACCCTCTTCTCGGGCAAGCCTCCCCGAGCGAATTGAAGTAAGGAATAGGCGCAGGAGGCCGCGGCCGAAAAGAGAAGACAAAAGGTGCCGAGCCTCAGGGGCCGAACTGCGCTGAAGGCGGCGACGGCCAGCGGGACGGCCAGGAAAAGAAGAAGGTCCCGGCAGTCTTTAAAGCTGGTCCATGAGTCGACGGAAAATGCAGACGACAGCAGAGACAGCCCGGCATAGGCCCCCAGGGGCCAGAAGAAAATGGGGAAGAAGGCACGGTTTTTTTTCAAGGCCAGCCGTATGATCCAGGCCACGAGCCCCAAGCCCAGGAAAATCTGGACTAGGCTGATGGAGATCATGGAGAACAGGAGACAGCCGCACAAGCTGAGCCACAGCCAAAGCCTGGTCCAGTCCCGGTCCTGAGTCGCGGTGTTCATGATCATGAATTTCGTATTTTACTATAAGTCTGGATCCGGATCGAGGGCGTTGAGGCCCTGTAAGAAAAAGTGGGGCAAAAGGGCCTGGGGGAAGGGCTCGGCGCCTGGCCGCGGTTTATAACGCCGCGGAATCTCCGGGTTTCTCAGTCGGCTGCGCGATCCGCTCCCTCCGGGAGCTGTACGCAGCCGGCCGGCAAGGATATGCCAGAATCCTTCGAAACCCGTCGACGATCGGCGCCTAGCCGATCGTCAGGGGCTCCAAGGGGAGACGTCCCCTTGGTCGCAGGGCGCGGCTGCAGCCGTGCCCGAGAAAGGGAGGCAGGGAGCGCAGCTCCCGTTGGAAGGGGGAAACGCGAAGCGGGTTCCCCCTCCAAAGAGATTTCGTGGCTAAACCGCTCATGGCGCCTCGCTCCTTCCCCAGGCCCTCCGCGTCAATAATGGACTAACCACACTATTCG
>JBAVVA010000318.1:0-4691 GCA_049697055.1 Candidatus Aminicenantales bacterium
CTTCTCGCCTCTGGAAGCCGTTGAGACGGGGGGCGGAAAAGCCAACCTCCCTCCCCGGATCCTATCCCTGCCTCAAACGACGGTTTTTCGGGGAATCCCCTTTGAATATGCGGTCTCCGCCGATGATCCGGACGGAGATTCTTTGGACTACTCCCTGTCCATCCATCCCGCCGGGATGCTTATCGATCCCAAAACCGGCCTCATCACCTGGCTGCCCGCTGCCGCCGGGCGCTACTCCGTATCCCTGACCGTCACCGACGGCCAAGCCGCCGGCTTTCAGTGGTTCGAAATAGAAGTCAAAGAAGCCGGTCGCTGAGCTCAGAGCGAGCTTGACATCATATAAGCCGAAGGCCGGTTTATGCCGGCCCGGACAAAGGAGGAGGCCGTGAGCGAGACATTATGCCGCCAGTTGTGGAACACCCTGCAAACCCACCTCAAGGATGACCTTCTGTCGCACAAGAGCGAAGGGGTCTATGTGCCCATCCCCACCAAGGAGTTCGGGAGGCTCATCGAGAGGTTCTGCCTGGGCTTAAGAGATCTGGGGGCCAAGGCCGGGGAGAAGGTCATCATCCTGGCCGAAAACGACCCTTGGTGGGTGCTTATCGATTACGCCATCCTCTGCCTGGGCGGAGTGACCGTGCCCATCTACACCTCACTGGTCCCCGAGCAAATCAAGTACATTATCAACGACTCGGAGGCCAGGACGGTCATCTGCGGCAGCCCTGAGCTATGGGAAAAAGTGGCCGCTATCCGAAGATCTATCCGGAAGGTCAAGCGTTTTATCCTGCTCCAGGGCCAACCCCCCCGCGGCCTCCTGTCCCTGTCCCAGGTATTGGAACGGGGAGGAAGCCTGGCCAAAAAACAGCCGAAGCTTTTTGAAAAGCTGATCAACTCCGTCAAGCCGGGCGACCTGGCTTCAATCGTTTACACTTCCGGAACGACCGGGGTGCCCAAGGGCGTCATGCTCAGCCACGCCAACTTCACCAGCAACATCAACACCCTGGCTTCCATCATCGACTTCAACCCCGGCGACACCGACCTGGTCTTCTTGCCCCTGTCCCATGTCCTGGCCCGCATGGTGGCCTTCGCTTTCCTGTCTCGGGGAACGAGCCTGGCCTTCGCCGAAAACCTGGAGACCGTAGCCCAGAACCTGCTCGAGGTCAAGCCCACCATCCTGGTCACGGTGCCCCGTCTTCTGGAGAAGATCTACGCCCGCATCATGGATACGATCCTGGCCGGTTCGGGGCTCAAAAAGAAGCTGTTCTTCTGGGCCCTGGGCGTCGGCCAAAAATACGGCAGCCTCAAGCTGGCCGGCCGGAAACCGGGGATCGGCCTGAGCTTCCGGCGGAGTCTGGCCCACCGGCTGGTCTTTGCCAAGGTGGTGGCCAAAACAGGCGGCCGGATCCGGTTCATGGTTTCCGGGGGAGCGCCCCTCAGCAAGGACATCGCCGAATTCTTCTATGCCATGGGCCTCGTTGTCCTGGAAGGATACGGCCTGACCGAGACCTCCCCCGTCGTCGCCGTCAACACTTTTGAACATCTGCGCTTCGGGACGGTAGGCCGGCCCATCCCCGGAGTGACCGTCCGCATCGCCCGCGATGGTGAGATCCTGACCAAAGGCCCGAACGTGATGAAGGGGTACTATAAAAAACTCCGCGAGACGCGCGAAGTGTTCAAGGGGGGATGGTTTCACACGGGCGACATCGGACACCTGGATGAGGACGGCTACCTGGTCATCACCGACCGGAAAAAGGACCTGATCATCACCTCGGGCGGAAAAAACATCGCCCCCCAGCCCATCGAGAACCTCTTCCAAAAGAACCCCTACATCTCTCAGGCCGTGGTCGTCGGCGGCAGCCGCAAGTTCATCGCCGCTCTAATAGTGCCCAATTTCGAGAAGCTGGAAGCCTATGCCGCAAAAAAGGGCATCTCCTTCAAAGATCGCCGCGGCCTGGTGGCCCGGCCGGAAATTTACGACTTTTACATGGACGAGGTGGACCGCATGACCCCCCACCTAGCCTCCTACGAAAAGGTCAAGAAGATCGCCCTGCTCGACCAAGAGTTCGATATCGGCCGGGGGGAGATGACCCCCACACTCAAGGTCCGACGCAAGATCGTCGAGAACAAATACAAGGACGTGATCAACGCCCTCTATAAAGAGAACGACTAGGACAAAACCCATTCGTTCAATCCCGGACAAGCCGGACAGGGAGCCCCAGCCCTCGCCGCCCGGGCTGCGGGTGGCCCGGGTCCAGGCCAAGAACGTTTTAAACCCCTCCCGGATTTTCGATTATTGCTTGAACCCCTACACCGGCTGCCAGATGAGCTGCCGCTACTGCTATGCCGGGCTATTCATGCGGCGGTATTCAGGTCACAGCGAGCCCTGGGGAAGCTTCGTCGATATTAAAATCAACGCAGTGGAAAGGCTGCGCGCCCAACTGGCCAAGGCTAAAAGGGGAACCGTTTGGATCTCCTCGGTGTGCGACCCCTACCAGCCTCTTGAAAAAGAGTCGTGTTTGACGCGGCGCTGCCTGGAGGAGCTCCTGGAAAAACAGTTCCCCATACAGGTCCAGACAAAATCAGCGCTCTGCCTGCGCGACCTCGACCTGTTCGCCCAGTTTCGAGAGATCACCGTCTGTCTGACCGTGGCCACCGACGACCAGGACATGGCCGCCCTCTTCGAGCCCGGCGCCTCGCCGCTCGGGGAACGCCTCCAGGCTTTGTCCGAGCTACGGGCCCGGGGGATCAGGACCCATGTCTTCGCCGGACCGCTGCTGCCGGGAAACCCTCTCAGGCTGGCCGGCCTGATCGCGGAGCGGGCCGACCATGTGCTTATCGACCGGATGAACTATGCGGATTCAATCCGGCGCTTCTACCAGGAGAACGGCTTGGCCGAATTCCTGACTCCGGGCTTTTTCCGGCGGCAGGCCGCCGCGCTCGGCTCGGAGCTTCGAAGAAAGGGCGTCAGCTGCGAGATCCTCTTTTAAGCGAGCCGGAGCTTAGAGCATCCGGGCCGGCCTGGCCCTCAGCATGACCACGGCCGAGACTTGATTTTCCCCGCTCCCCCCGGGGCTTCCCTGGAAGTAGGTGTAGGTTACCGATGTCTGCTTCTCGATGGAGCTCTGGTAGGGCTCCTGTTTGTTCTTGAACAGGTCCTTGAGCAGGCCGTAGGCCACATTGATGGCGTCCAGGATGGAAACACCCCGATTGTCAGGGTCAAAGGGGTCGTTGCTATGGGGCGGCTTGAACATCGGGTTGGCCCTGAGGTTGACGGGGGGGATGTTCAAGTCCAAGGGGTTCTTGTCCCGGCCTGTCTTCCGGCTGGAGGCAACCTGGTTGCCGCCGACAAACATCTTCAGGCTGTACTCCAGGTCCATGGGCCTGGGCTGGCCGGCCGAAGCCGGCTCGGCGCTCAAGCGGACCTCGAGGGCCAGCTCTTTCCTGAGCTGGATGTCACCGGATTTGAAATCAAGGGTCAGGACATGTGTCCCCGAAGCATTAAACAGCCCTTCGGCCTCGAGGGCGATAAGGTTCAGCCCTCTGTGCAGAAGACCGCCCTGCCGCGGGCCTTTCTCATCCGAAAACTTGTAAAGAATTTCTACGGGAGCCTCGAGTCCGATAACCAGGTCAGCCGGAGCCGACAGGAAATTCTCGCCCTTATGGGTGACCAGGTAAACGCCGGACAGCCGGGGGTACTTCATGCGCCAACCGTTGACGAAGGCCGTCACATCGCCCTCAGCGGCGATATCCAAGAAACTGAAGTCGGTGTTGGCTCCGGCCTGGGTCTCAAAGTACTCCAGCAGCCAGCGGCGCTCGGATTTGGCCTCCCCCTGCTTGTTGAAAATAAAAGCGAGCAGGGCGCTGGCCTCGGGCCTATCCACAGCCTCCAAACTCTGGTAGTTGCCGAGCAGATAGTCGCCCGCTTCCCGATATTCAGCCGAGCCCAAGTAGGCCGCCACCTCCGTCCGCCAGGCGCCAAAAAGGCCGCCGCCGGCGGCCAGCAGCAGGACCAGGGCGGTCAGGATTTTATTTCGCATAGCAATCGAATAGAAAATAAGCTTCCAGATTTCCAACCGGAAAATCCTCGGGCAGCCGCGGAAAAGGCAGGCTGGCGGCTATGGCCGCCAAGGCGGAGCGGTCGAGGATTGAGATGTTCGAGGAGTTGACCAGGCGGACCACGGACACCGTGCCGTCCCTCTCCACGATAACGGTCACTCCAACTTTGCCCTGGGCGAATTCTTTCTTAGTCAGGGGCAGGATCCAGTGCCTCTGGATGGCCTCCACCGCCTGACGCCCCCAGACATTCAAGGCATTGCTGGGGAGGCCCGGAGAAACCCGGCCGCGGTAGATGACCCGGTCGCCCGTCCCCGAGCGGGCCAGGGCATATCCGCTGCCGCCGCCCCCCACGCTTCCGGCCAGGACATCGGCGTTTGACTCAGGCGTGAGCCTGGAACCCGCCGCGGCCGGACCTCCGCCGCGACGAGACCCTTCTCCCTGGGACCTGGCGGGTAAACTGAGGTCCAGGTCAGGCACCTTGTTTTTCTCCGAACCGGGCTTATAGCTGAGGACAAATCCGGATGAAGGTTGGCCCGGAATAACCACGATGCCCGGGGGCGAAGCGGGCGGCCTGGTCTTAAGGGAGGGGCCGGCCGGCGCGCCGCCCGGCCCGGCCGAGGGGGCCTGGCCTGGCC
>JBAVVA010000319.1:0-10250 GCA_049697055.1 Candidatus Aminicenantales bacterium
ACATCCTGCTGGAGAAGAACGTCAAGCTGGCCGTCACCGATCAGTTCGGGGACAAGGCCTATGTCCTCGAGGCCTTGATGAGAAAAGGCAAGAAGATTGAGCTTGTCCAAAAGCCCAGGGCCGAGGAAGACCCGGCCGTGGCCGCCGCCTCCCTCCTGGCCCGGGCCGAGTTCCTGAAGCGCCTTTATTTTCTATCGAAGGATGTGGGAGTGGACCTACCCAAGGGCGCCTCAACCCTGGTCGAGGAAGCGGCGGTCAAGCTCATCCACAAGCACGGCCCGGAAGTTCTCCAGCGCACGGCCAAGGTACATTTTAAAATGACCGCCCGCATCTTGGAGGCGGCGAAATAGGGGCTGAATGATCAGCCTTCTCAAGGTCGTCCTCCTCATCGGTGTTCTTCTTTTTCTTATCCGGAAAAGGTGGGACCTGGGGCTGGTCCTGCTGATAGGCGCCGGCCTGACCGCGCTTTTTTTCCGCCTCAGCGTGAAAGGTTTTGGCCAAGGCGTTTTCAAAGGGGCGGTGAGCCTGGAAACGCTCAACCTGGTAGGCATCTTCTGGCTGGTGATCTATCTCGGGCATTTCCTCAAAAAGAAGGAATATTTTCGGATCATGGTCGATGCCCTGAAGCGGCTCGTCCCGGAGGAGCGGCTCATTCTGGCCCTGCCGCCGGCCTTCATCGGATTACTCCCTATGTTCGCCGGAGCCATGCTCTCAGCGCCCATGGTCGAGGAGGCGGGCCGACGCTGGAACCTGGAGCCGGCCAAAAAAACTTTCTTCAACTACTGGTTCCGACATATCTGGGAGTATAGCTGGCCGCTTTACGCTAACTTGATCATCGCCGCGGCTATTCTCAAGGTTCCTATTTCTCGGCTTTCTCTCTACCAGTTTCCGTTCACTGTACTGGCGGCCGGAGTGGGTGTAGTGGTTTTGTTTCGGCTGGTGCCCGCACTGCCTAGGGAAAAGCACGACGGCCGGGCGCTCGATGCAGTCGGCCGGCTGTTGTTCAGCCTGTGGCCAATTTTGTTGGCTATCGTGCTTATCTTCGGCTTGCGGCTGAGCATGGTTCTGGCCTTGGGCGTAACAGCCTTGATGACTCAGATCGTATCCCGGCTATCGCTCAGGGACCGGGCCGGCCTCATCCTCAAGAGCCTGGACTGGAAGTCCGGGCTGCTCATCGTCTCGGTCATGATCTTTAAGAAAATCCTCGAGGTCTCCGGCGCGCTCGACTCCGTGACGATGGCCATCCCGCCCCAAAGCGCCGGCGCCTACATCCTGCTCTTCGCCGCGCCCTTCATCATGGGTTGGCTGACCGGCGTCAACCAGGCGTTTGTGGGGATTTCCTTCCCCATGCTGCTGCCCATTTTCGGAGCGGGGAATCCGGATATGGTCCTGGTGATGTTCGCCTACGTCAGCGGGTTCGTCGGCATCCTGCTCTCCCCGGTCCATCTCTGCCTGGCCACCACGATTGAGTATTTCAAGTCCTCGTTGCGCGACGTGTACAGGATCATGCTTCTTCCGGCTTCGCTGGTCTGGGCCGCGGCGCTCCTGGCCCTGATTGTTTTCCGGGTGGTCTTATAGCTGGAGAAGCTTGTAATCTCATGGGGATAATTTTATGATCGGTCCGCTTCGATTTAGGAAAAATCATGGCTGAGAATATCGCCCCCACCAAACGCCTTTTCTTCGAGGATGCCTTTCGGACGGATTTTGAGGCCCAGGTCTTGGCCAGGATCGCGCGGCAGGGCCGGCCGGCCCTGGCCCTCGACCAAACCTGCTTTTACCCCGAGTCCGGCGGACAGCCCTGGGACACGGGCACGATCAACGGCCTTCCTGTCCTCGAGGTCTTGGAAGAAGGGGAGACCATTCTGCATGTCCTTGAGAGAGACCCTGATCCTGCAGTCCAGGCGGGCGGCCCTGTCGCCGGCCGCATTGACTGGCCGCGGCGTTTCGACCACATGCAGCAGCATTCGGGCCAGCACATTCTGTCCCAGGCTTTCCTCGAGGTTCTCGACGGGGAGACGCAATCTTTTCACTTGGGCGCCGAATTCTCGACGCTGGAGATCGGGCTGGCTAAGGTCGAAGAGGAAGACCTGGAAAAAGTTGAGCTCCTGGCCAACAAAGTCGTCCAGGAGGATAAAGAAATCCGGACCTATTTTGTCGCGCAGGACAAAATCGGCGAAGTTCCCTTCCGCCGCCCCCCGAAAAAAGAAGGACTCATCCGAGTGGTCGAAGTGGCCGGGTTTGATTATTCCGCCTGCGGAGGCACCCACTGCCGCCGGACGGGAGAAGTCGGGCTGATCAAGGTCGTGCGCTGGGAACGAATCCGCGGCAATCTCCGTTTTGAATTCCTGTGCGGCGGCCGGGCCGTGGCCGATGCCATCCGGAAAGGCCGGATGGTCCGGCAGATGGCCGGCCGGATGAGCCTCCCTGAGCAAGACCTGGCCGGAGGCGTCGAACGGCTCGCTCAAGAAAACAAAAGCCTCCGAAAAAGCATTCAAGCAGCCCGGGCCCGGCTTTTGGAATATGAAGCCAGGGATATAGCCGGGAAGGCGGCGGGACCCCTCATCCGGGAGATATTCAAGGATCGTCTGCCCGAGGAAGCGAAACTCCTGGCCCTGAACCTTATCAGGCAGGGCCGTTTTATCGTTATCTATGGCCTCTCCGGCCCGGAGCGAGACCATATCATCCTGGCCCGTTCCGACAGCCTGACCATTGACCTCCGGGAAGTGGGCCGGGCGGTTTCAGCGCTCGTCGAAGGCAAAGGCGGCGGCGGCCCCTCTCTTGTGGAAATCGTCACCGACCGGAGAGGAAAGCTTGAGCAAGCCTTGGACCTGGCGGCCGGGCTCGTATCAACTTTTCGGTCATAATCAACATGCCGGGATATTATTCCCGCTGGGTAGTGTGGTAATACTCGAAGTCCCACAAGCTGCCCGACAGGCCGTCCTTGACGGTTCTTTGATTTGGCATTTATAATTCCTAGACGAACTAAACCGTACCGGGAGTCTAAAGTTTTGCCGCAGCATCAAGCACGCCATAGGACCCGGCCCGAGGACAGCCTGGCCGGGCTGCGGGTGGCGCTTTACGCGGGCATGTTCGTTCGGGATTATGACGGCGCCACCAAAACGCTCTATAAGCTGGTCGATTCGCTGCTGCGGCGGCGTGCCCAAGTTGGAGTTTGGACCTATTCTTCCAGCCCGGACAGGCTGCCCGGCGTCTCGGTCTTCACCGTCCCGGCCATCCCCTTTCCCTTCTATCCCGACTATAAATTCGCCCTGCCCGGGCCCAAGCTGGTCCGGCAGATGGAAGCCTTCAAGCCCGGCCTCATCCACCTGACCGTTCCCGACGCTGTGGGCATGGGCTTGCTGGGCTATGCCAAACTCAAGCGCATTCCCGTGCTCATCTCCTACCATACCGATTTCGTTTCGTATCTCGACGAACGCAACCTTTGGTACTTGAGCCGGCCGTGGCGGCCCATACTCCGCTGGTTTTATGGACGGGCCGACTCGTTGCTGGTGCCCAGCCAGGATAGCGTGGCTAAATTCGCCCGGCAGAAAATCCGGGCCGCCGTCTGGGGACGCGGGCTGGCCAAGGAAAGTTTCAACACCTCCTTCCGCAGCGGGGCATTGCGCCGCCGCTGGGGGGCCGAGGGTAAAAAAGTCATTCTCTACAGCGGCCAGCTTGCCTGGTTCAAGGATATGCTCGTCTGCGTCCAGGTCTACCGGATGTTCCAAAGAAGAGAGGGTCCCCGGCCGGTGTTCGTCCTGATCGGCCGGGGCCCGCTTGAAGCGGAGCTGAAAAAAGACATGCCCGAGGCCGTTTTCCTGGGCTACCTGGGGGGAAAGGACCTCTCGGCCGCCTACGCTAGCGCGGACATACTCCTTTTTCCCTCAACCACCGAGACCTTCGGCAACGTCATCCAGGAAGCGATCGCCTCGGGCCTGCCGGCGGTTGTTTCCGACCGAGGAGGCTGCCAGGAAATTGTGCGCAAGACGGGCGGCGGCCTGGTGGCGCGGGCCAAAGATGCCGGCTCCTTTTTTCGGTGCTGCAGCAAGCTGCTGACCGAGAAGGCCTTCTACCGCCGGGTCAGGGAGGCGGGGCTGGCCAATATCAAGAACAGGGATTGGGAGAGTATCAACCGGGTTGTCCTGAAGGAGTATGTGCGTCTGACGTCCCGCCGTTTCTCCTGAGAGGAAAGCCCTTGGGCTGCCCGGGGATGTGCATGATGACAAAGCCCAGGAAGGTGATGAGCAGCCCGGAGAGGGTCACCGCGGTCAGCCTGAAGCCTGGAAGGGCTACGGCCTGGAGGAAGAGGGGATAGACGATATAGCTGAAATTTTGAGAGGGGATGAGGACCGAGGCGCGGACGCCCCGGCGGAAGATCCATTGGGAGGCGACGAAGGACAGCGTGGCGAAGAGAAAGCTCAAGAGGAAGATAACCCATCCCCAGGAAAGCCGGGGCAGATAACGTTCTCCTCCCCCCAGGGTTTGGCCGATCCCTTTCAGAACGGGGTCCAGGCTGGCGGTGAAACCGATGACCAGGCCGTAGATCATGCCCAGGAACAGGAGGCTGCGAGTCCGGTGGGCCCAATGGAGAAGAAGGGCAGCGGTCAGAAAGGAAAGGCCCACCATGGCTCCGACGGCAGTGAGGCTGATCCCGGCCATGGTCAAATCTTCCCTGGCGATCCCGTCATAGCCGAGGACGAGTGTGCCCAGGGCCAGCACGGCCGCCCCGGCATACTGCCGGGGGTGGATGGGCTCTTTGAGGATCAACCCAGAATAGAGCATCAGGGCTATGATGCCCAGGCCGAACATCGAAGTGAAATAGGACGAGGGAGCGTGCCGGTTGGCCAGGATAGCGAAAAATCCAAGGCTGTTGTTTAGGATGAAGCCGGTGATGTAGAGAGTGATGATCTTCGGGGAAGGGGCTGGCCGGTCTGGGCTCGGCGGCCTCCTCCGGGCCGGAAAAATCACGGAGACCGCTTCGATGCCCTGGCGCTGCATTCCCTTGGATATGTTGAAGAGCACCGTTCCCACGATCCCGTAGAGCATGGCCAGGGCGTGGTGGGACATGACTCAGGCATGGATGCGCTGTCCCAGAAGGCGCTGGATGACTCGGGACAGGGGCAGACGCACGCAGCGCGGGAGGCGGTTGTGTTCTTTGCGGAAAGTCAAGAAAATCCAGCGGTGCTCGAAAACATTGAGTGCTCCGGCCACATCCCAAAGAGGGGGAAGGATGACCGTAATCCGTTTCCCGACGCGCGCGAGCTCTTGCCAGAAGGCTTGGGGGTCTTCAACATGCTCCAGGGTATGGGAGCACAGAACGGTGTCGAACTGTTGATCCTGAAAAGGCAGGCAATAGACCGAATCAACCCGGACGAAATTGGGCAGGTCCGTATGCGGGACAATATCCGCATTGATGCCGCCGCCGTCCGTCTTGCCGGAACAGATGTTGAGGTCCCAGCTCCGCCGGCGCAGGATGCGTGTTTTGAGAATTCGATAGCTCACAAAGTTCAGGAATTGGGAGAGGATCACCACTGAGGATAAGGGAATGAACCATTTCCAAAACAGCGGCACGTTTTCAGCTCACCGTTTTGCCTCAATTTAGTTATTCATACCGCAGCGAGACGATGGGGTCCACCTTGGCCGCTTTGCGGGCGGGGAAGAGGCCGAAGAAGAGGCCCACCGAAGCCGAGACGGCCAGGCCCAGAACCACCGACCAGAGGGTTACCGAGGCGGGCAGGGGAGTGACGCTTCTGACCAGCAGGGCCACCAGGAACCCCAGCACGATGCCCAGCAGGCCGCCGGTGACGGTCAGGAACACGGCCTCTATCAAGAACTGCCTGAGGATGTCGCCGGAGCGGGCGCCCAAGGCCTTGCGGATGCCGATCTCCCGGGTCCGTTCCTTGGCCGAGACCAGCATGATGTTCATCACTCCGATCCCGCCCACCAACAGGCCGATGGAGGAGATGATGATCATAACCAGGTAGGCGGCTCCGGTGATCTGGTTGTAGAGGTCGAGCATGGTGTCCTGGGTGAATACGGAGAAGTCGTTGGGCCTGTTGAAGCCGACGTTGCGGCGCCGGCGCAGGGCATTGGTGATTTGGTCGATCGTCTCGGGAATGAACCCGTGTTTGACCGGAACGGCGATGATCTCCAGGTCTTCCAAATCGTAGGGGAAGTACTTCATCAGGGTCGTGATGGGGATGCCCACGAAGTTGTCGCGGCTCTGGCCGAAGATCGAGCCCCGCTTCTGGAGAACGCCCACTACAGTGAACTCCTCGGCCCCGATGCGAATCCTTCGTTCCAGGGGGCTGAGGTGGGGGAAAAGCGTCTCGGCCAGCTCCACGCCCAGGACACAAGCCCTGGTGCTGTGACTGATATCGGAGGCGCTGAGGAAACGCCCCTTTTGAGGCAAATAAACGGACAGCACAGAGGGGAATTTTTCATTCATGCCCAGGACCATGGCGTCCTGGGCTTTGATGTTCTGGAACTTGACGGTCGGAGCCTGGAAGGGATTGACCACCAGGTCCACGGCCACGGCCTTGACTAGGGGGCATTCCTTCTCCAAGGCCAGGCCGTCCTCGAAGCTTAGATTTTTCCGCTGTCGTTCCTCTTCGCGGAGGCGGCCCACCCGGATGCCCGGCTGGAATTTGGTGATAATGATCAGGTCGGAGCCGGTGGACTCCAGCTCGGACAGGAAGCTGCGGTTCAGCCCCTGGATGATGGAAACCATGCCGATGACGGTCATAACCCCGATCATGATGCCCAGCAGGGTGAGGAAGGAGCGGAGCTTGTGGGCTTTTAAAGAGTCCACGGCCATGCCGACGACTTCGCGCAGGATACCGGTGCGGACTCTCATTGCTCTGAGCGAAGGGCCTCCACCGGGTCAAGCTTGGCCGCCTTATTGGCGGGGTAGATGCCGAAGAACAGGCCCAGGGAAGCGGACATGAGCACGGCCAGGACGATGGAGGCCGGCTCGAGACGCGAGGGCAGGGTGGTGGCGGCCGAGACGAGCTTAGCCAGCCCCAGCCCCAGCAGGATGCCGATGACCCCGCCCGTGGCCGATAGGACCGAGGACTCGATCAGAAACTGGAAGAGGATGTCGCGGCGCCGGGCTCCCACTGCCATGCGGATGCCGATTTCCTTGGTGCGCTCCGTGACCGTAACCAGCATGATGTTCATGACCACGATGCCGCCCACCAGCAAGGCTATGGCGGAGATGGCGATCATGGCGAAGTAGATGCCCGAGGTGGCCGACTGGTAGAACTGGATAAAGGTTTCCGAGGTCTGGAAGGAGAAGTCGTCCTCTTGCCTAAAGGAGCGGTGCCGCCGAGAGCGGAAAATAGTGCGGACCTCCTCCTCGGCTCGGGCCATCTGCTCCTGGGAGGAGGTGTGGACGTTGATGGAGATCGACCGCCGGCTGCCGTACATTTTTTGGAAAGTGGTGATGGGGAGGCGGACGAAGTTGTCCTGGCTCATGCCCAGCAGCTTGCCCTTGCGGACACCCAGGCCCACCACCTGCAAGTTGTCGGACCCCACCTTGATCCAGCGGCCCAGCGAGTCGAGGGTGGGGAACAGCTCGTCCACGACGTCCTGGCCGATGATGCACACCGGCCGGGAATGGTCCTCGTCCTCCTTCTGGAACTGTCGGCCGCGCTCCAGCTCCAGGATCGAGCCGATGATGTGGTCGAGATGGGTCACTCCCCGAATTTCCACGTCCTTCAGGCTGTGGCTGCCGTATTTGACCGTCCGGCTGGTACTGACCGAGGCCCCCACCAGATCACAGGTCCGGCACTTCTCCCGGAGGAGCTCCATGTCGGACATGGTCAGGTTTTTCCGCTTGAGCTGCTCCAGGAACTCGCGGAAGGACCTAGCCCCGAAAGACACCTTGGACACCCGGAAGTCGTTGGCCCCGAAAAAGGACATCTTGGTATAAACGTAGTTGTTCAGGCCCTGGATGATGGACACCACGGAGATGATGGTCAGCACCCCGATGATGATGCCCAGCAGGGTGAGGAAGGTGCGCAGCCGGTTGGACCACAGCGAACTGAAGGCCATCCGCATCGATTCGTTCAAGGGCGTTCGGGCCATGGGACCACCATTCTACTAGGAATATATACGACGAATCAAACGGAGAGTTGCGTCAGCGCCGGGCGTGTTACCCCTCTCCGGGGTAGCCCCAGTTTCATTAGGGGACAGTCGTCAAGGGGCAGCCTCCTTGGAAGGGTAGATTGCTATCTTCAATATTTTTACAGCGTAGCTGCCACCATGCGCTTCGGACAGGTAGGGACAAGCCCCGTGCCGCCCGTGTTCGATCCATGCGAATCACGGATCTGTAAGTGCATCCTTTGTCTTGACAGTTTTTTCCGATGTTGGATACAATGCGGTAAATCGGCCTGATGGGAAGAACGGGATCTTGATTATGCCAAAACAAACACCGCATATCTTCGTCTCAGCGACCACCAAGGGGCTGAAGGGCTATCGTGAGGAAACGGATCGGGTCCTGGGCCAGAAGGGCATCCTTGCGGTTATTCAGGAAGAATTTGATACAGACTATCGGACGATTCGAACGGTCCTTAAAGAAAAAATTACGGACTGCGACGGCGTCATCTGCCTCATCGGGCCGTTCTATGGAATCGAACCTAAGAACCGTCCGAAGGATGAGCCTCGGCGCTCTTACACCCAGCTCGAGTTCTTCATCGCCCGAGAGTTGGACAAGCCCGTCTACCGTTTCATTGCCAAGGATTGCGCGGAATTCGCTTCTGTTGAAGCAGAGCCTTCAGACATAGCCCGGCTCCAGCAGGAGTTCATCTCTCAGGCCAAGAAAGGCGACGAACCTTATTACGAATTCCATGATAAGGCCGGGCTGCGGGAACTTGTCCTGCGCATCGCTGTGCCCCCGCATGACCCGGAGCGCCGTCCCTCCAACCTGCCCTACGATACGATCGGATCGCTTTTCAAGGGACGCGACGAGATCCTTGAGGAGCTTCACCGCCGTTTGAGCCGAAAGCCGGCCGGTGCGGCGATCATTAAACAGAAACACGCTATTCACGGTTTGGGCGGCGTGGGCAAAACTCGCCTGGCCATAGAATATGCCTTTTGCCATGCCGCCAATTACATTGCGCTTCTCTTTATTACAGCCGATACTCCGGAGAACCTTCGGCGAAACATGGCCATGCTCTGCGAGTCTCGGATTCTCAACCTCTCCGAGCGTGGGGCGTGCGAGGAAGAAATCCGGGTGGCCGCGGCGATCGGATGGCTTCAGGAACATTCCGGCTGGCTTCTCATCATTGACGGCGCGGACACGGAAGTTGCCGCGGAGGCCGTAGAAGAGATTCTTGACGGCCTTAAAGGCGGTACCATCCTTGTCACCTCGCGTTTCACCGAGTGGAGCGCCGGCGTGGAAACGCTCGATCTCGATGTGCTTGATGAAAAAGCAGCCGTGGATTTTCTCCTCGAACGCACCGCCGGCAGACGCCGCCAAATGCCATATGATGAGGCCGACGCGTTGGCCCTGGCGCGTGAACTCGGCGGCTTGGCCCTGGCTCTGGAGCAGGCTGGAGCATACGTCCATGAAAAACGCTGCTCCCTGGCCGAATATCTTGGCTTCTGGCAAAAAAAAGACCAAGCCGTCCGAGAATGGTACGATGCCCGGCTGATGAAATATCCGCGCAGCGTGGCCACGACTTGGAACACCACGATAGATCAGCTTAGTCCGGCCGCACGCAGCCTTCTCAGCCTGCTGAGCTGGCTGACGCCTGATCCCATCCCGCGTAATCTTAAACCTGAGGGTGAGTTGCATGAGGCGCTGGTCGAACTCTCAAACTACTCTTTCGTTAAAATGGAAGCCGGCGGCAATGCATTTCGTATCCACGGGCTTGTGCAGGACATTTCCCGCGAGCGTCAGAAGAAGAAGGAACAAATTGCTTCGCTTAAGGCCGTATTGGAAATACTGAATGCTGCTGCTCAAGGAAATCCATCAGATGTGCGTACCTGGACAGTATGGGATCCTCTCCGGCCTCATATCAGGGGGGTGATTGGATATGCTGATGGCATGGGAATTGTCGAGCCTACGACCCAGCTAGTGGGCCAATTGGCACTTCTCCTATATGCCAAAGCCATATTTTCCGAGGCAGAGCCGTTGATGAGGCGGGCGCTTGCGATAGACGAGAAATCATACGGTCCCGATCATCCCGAGGTCGCAACAGACCTCAACAACCTGGCGCAGTTGCTCCAGGACACCAACCGTCTTG
>JBAVVA010000320.1:0-8395 GCA_049697055.1 Candidatus Aminicenantales bacterium
AACACCGTCCGCACCAGCCACTACCCCAACGACGTCCGCTGGTACGACCTCTGCGACCGCTACGGGATCTATGTCGTGGACGAGGCCAACATTGAATCGCACGGCATGGGCTACGGGCCCAAGACCCTGGGGCAGCCGCCCGAGTGGAAGACGGCCCACCTGGACCGGGTGACCAGGATGGTGGAGCGCGACAAGAACCACCCCTCGGTCATCCTGTGGTCCCTGGGCAACGAGGCCGGAGCGGGCGATAACTTCCGGGCCGCGGCTCAGGCCGTCCGCCGCCTCGACCCGAGCCGGCCCATTCACTACGAGCGGATGAACGAAGTGGCCGATGTGGAAAGCGTCATGTATCCCTCGGTCGAGGAGCTGGCCGAGGCGGGCCGGGCCAAATCGGACAAGCCGTTCTTCGTCTGCGAGTACGGCCACGCCATGGGCAACGCCTGCGGCAACCTCCGGGAATATTGGGACGTCATCGACTCCTCTCCCCGGCTCATCGGCGCCTGCATCTGGGACTGGGTGGACCAGGGGCTGCGCAAATACACCGACGAGCCGCCCGGCCCGGACGGCCGGCGGCGCTGGTACTACGCCTACGGCGGAGACTTCGACGATACGCCCAACGACGGGAACTTCTGCTGCAACGGCCTGGTGCCGCCCGACCGACAGGTCACCCCCAAGCTGCTTGAGGTCAGAAAAGTTTACCAATACATCGCCGTCGAGCCCGTGGACATTGCGGCCGGCAAGGTCCGGATCATGAATAATTATGCCTTCACCAACCTCCGCGACTTCAGCGGGGCCTGGACTTTGACCGAGGACGGACGGCTCATCCGCAGCGGGAGCATCGGCCGGCTGGACTTGGCGCCGGGAGGGACGAAGGACCTGACCCTGCCCCTGGGCAAGCCTTCGCTCCGGCCGGGAGCGGAATATTTTCTGCGGGTCAGCTTCTGCCTCGGCTGCGACACGCTCTATGCCCGCAAAGGACATGAGTTGGCCTGGGAACAGATGCCCATGCCGTTCAAGAGCCTCGAGGCGGCCAAAAAAGAAGCAGCCGTCCTGCCGGCTATCAGGCTGGAAGAAACCGGAGACAGGGTCGTGGTTCAGGGCGCTGGCTTTCAGGCCGTTTTCAGCCGCAAGGAGGGCGCCCTGCTCAGCTTATCCTATGGAAAAAGGACGGTCATAGCCGAAACAGGCGTGGCGGCGAACGGCCCCCGGCTCAATATTTTCCGAGCGCCGGCCGACAACGACGTCTGGATGGCCAAGGCCTTTGCCGACTCGGGCCTCAGCCGGCTCCATCCGCTGGTCAAAAAGTTCGAGGTCCGGACCAGGGACGTCCAAACGGTCGACGTGGAGATCGTGATGGAGCACGTCGGGTTCAAGGGCGCCGGCCTGCGCCACTTCTGCCTATACACCATCTCGGCTGACGGCGGGATCCTCCTGGACAACACTTTCGAGCCGCTGGGCAGCCTGCCGCCGCTTTGCAGGCTCGGGCTGAAGATGACGGTCTCCGGAGACCTGGAGACCATGACCTGGTTCGGCCGGGGCCCGGGCGAAAGCTATCCGGACCGCAAGTCAAGCTGCGATGTGGGGCTTTGGAGCGGACGGGTATCGGACCAGTTTACAGAATATGTCCGGCCCCAGGAGAACGGCAACAAAGAGGATGTCCGCTGGCTGGCCTTGACCGACGCTGCCGGCGCGGGCTTGCTGGTCGAGAGCCTGGGCCATCTCGCCGCCTCGGCCTCGCACTTCACCGCCGAGGACCTGGACTCCAGCCGGCACAAAGTGCGCCAGCCGAAGCGTTTCGTCCGCCTCTCACCCAGGCCCGATATCATCCTCTGCCTGGACCAAGCCCAGATGGGCCTGGGCGGGGCGAGCTGCGGCCCGCCGCCCCTGGCCAAATACACCCTGACCCTGGCCGAGCCCCGGCGCTTCCGCTTCCTGCTGCGGCCCTATAGTCCCGATATGGGCGATTTGAGAGTCGTGGCCCGGCAGTAATATTAACCTTTTAGTTTCTTAGGAGGGATGGCACGGCGTATCCCTGCCCGCCGACCTTTCCGGAGACGCCATCGATCTCCCCCTTGATTTCCAAGGGGGTCGGGGGAATTAATATTTTTTGAAAAAGTTTGAAGGCGTCTCCGGCCTGTGCGCCGGTGGGCAGGGCGCGCGAGATGCGGTTTGGTCTACCTAACCGCTTTTACTCAACCCGGCCGAGCCCGAGGCGCAGCCTGAGCGACCATTCCGCCGTGGCCGCCGGCTGATAAGAGTTGCCGTCCGGGTCGGGCTCGGTGAAGCCGTAGTATTCAACGCCGAAGATGTTTCGGCCGGAGAGAATGACTTCCCCAGACGCTCCCACTACCGTGAACTTGTAGCTGAGCCGGACATGGACGAGGGCGTAAGGGTCGGTGCGGCCATAGCCGTTCGGGAAAATCCTGTTTGTGGAGTCGATGTACCAGGAGCTCACATATTCCAGGGAGGCGCCAGCCAGGAGCGAGGGAGTGATCTTGCACTCGCCGTCAAGATAGGCCTGATGCTGGGGAGAATTCGGCAGCCACGTCCCGTTGTAGATGACTCCCGCGTCGAGGGTTTGGACGGCGTCGTATTTGAAGTGAGAATAGGTATAGGCCAGCCTCAAGGCCAGGGGCTGGAGCGGATACCAGGCCAGGAACGCCTCCAGGCCGTACCTCGTGGTCGAGCCGACATTCCCGTAGAATGTCTCGAGCGGCCGCAAGCTCATCCGGTACCGGCCGAAATCATGCTCCGTGGCCAGATGGAAGAAAGCGACGTCGTATATCAAGGAGGGCCCCGCCGCGCCGCGCGCGCCGATTTCCTCGCCGCTCAAGGTGGCTGAGATGAGCTGGCTGTTGTATCCGCCCAGGGCGTAGGGGTTATTGACCAGCTCTTCTGTTCCCGGCGGCAGGAAGCCCGTGCCCCAGCTCGCGTAAAGGCCGAAGCCGGAGGCTGGATTCCAGGTGAGGCCCGCCCGGCCTGTCGCTCTCTCGAACGAGACGTTGCCCGAAAGATCAATTCCTCCGGCTCTGAAATGGTCATCCAGCCTGTTCGTGACTTTGTCGTAGCGGAGGCTGAGCGAGGCTCCCCACCGCGGGCCGAGTTCGAGGCGCTCTAGGAGGAACACGCCCGCTCCGGTCTGGGACATGGCCTGGTCGGAGAGCAGGCCGGGCCCTTCGACGGCCTGGCCCAGGTTGGGACGCTTGTATTCGTCGATCGTCTGCCAGCTGAGATCCACTCCAGCGCTCAGGTGGTTCTTGAGCCAGCCTTCTCCGGCGCGGTGGTTGACCTGGAGAGAGAAACCGGGGGTATCGTACCCTCGATGGATGACCGAGGAGGGAACTGACTCCGTGTACTTCGTGTGACGGAAATAGGCCGTCAGGGCCAGGTCCAGGTTGAGGCCCATACCGATCGACCCGGTCAGGCCGCCCGTGTACCGGCTCGTCCTCTGGTATTCATTAAAGGCATAAGCGTCCGGATTGGCTTTGCGCCGTAGAAGACTGGGATTGGCGCTGAACCAGTCCAGGTTGAGCCCTTCGGCGTTCTGATTGAAAAAATCCGTCCAGCCTAGGACAGCCGTAAGCTTGACCGCTGGGGCTAGGTTGAAGTGAAACTTGCCGTAGAAGTTATCGGCCCAATACTTCGTCTGGTCGCGATATCCTTGGCCCGAGATTCCGGATCCCGAGACTCGGTAATTCATCGGCCCGATAGTTCCGCCGGCTTCGGCCTGGCCTTTAAAGAAGCCGAAAGACCCTCCGCTGAGGGTGCCGCGGCCGGCGAGGGAGGCCGGGCCGCCGTCGCGGGTCAGTATGTTCAGGATGCCGCCCGATGAGCCGCTGCCGTAGAAGGCCGCCGCCGGACCGCGCAGAACTTCGATGCGGCTGACCGTGGCCCAATCGATGTCGAAAAAATCGGCGACGAATCCAGAGGGGTCGTTGAGGGGGATGCCGTCGACCAGCGTGGTGATGCCGCGCGTGCCGCGCTCGGTCAGGATGCCCTGGCCGCGGATGGAAAGATGGACGCGTTCGCCGTCAGCTTGGTTGTCCACTTTCACGCCCGGCACAAGTTTCATGGCTTCATCAGCGGCGATTGTTCTGGACATGGTTTGGAGGATCGGCGTCTCGACGACCGTCGTGGCGGCCGGGTTGGCCTTGAGCGGAATTTCAACGCGCGGCGCGGTGACCGTGATATCGAAGCTCTGTTTCTTTTGGGCCACGGCCTGCTGGGTGTCCTTGTTCTCCTGATCTCCGGATTTCTGGTTCTGGGCAGAGCCGTTTTTATCCGGACTGTCCGCCGTCTGGGCGCCTGCGGACGTTCTCCCGGCGAGCAGCAGCAAGGCCGTCAGGAAAATGATGAAAAAAGGCTTAGGAGAGGCTACCGACATGTATTGAGACTCCTAAGCAGAAAAATTACCTCTTTCGCCTTTAGAAGTCAAAACGCAATCCAAAGCGAAACGTCTGTCTCCCGTAAACGGCGCTGGTGACCAGGTAGTTCGGCTGCAGAATTTTCACCCCCGCTTGCCCCGCCCCCTCTGCGGCCGGTTCCCAGCGGTCGATATCATTCAGGCCGATAAGGGAGTCGGTGGTGCCCAGCAGGTTGGTGACGTCGGCGTATAGACCGACTGTGCCCGAAGTTCCCAGGGGCCATTCTTTTTCCAGCCTCAAGTCGAGGGAGGTCCAGGCCTTTTCTCTCCGAGTTCCGGGCGCCTCGAGGTTGAAGGCGTAAAGATCCCTCTCGACATTATGGGCCGCACACCAATCGGCCGGGGGGAGAACCTGCACCACTCTCTGCCAAGGACGGCCGCTTCTATACTGGAAGGAGGAGCTGAGCCAATAGCCCCAGGGGAGTTTCACCGTGCCCATGAGCTTGATCTGCAGGGGTCTGTCCATATCCAGCGGCCCATTCCGGTTGATAAAATAATTGGGGCTGTTGGCCGCCGCCGTCAGGCCGGCGCTCTCCTGGGCGGAGCCGCCCAGGTTTCCCTCGGCCCGGCTCAGGACCAGGGAACCGGCCAGCTGCCAGCCTTGGGTCATGTGTTTATGGAAAACGAATTCGAGGGCTCGGTAGGTGCGCTTGAGCTCCGGGACATTCCGCAACTGCAGGAAGACCGGCGGGGCCTGGAGCGATTTGGTATAAAAAGTAACGGTCTGGCTGGGGTAACCGTCGGTGCCGGGAACGGTGGTGGTGAAGGGAACCCAGTACTTTTGGGCTGAGGCCTGGTCCGGAGCATACCAGTATTCTCCCATGTCCGGGGCATACAGGACGTCTTCCAGGATGTCCCGTTGCTGCTTGGAGATGAAATGAAGGCCTAAGGTAAAATCTTTGAAGACCTCCTGCTCGAGGCCGACGGAGATTTCCTCGGTTGAGGGAGCCTTGATGTCGCTGGCCACCCGATACTTGCTGAAGGATGCGGCCAGATACCGGAAATCCAGGTGGGCCAGGCTGAATTCGTCCTCCGCGTCAGGCCGGCCGTTGCCGTTGGTGTCCAGCCAGTTGACCTCAATATTCTGAGGGTAGAGGGGATGGAGGGGCAGGAGGGTGCGGTGGGAGAGGCTGTCCGGATAAAGAGCGTAGGAGGCCGACAGCTTCGTTTTCCCGTTGCCCCAGACATCGAAGGCCAGTCCGGCCCGCGGAGAGAGGGTATTCCAGGAAATGATGTCCTTCAACTCCGGCCAGGTGGCCGCCGCCCAGGGGTTAAAACCCTCGGGGAAATCATCAGGATAGTTGGCCATCACATAAGGGCTGATGAGCGCATCCCCGATAAAAACAGAAAGGGGGTTCCCCGAGTCCACCTTGGAACCCGCGGTGAACCAGCCCCAGGAGCGGTCGAAGCGAAGCCCGAGGCTGAAGCTCAGCCGTCCGGCCACGGGGAAAGAATCCGTGAGTGAAACTCCCAGCTGTTGCGATTGGCCGGACAGAAGAGTGGAGCCCAGGCTGGAACCGCACAGCCAGAAGCCCAGCCTTCCGCGGTCAGCATAAAAATAGTTTTTCGGGTTGCGGCTGTCCATGTACCAGAGCAAGTTGTCCTGCCTCCACCAGTCGAGGTTGGAGATGGAATTATCGAAATCCACGCCCAGGCTGAGAGTATGGGCTGTGCCGAGAATATTATCCAAGAAGACCCGCAGGGAGGCGTTGGCTTGGACCCGCTGCCTGGTGGTTTCAGAGTTGTAATCGGCGCCGCTCAAGGGGCCGTACAGGTCTCCGGCGTCGTCGGACCAGGGGAGGCTGAGGGCGTCGGTCTGGAGAAGGGTGGGAATAGTTCTCTTCAGGTAGGCGACCCGGGCGCTGGCCAGAGTGTTTTGATTAAGATAGTAGCTCGCCGCTCCATAGAAGGCTAGAGATTTTTCATGGTCCAAAATGTGAGTGGAGAGAAAAGGCAGCCGGGGTGAGGGGTCCTCCAAGGACGGCTGATAAGTGTTAGCCAAGTCGGCCCAGGCCGTAAAGGTGGCGTTGGACAGGGGCCGCACGGTGAACTTGAAAAATCCTGAAATATCCTGGCGGAACCAATCTTCGTTGTCGAAGTCATAATGGTTTCGGCCCAGGATGTCCTGGAAAGGGCCGACGAAATTGTTGACCATGGATCTCCGGTTATAGCGGCCCGCCAAAAAATACCAGATGCGGTCTTCCCAGATAGGACCACTCAGGCTCAGGGAAGATTCGAAGAGGTTCTTATCGCCGGCCGGCGGGCCCACGCCCAGCTCCTTGACCTGGGCAGGACTCCACAGGTTTCTATTCCAATCGTTGTCGATGAAATAAAACCCCCATTCTCCGGAGTAGGAGTTGCTCCCTGACTTGCTGACCACGTTCACGGCGGCCCCCCCGGCGGGAACCCGGGAGGCGGGCTGGCCGGCGGAGATGACCTCGATTTCATCCATCAGGTCGACGCCGATATCGAGGAGAGGGGCCCCGCTGAATATGTCGGAAAGATTGATCCCGTCCAGGGTAGTGCCGTTGTCCCCCACCGGGCCGCCCTGGATGGAGGCTTCCCGGCGAAAAGTACTTCCCCAGGAGATGACGCCGGGGGCCATGCTCAGGACGGCGCCGAAGTCCCGGGCCAGGGGGATGTTGTGCAAGATCGTTTGATCCTGGACGGTCGCTATCTTGGATGAAACCAGGTCCAGGGCGGTGGGCCGGTCCGGGGCGGTCACCACCACCTCTTCCTCGGCAGGCCCCAGCTCGAGACGAAAGAAAAAAGACATCCCCGTGCTGAGGATAATGCGATCGCGAACATAACTTTGGAACCCGGGCATTTCCGCCGAAACGGTGTAGGTGCCGGCAGCCAGGTCCGGGAAATCAAAACCTCCGGCCTTTCCGGTCATGGCCATCCCGCTCCCCAGCATGGCCGATGAGGACAAATAGACGGTGGCCCCGGCGATGGGATGGCCCGACTTATCCACGACAATCCCCTGGATGGCTCCGGTCTGGACCTGCGCTGCCAGGGACGATATTCCGCAGATGATGAGGATGTGGAACAGGCAGATGGCGCCGAATGCTTTTTTCAATTCGGGCCTCCTTTCGAGGTCGAGCGAACGGACGGGGGGGTGCCGGTAGGGCCCGAACGAAGGCCGGGGGCCATGATGGAGAATACGCGATCGCTGAGATCCGAGGGAGTCCCGTTGACGGCATCGCTGATGCGCACCAGGCACAGGTCGGAAACCGCGTCGGGCACAATCCAGGTGTAGGACCCGCTATTGGCGGTGGAGTCTATAATTTCCGTCCAAGTCGCGCCGTCGTCCGCGGAGTACTCGATTTTCACATCTCCCATTCCGCCTCCCGACAGCCAGGTAATGTCCTGGGCCGACCCCACCGTCCAGTTCTCCCCGCCGTTCGGCGCGATCAAATCAACGAACGGCTCGTCGGTGATGCTGAAGACCGCATTGCTCGTATCGGAAGGGCTTCCGGATTCAGCGTCGCTGATCCGCACCAGGCATTCCGTGGAAACCGCATCGGGCACCAGCCAGGCGTAGGCCCCGTCGTTTTCGGTGGAGGCCACGATCTCCGCCCAGGTCTCGCCGTTGTCCGTCGAATATTCGATCCTCAGCGGCCCCACCCGGCCTATCGTCAGCCAGGTGATGTTCTGGACAAACCCCACATGCCATACCTCCCCGCCGTTGGGGTCGATGACGATGATCGAATCTTCATGGACCTTGGCCACGAAGCCGTCCCGGCTGCCGTTGTGGGACAGGTCGGGGCCGACGGTGACCGGAAAAGTGGCCTCCGTGGAATAGGTATATCCGGTCAGGTAGACGTTGCCCGATCCGTTCGCATCCAGAGCCACCCCCATCCCGAGATCAGCGTTCGCCCCGCCCAGGTACCCGCAGTAGGACAGAACCGTGCCCGACGGGACAAGCTTGACCAGAAAAGCATCAAAGCTGCCGTGGTGGGTCAGGTCCGG
>JBAVVA010000321.1:0-1793 GCA_049697055.1 Candidatus Aminicenantales bacterium
CTGAACCGGACGGTGCCCCGGATGATGGCCGTGCTTAGGCCTTTGCGGGTGGTCATCGACAACTTTCCGGAAGGCCGGGCGGAGGAGCTGGAGGCCGTCAACAACCCCGAGGACCCTGCTGCCGGCAGCCGCCTGGTGCCCTTCACCCGCGAGTTGTACATCGAGCGCGAAGATTTTATGGAAGCCCCTCCCAATAAGTTTTTCCGGCTGGCTCCCGGCCGGGAGATACGGCTCCGCTACGCTTTTTTCATCACCTGCACCTCCGTGGTCAAGGACCCCCGGACGGGCGGGGTCGTCGAGCTGCACTGTACCTACGACCCGGCCACCCGCGGCGGCGATGCCCCCGACGGCCGCACCTCCAAAGCCACCCTCCACTGGGTTTCCGCCCCTCGCTCCGTGGAGGCCGAGGTCAGGCTGTACGATACGCTCTTCAACAAGCGCGACCCGGAAGAGGTCGAGGAAGGACAGGACTGGAAGTCGAACTTGAACCCGCGGTCCCTTGAGGTTCTCAGCGGATGCCGGGTCGAGCCCGGCCTCCGGGAGGCCGCCCCCGGCAGCCTTTGGCAGTTCGAGCGGCTGGGCTACTTCTGCGCTGATAGCCCAGATTCGCGGCCGGGACGCCCGGTCTTTAACCGGACAGTCACCCTGCGCGACCCTTGGGTCAGGATCCAGAAGACGGGCCGGGCTAACGAATAATCCTCTTCGCGCTTATTCCAGGACGAAAATGTTGTGCTTGGCGCAAATGTCTTTAAGCGCTTTGGGCCAGATGGTCACTGAAACTTCGCCCAGATGGGCAGTCCGCAGCAGGTACATATAAGTCCGCGACTGGCCGATCCCGCCGCCGATACTCAGAGGGATCTTGTCGTTCATGATGGCCTGGTGATAGGGGAGCTTGAGGTTTTCCATCAGGTGGGCAGCTTCCAACTGCTTGACCAGGGTCTCTTTGGTCACCCGGATGCCCATGGAGGTCAGCTCGTGCCGCCGGCGGGTCACCGGGTTCCAGACCAGGATGTCGCCGTTGAGGCCGTGGGTGGGCTTGCCCGTCATCTTGGACGTATCGGTGATCCAGTCGTCGTAGTCGGCCGCTCTATTCTCATGCGGAAAGCCGTCCTTGAGCACATAGCCGATGCCGATAATGAAGATTGCCGGATACTTCTGCAGCACCTGGGTTTCCCGCTGCTTGCGGGGCAGGTCGGGATACATTTCCAGGATCTCTTCGGCGGTCAGGAAGGTGAGCTCCTCGGGAAAATCGGGATACTTGCTTGTCTTGAGCTGGGGGAAGAGCTCCTGGGCCTGTTGGCCGGCCCCCCGGATGACCTTCCAGATTTTCTTGACCACGTCCTTGAGAAAATTCAGGTTGCGCTGGTCGGCGGACATGACCCGTTCCCAGTCCCACTGGTCCACATAGGCGCTGTGGTCGTGATCGAGGAAGTAGTCCTTGCGCACCGCCTTCATGTCGGTGCAAATACCCGTGCCCAGCTTGCAGCCGAACTGGGCCAAAGCCGGCCTCTTCCACTTGGTGGCGGCCTGGACGATCTGGGCGTTGAGCCGCTTTTCCAGCCCCAGCCCGCAGGGGAACTCGATCGGCGTCCGCGAGCCGTCCCGGTCCAGCATGTCGTTGATGCCGCTCTCGCGCTCCACGATTAGAGGAACCTGGACCATGGTCAGGTTCAACTCCCGGCACAGGTTCTTTTCGATGTATTCCTTGATGGTAAAGAGGGCCTTCATCCGCTCCAAGGGCGGCAGGAGAGCCTGGTAATCCTTGGGTAAGATCTTTTCGACTTCCGGATAGG
>JBAVVA010000322.1:0-2274 GCA_049697055.1 Candidatus Aminicenantales bacterium
CTCCAGGGCCCAGGCCGGATTGACGTTGAACTCATCGGCTGAAAAATAGACTTCCCGCACGCCGCGGGCGGCCAGCTGCCCGACTTCGGCGGCGATGTTCTCCGGGCTGCGCAGCCGGAGCCAGGGCTTGTTGTATTTCCAGACCGGGTTGGAGCAGTAGTTGCAGTCGAAGGGGCAGCCGCGATTTACCAGCACATGGCATTGGGGGTCAGCGCGTCGGATGTGCCAGCCCGGATAGCGGGACAGGTCCGCCAGGTCCCAGGCCGGGAAGGGGAGACGGTCGATATCACGGATGGGCGGCCGCTTGGCGGTCTCCCGGATCGAGCCGTCGGCTTCGCGGAAAACTATTCCCGGGATTTCGTCCAGGCCGTTCCCTTGCTTCCGGCGCCATTCGACAAGATCACAGACGGCCTCTTCTCCTTCTCCCCGGACACAGATGTCAGCCGCGCAATCGCGGAGCACGTCCCGGGGCGCAGCCGAAGCCTGGGGGCCGCCGCAGATGACCGGCAGTCCGGGAAACCTCGCTTTCACTTGGCCTATGACCTTGTAAGCCAGGCTCTTGGTGAAATAGGCGAAGGAAACACCATAGAGGTCGGGCTTGAACCCGGCCACGGCCGTCAGGTGGTCGCGGAGGCTTCGATGGGGATCAATAAAGAGAACCTGGCATCCGGGCCCGAATTTTTGATGAAGGCTGGCCGCCAGATAGAGGAGGCCCAGGTTGGGGAAAACGGCGTGATAGTAGCTCTCTTTAGCGGGGAGGTCGGCCAATACGATTTTCATTCCGGCGTTTGGACATGCAGATGAAGAATCTTGCCCGAGGGGGTAGGCAGTGGCGGCCGGCGCTCCACTTTCAGCAGATTCCCTTCCTGCCAGGCCAAGCTCATCACTGCGCCGGCCCCTCGGGAGCGGCCGATCCCTTCGAAGAATGAGCGAGCCGCCGCCTGTTCGTCGAGCGGACCCAGCCGGGGATGGATGAGCAGCCTTAGTTCCGGCCGGCCGCCTTCTTTTTCTCCCTCCAGGAGCTGGAAATCCGTGGGAGCGCCGCCGAAGCGAGCCGGCAGTACCTCATCCAGCACCCTGGTCACATCGGCGTCCATGAAGTTCATGCCGCCGCAGGTCAGCTTTTCGCAGCTCCGGATGGTATGGAGGTGGGTCGTCCAGCCTGTCCGCTCCAGCGGGCAGCCGCAGGCCCTGCGCTCCAGGACGGCCTGGTCGCCCATGGACACGTTGAGGAGGACGATCGGCGCCGTGATCATCAGCGTGCTGAACAAAACCGAGTTTCGAGGCAGGCCGGCCGGCCCGTGTTCCGCCTCGGCCTGGATGACCGCGTGCAGGTCGGTGAGCAAATGGATGTCGTCAGCGCGCTGCGGCCGCAGGCAGCCGTAGCCCACCGGACCTGTTTCCATGATTCCGTATTTGGGGAACACGACGGCCCCGCTGCGGCGGATGAAATTCAGACGGGCCTCCGTGCAGGGCTCGCCGGCAATGGTCATCTGACTTCCCCGGAGATCGATTCCGGCCTCCAGGGCGGCCTGGCACACCCGGAGGGCCGAGCTGGGATAGGTCAGCAGGTAAGGCGTCTCTCCCTTTTTAGCTGTCTCGGCCATCCACCGGGCGATGGGCCGCGCGTCTTCCAGGGGGACGTGCTCCGCTTCCGGCATGGCCTTTCCGGCCAGCCGGCCGCCCCATATGAGAGCCCGGCCGCTCCAGCGGTAGCGGGGGTGAAGGCCTTTCCGGCCGGGGTCAAGCTGGGAGAACCAGCGGGCCGGAGGCCGGCCGAACTGGCTGAATTCGAGAAGAGAGAACAGGGCCCCTCCGCCCGGAACTTCCCAGGTGGCCTTCTGCCAGTCAGCCCCGCCGCGGCCGTGGAGGGCCAGGCCTGTGTCGAGCGCGCAATCCCTGATGAAGTTCAGGTCGAATAAGACGGGCGTCCCCGGGCTGCGGCTGCCGCCGCTCTTCATGACCACCTGAGCCCGGGCCAAGGGGTTGAGCAGCAGGCCGGGGGAAACGGATACGGCCTGTCCGCTCCGGACGGCGGGCCTCAGGCCCTTGAACTCTTCGATCGTGAAATAGACGCCCGATCGGCAGAGGCGCTTCAGCGCGCCATCCAGCCCTTTTTCTTCGACCAGACGGGCGATGTCCCCGAACTCACAGCCGGCCAGGTCGAGGAGCTTTTTATACGGGCTGGCCCCATTGTGAAAGATGAGAAGCTTGACGGCTTGGAGGAAGTTGGCTTCGCGCCTGGCGAAACGCCCGGCCAGCACGGTCGAGGCT
>JBAVVA010000323.1:0-1980 GCA_049697055.1 Candidatus Aminicenantales bacterium
GGTTCGGCTCGAACTCGACCAGCACGTCGATGTCGCTGTCCGGCCGGAAATTGTTCCCGAGGACAGAGCCGAATAGTGACAGTCTCGCGATATGGTTCCTTCGACAGAATTCGGCCAGCGTCGGGCCGGGGATATTGAAATGCTGTTTTTTCGGCAAGGAGACTTGGGGAGACGGCTCCGATAAAGCCCGATTTTTTGCCATCCAGGCTACCACGTTCTTGATTTCATGGAATATGAGACATTCCGGATTTGCCTGAAAATAAACCTGCCGCCCGCGCACCGTGCGCCGGATAATCCCGGAGTCGGTCAATAGTTTCAGCTCTCTCTGGACAGGGCCAAGCCCAAATCCTGTCGTCCGGACGATTTGGCGCAAATAGAATGCTTCGTCAGCGTGGCCGAGAAGCACAGAGAGAATCGCCCGTCGCACCTTACCGAATAAGGTCATGGCCGTTCTACCGCTCTTTTTCGTTGTAACCATATAGGTTACGATTGTAACCATATAGGTTACACGATGTCAAGGACGGTTTAAGGGCGCCGGGATGTCTCCTTGAGGCCGTTGGCGCTGCCAAAAGCGCCGCCAGATCCATTCCGCTGGCTTGACAGCTTTTTGTATTGTGAAGTACGATTCACGATAATGGATAAGGAACAATGAAAAAAATCTATTTCTTTGGCTCTATCCTCTTATTTTTTTTAATTGCCGTTACGGCTGTTTATGGATTATTCGTTCCCGGCGCTTATTCAAGAGAGACCGCGAATTGGGCGACGCAAGCGAGGGCCCAAGACTGGGTCGATTTGTTGCTGGCGGCTCCGATTTTGCTCGTCTCCGCATTTCTCGCTTATAAGAAGTCGTCAAAAGCCTATCTGGTATGGCTGGGAACGCTTTTTTTATCGTCTATTCTTTTCTTCTTTACGCGTTCCTGGTTCATTTCAACGCGATGTTCCCCGTTTATATGGCGGTCCTTGGCCTTTCGATTTATTTCTTGATTTTCTCGTTGGCCCAAGAAAGGAATATGGTCGAGAAAATCTATCATACGGAAAACTGGAGCAGAAAAGGATCGGCGATCCTGCTCCTGGTTTCCGGGATCATTTTTTATTTGGTTTGGGGCAAGGAGATATTTTCTAACCTGTTGGCTGGAACAATTCCCCGCAATATTATCGAAACGGGCCTGCCGACAAACGGAGTTTATGTCATTGACACCGCTTTTTGTTTGCCGGCTCTCATCATCGGCGGCTATCGGCTTCTCAAGAAAAGAAAGTTGGGGGTATGTGCTGGGCGGCGGACTCTTGGTGTTCTCAACGCTCATGGCGGCCAATATTACGATGCTTATCGGCTATTCTTCGGCAAAAGGTTTCGCCGCCGAAATGCCTGTCATGGTCGTCTTTGGGCTGTTCAGCTTAATCAATCTGATTTTCGCAATAAACTATATTGCGCATATCCGAAACGGATGAACTATGGACCAATCCCGGGTGAGCCGGGTGACTCACTAGGGAAGTCACGGAGCGGAAATATTCTCTAAGCCCTAAGATGCGTTGGGGCTGCCCAAAACCCAGATTGAGAGCGAAGAAGGAGTCAAGGGCGGATTGCGGACGCCAGAGGGGAGATGGGGGGAGGAAATCTTCCGAGGTTCTAAAGTTTGCTTTGAACGCGGGAGGATGCTAATATTTTGAATCGCTATGAATATTGAGAAGATCCGCGTCCGGTTTGCGCCGAGCCCGACCGGCTACATTCATGTCGGGAACGCGCGCACGGCCTTGTTCAACTGGCTGTTTGCCCGCCAGAACAAGGGCGTGTTCGTGCTGCGCGTCGAGGATACGGACGTCGAGCGGTCGCTCGAAGAGTATGAGCACCGGCTGATCGTCGATTTGCGGTGGATGGGTCTCGACTGGGATGAAGGGCCCGATGTGGGCGGAGATTTCGGCCCCTACCAGCAGTCCCAGCGCCTGGACATTTATCAGGGCTATACCCAGAAACTTCTCCAG
>JBAVVA010000324.1:0-4821 GCA_049697055.1 Candidatus Aminicenantales bacterium
TCACCGGCGGCGGCAGGGCCGAAGCGGCGATGGGCCCGAAATACTTTTTGATTTGCTCCAGGGTCCGGGACGAGTCAAAATCGCCGACTACGATCATGATCGCGTTGTTGGGAGCGTAGTAAATGCGGTAATACTGGACGATCTCGTCGCGCCGCCAGCTCTGGATGTCGCTCATCCAGCCGATGACCTCCCAGTGATAGGGATGGGCCATGATGGAGGCGGCCCGCACCGTCTCCTCCAGGAGGCTGTCGTTGTTGTTATCCACGGCCATCCGTCTCTCCGAGGCGACGACGCCCCGCTCCGATTCAAGGACCTGCGGGTCGAACATCAGGCCTTGCATCCGGTCGGCCTCCATCTCCAGCATCGGCTCCAGGGCGGCGGCCGGGAACCAGTCCGTATAAGCGGTCAGGTCGTCGCTGGTGTAGGCGTTGTTGGCCCCGCCGTGAAACTCCATGATCCGGTCGAACTCGCCCGGGCCGAACTTGGGCGAACCGTTGAACATCATGTGTTCGATGAAGTGGGAAACGCCCGTCAGGCCGGTACGCTCGTTGCGCGATCCGACCCGGAAGAAAGTGTACAGGGCGATGTTGGGAATGTCGTGGTCCTCCAGGAGCAGAACCTTGAGGCCGTTGGCCAAAGTGTGAACCTTGACATCTTCCGGACGGAAGGCTCCTTGCAGAAGAGTCGTGGCCAGGGCCAGGCCCAGGAACAAACAGGCAAGCCTTTTAATCATCCATGACCTCCTTTAAAGAACCATAAGTAGCACATCCCACCCAGATTTTCCAATTAAAGGGACAGGCCTGTTACGGCCTGGAATCATCAAACTGAAGGAGATGTTTTCCGTTCATAGGCTAAGAACTCGATGGGCACGCCGTTGTCCACAATAAAAGCTACGGTCAGCCCCGGAGAAGGGCTATTGGGAGCGATTAGGACTTCACGACCCGCCAGCTCGGCCTCCAGGTCGTCAACTTCGAAGGCCAGGTGGGGAACAGTCTTTACTAAACCGGGCAAGGGGCAATCCGGCTCGAACCGCATCCACTCCACGCCGTAGGGGCTGGTTTCGAAACCGGAGCAATACACCTTGAACCGGGCCAGATAGGTCTCACCGGGCCTGGGTTTGTTTGTGGGAATGCCCAAATGATGGTAGCGTCTCATGAGGTTCCTCCCCCGGTCGGATTCGCAGTTGCAGGTCCTGGGCCGGTTTGAGTTTTCAGCCGGCCGACGGCCGGCTCCCGGCCTAGTCCGTCTTGGTCCGGATGATCTTGGCCACCAGGTTCGCGGTCGGGTCGGGGCAGCGGATATACTCCGTGGTCAGGCCCTCCGGGTCGATGACCTTCTCATAGGGTGTCCCTTCATACTTCCAGGGAAGGGTGACCCCTCTCTGCAGGAGGATGATGAAGTCATGCATGCTGCTCAGCAGCCAAGGGCAGATCTTGCCCATATCCTCGGGATATTTGAACGTGTCGCCCTTTTTATGGCACCAGGTGTCGGGCCGGGCTTCGAAGATTTCAATATCGATCTTGTACCGTTTGGGCTTTGCCCCAGCCGGCGGTGGCGGGGTCTGACTGTCGCCCCGGCTGTCTCCCTGTAATAGGGTTGAGCCCGCCAAAAAAGTTGCCAGCCCGCAGCCTGCGCTGCCCATGAATCTTCTGCGCTCCATGAATACCTCCTATTGTTAAATTTATCAGAATGGGGCTCGCTTATTTCCGGAGCGAAGCTTTGGAGAAAACGTAGTCCGGGATGGCGGCGTCGAACTGGATGGACTCCACGATGACCTCCGTCCCGTCGCCGGCCTTGAGCGCGTCCTTGAACACTGCCCGGTCCGGAACCCAACGACCCTGCATCTGGCTCACGGATTTGACCTCGGCCGTTTTGAGCAGCGTGCCGCTCTTGGCGTAGCGCTCTTCCTTCAAGACGACAAAACGTTCCTTGTCCACCCACAGCATCCGACGAAAATAAGTCACTTCTAATTTTCGGGCGGTCAACTCCAGCTTCCAGCAAGCCCGGTCCAGGACGATCTCCTCTCCGGCCAGCTTGGCCTCGTAGCTATTGGCCAACACCGGGTCTTCCATCATGTCCTCGTAAGACAGGTCCGAGCCCATGACCGACTGCCGGAGCAGATGCCCGGAAATGAGAATGGTCCGGTCCGTGGACGGAGTGTAAATCCACAACTGGTCGGCCAGCTTCAGCATCTTGGTGCCCTTCTCCCGGGGCGGGTCCAGGTACTCGGAAAAAGAGCGGTCCACGCCCTGAATCCAGGACTTGGCCCGGGCCGACCGGCTTCCCCGGCGGCCGTGGATGACCATCTCCGAGAGGATGATCTTGTTGCCGGATACCCTATTGCCGTCCACTTGTCCCAGGAGCCATTCCGCCGAAGGAGTCTGGGCCATGAGGGGGGATGGGCCCAGCATCATGGCCGCAGCCGCCGCAACGTACAAGCCCATTACTGTTTTCCCTGGAAAGCATTTCATTTTCCGTGATTTGCCGAGATCGCCGTTTTTTCTCATGTCTCCAGCTCCTTGAGGAGGCTCGATGTCTGGCGTCTGAAAATGCCCAGGCCGGCGATGGCCGCCCCGGCCAGGGTGGCCAGCAGGCCGGGCACGAAACCGATGACGAAGCTCACCGGCGTCACCCGGGCCCGCATGCGCGCCGACATGAGCAGGGTGGCGTTCTCGAACAGCGATCCCAGGTTGATCCCTTTGGCTTGGATGGCAAAGGCCAAAGCCAACCCCAGCGCCGTGCCAATGAGGGAGCCGAAGAAACCCAATACGAGTGATTCGGCGACCATGGCCCGATAGACACGGCCCTTAGCCTCGCCCATGGCCAGGCGGACGCCGATCTCGCCGTAGCGGCGTATGTTGCCCATCAACCCCGTATTCCACAGGACGACGCTCATGGCTAGCACAAAAATGGACACCAGGATGCCCACTACGGCGCTCATCATGTCCAGCATCCCGGCCAGGCCGCTCTGCTCGCGCAGAGTTTCCATGGTCGGGGAGAACGGGTCGTCGCCCTTCGACAGCGCAGCGTTGAACTCCCCGGCCAGGGCTTTGGCCCGGACATCGTCATAGAAGCCGCCCGGGAGAAAACCCAGGATTTCTCCGGCCGCATCCTGCATGTCGAGCGCGGCGCGGATGTCCTCCAGGTCGGCCACCATCATCCCCCGGTCCACGGCCATAACGCCGAAACGAAGTGTCCCGGCCAGCTTGAAGTTGGCCGTGGCAAAGCTTCCGTCCATGGTGGAGCCGATGAGCGTGACCGTCTGGCCGGGCTGGAGGCCGAGCCGCCGGGCCAGCTCGTCGCTGACCAGAATTTGGCCAGGGCCGCTCGGCAGACGGCCCTGGACCAAGCCCGAGGCCAAGTTGAGGATCTTGGGCTCAGGGCTGGAGGGCGCGAGGAGGTCCACGGCCAGGCCGGCCACAGGCGCCTGCGCCTTGGTCTCTCCCTTTGCGTCCGGAACATCCAGCAGGCCGCCGAAACGGATGCGCGGCGTCCAGGTCAGGGAGGGATGGTCCCGACGCAGCCGCTCGACGAGCGCCCCCGCCCCCGTGAGCGCCAGGTCGTTGGGGACCTGGTCCGCCTCCTTAGCGTAGGCCCGGCTCATGACCTTGACATGGCCGGAGTCGAAATTGGCCGTAGTCTGAAGCATGTCGCCCAAGATCCCCTGCACCCAGCAGTAGAAGACCACGGTCAGGAAAACGCCGATGACCACGGTCAGCAGCGGGAATAGGCTCCGGGACCGGTCGCGCATCAGTCCTTTGATGAGGAATCTGATCACGTCATCCTCCCCCGCAGCGCGTCCGTAGGCTTGAGCTTGGCGATCCGGCGGGTGGGCAGGAAGCTGACCACGGTGGTCACGACCAGGACCAGGAGCGTCACGCTCAACACCAATCCGACGCTTAGGACGGGAAATATCTTTTCCCCGATGCTGAACCCGAAGCCCTCCGTCCCGGAGGGCAAGGCATACCCCTGCCGGTAAAAATAGATCATAAGGGGGATGCCATATATCGCCCCTACCACCACGGCCAGGACTCCGTGCAGGGCGCCCTCCAGGGTGAAGAGGCGAATGACCTGACCCCGGGTGAAGCCCAGGGCCATCAGCGTTCCCATCTCCTTGCGGCGCCGGAAAATGGAAAGCACTTGAGTGTCAAAGACGGCCAGCATGCCCAGGAGCATCAGGATAGTGAACATGATTATGCGGCCGACGGTTTTCGTCTTGACCAGTTGCCGGATGTCTTTGAGCAGGAAACCGAGGTCCTTGAACGACCACCCGGCCTGAGGCCCGACGGCCGGAACACCCCGGACCAGCACCACCAGGCTGGCCTGGCTTTCCAGCCGGGTCATCTTCTGCAGCCTGTCCAGGGGGACCCACAGCTGGTTGGCATCGATGCTCAGGACAGAGGTGCTCATGACCCGCACGATGCGCGCCTCCAGGGCGTTGAACGCTCCGCTGGCCTCGCGCCAGCGAACCATGACCGTATCCCCTTGTCGAAGTCCAGAGGCCTTGGCCATCCGGGCCCCGATCAGGGCCGGAAGCTCGTCGCTCTCAGCGGCCAAAGCGGCCGAAGGGATGGACAGGACCTTCTGGGCCGGATCGATGCCCTTAAGCAGCACGGACCTCATCCGGCCCTGGGGATAGATGGTCGCCTGAGTGATCAGGATGGGCGTGGCCCGGCCCTCCCCGACCAGGCGCTCCAGCTCCGCGGGCAGCAGGCCGTGGCCGTTATCCAGAGAAAGCGGGTCCAGGGGGTCGTAGTTTTCCTGCCAGTACTGCCCGTTGCCGTATTCCGCCTCGCTTGAAGCGCGCGTGGACTGCTCGTC
>JBAVVA010000325.1:0-9817 GCA_049697055.1 Candidatus Aminicenantales bacterium
ACTGAATAGGAGGAACACATGAATAAGCGTTTCATCACCGTCTTTTTGGTCGTGGCCCTTCTCGGTATGCAGACGCTGGCCCTGACGGGCTCCGTCGTCATCAAGCGCCGGCTTCCCCACCGGACCGTAGTCGTTGTCCACAGGGGTTTTCCCATCGTCCGGCCCCTGCGGCCCGTGATCGTCCATCCGATCATCCGGCCCTACCGGATTGCTCCGCGCCTCTTCTTGCCCCTGGTCTTCTGGACAGGCGTTGTGGTCGCCGCCACATCGGTTCCCGCCCCGCAGTTCTTTGTCTGGGAGGACGGCGAGAACCTCCTGGCCCAGGAAGGGTGGACTGAGTTCACCCTGAACTGCGAGAACACCGGCACCAAGCTCTGGCTGGAAATCGTCAAGGGGCGCGTCCGGCTCGACTGGGCTGAAGTGGTCTTCGGCAACGGAGAAACTCAAGTCATGGACATGAAGGAATTTGTCCGCGATCCGGGC
Organism: Candidatus Aminicenantales bacterium; assembly: GCA_049697055.1. Taxonomy (GTDB): domain Bacteria; phylum Acidobacteriota; class Aminicenantia; order Aminicenantales; family JAFGAV01; genus JAFGAV01. The sequence goes on from JBAVVA010000325.1 coordinate 484, forward strand.
TATTACCTGTTGCTCGACTTTGCCAACGGACGAGAAGTAGACCATGTCCGGATGGTAGCCCAGGCTGAAACGCCCGAAGCGCGTCTCGTCCTGAGAATCCAGAAGTGATATGTGTCGGATCAGCGATGAGGAGAGACTCGGCGGCTGGCGCTCTTGATTCGCTGATTTAACGTTTCGGTTTTTTCGGCAAACCAGGGCAGGTACTAGAGAGAATGGTACCTGCCCTTTTTTATTTGGGGGGCTCGGGATGCTATAGATGCATTTCGGCGGCGAATGATTCCAGCTTGATGGGCCGGAGCCAGGGCTATTTTTTAATATTTTTCTTCAGAAAGGGAAGGGCTAGGATAAGCAGGCTCAGGATGCCCAGGCCGTATTCCAGGGCGTTGGTGATGAGGTGAACGCCTAATCCCGAGACCACTGCCAGGTCCCGCGGAAATCCGAGGAGGCGGAAGGTGTAGGTCCAGGCCGTCTCCCAGGTCCCGAATCCGGCGATGCCCTTAACCGGTAGAGCGGCGGTGAACTCCGCGCCGGTCAGTCCCAGAATGGTCTTCCAGAAACTGAGGTCGCCCGGCCGGTAGCCTTGGCTGCGCAGGAGTCCGAATAGAAGACAATAGATGGAGACGTACTTGGCCAGGCGGATAAACAAAGACTGGATGAAGACGACGGCCATGGTCTTGGCGTCCCGGACCATGTTCAGGCTATTCCGGACTTGGTCGAGCTTAGCGACGGCCAGGCGGGCCCATCGTTTATCAGCTTGACGGAAGCGGCGGAGCAAGTTTTGAAAAATACGGACGGCCAGGCCCGCCAGCGGCGCCAGTTTCCACAGGATGAGGCCGGTCATCACGCAAAAGCACAGAGCTGCCGCTACAAGAGCTCCTTTAGATAGAGGCACCGATATGGCGCCGGCGGCCAGGACGGCCAGGATGAGGAAGGGGCCGAGCGTTAGAAAATCCAGGACAAAGGCCACCACAAAAGAGGAGGTGGCCGCTTCAAAGGAAACGCCCAGCCTTTGATTGAGGACATAGATATAGGACAGGGAACCAAGGCGGGCCGGCAGAAGGTCATCGAAAGAATTCCGGATCAGGGTAGCCAGGAAGATGCCGCCCCAGGAGCAGGTCTGAGGGCGAAGGAGAAGGCGGTAGCGCCAGGCCCGCAGCCAGACGGAGACGAGATAGAGAGCGACATAGGCGGCCAGCCCGGGCAGATAAACATTGAGGAGCGTTTTTTTTAGAAGCGCAGGATCAATCTGCCGCAGCAGGAGGGCTAAAAGGACGAGGGTCACGGCCAGCGACAGCAGGATGTAGAAAAGCTTTCGGCCCGACACGGCCTCATAGTAGTCAGCTATTTCAGGCAATGTCAAATATTCAAGTCTTGTGACCTATCTCCTGGTCTAGACGCTGTTTGCGGCCGCCTTGACATTGAGCTAGGGCCAGAACTAACATTTCTGGCGATAGATAGCCCGGATTCTGAGCTCGATGGACGGGAAGGTCGAAAAAGACATCCATGAATGAGCGCCGATGCGCCATCTCCCAGGCCTGCGAAGGCAGAGAACCCAAACTCACCATCAGGATCATCAGACGTTGCGGCTTCCGCTGCCCGGACTGTTCGGCTTTCAGTGGGCCGGAACTCCTGGGTCTCCTGTCCATCTCTCATTTCAGGCAAATCATCAGCCTCCTGGTGAAGCACGATTTCCATGGAGTGCTAAACATTTCGGGCGGAGAAACCACCTTCCACCCCCAACTGCTTAAAATCGTGTCCCTGGCCTCTCGTCATCTTCCTTGGGCGAGAATCGTCGTTTTTACCAATGGAGACTGGGTCGGGCGCCAAAGATGGCGATCGTTGCTCAAGAGCCTCCTCAAATATCCCAACGTCCTAGTTCGTTTCTCGCTGGATAAAGAACATGCTGAAGGGAAAGCTCGAGCCGTGTCAGGTTCGGCTGGGGCGGAGAGGATCGCGGAAATAGAGAAAGAGCGGCTGGGAAAAGCCAGGCTTTTTTTGGAAGCTTGCCGGAAAGAAGGCGTGAAACCTGGCTTGAACTATGATTTCGCTTTTAAGGGGAGCATATTTGAGGGCAAAGCCTATATGGCCTCTTTGGGCGATGTCCCGATCTACCCTCTTTTCTTTCAAAGGAACCCGGCGAACCGCCCCAAGCAGATGGGTTTCTTGGCCGTCGACCTTGATCGACAGGGCCGGCCGCTGGTCTTTTTGACCTTGGGCCACCTCTCCCGGGAAGAGCCGATGGGCGGTCTTGACCAGCTCCCCCTGGCTTTGGCCCAGAACCGCGAAGCTTTAAAGGGGCTGGCCTAGGGGCCATCATGGCTCAGCCTCAAGAAACGATCTCCATCGAAGTGAAAGTGACCAGCCGCTGCAACCAGGAATGTTTTCACTGCGCGAACAATGATGGGCCTTCCGCGGATTCCGACATCGATGGGAATGTGTTCATCCGGAGGTTGGAGGAGTGGACCGGAACGAAAGAGGGCTCGGTCTATGCCCTTAAGGAAGTCCGTCTCACCGGAGGCGAACCTCTGGTCAACTTTCAGGCGGTTCTGGATATTGTCAAGTGCTGCCAGCGTTTGGGGATTCGGTCGGGCATCAACACCAATGGGCTCCTTTTCGACGCTGAGAAAATCTGTTTGTTGAAAGAAAGCGGCGTCGAGGTCGTGAAAGTTTCCTTCGATGCGATCACCCTGACAACCTACAACCAGATGCGCGGTTCGCTAATATCGCTCCGGGAATTTACCGATATCATCCAGGCCCTGGTTAAAAATCGATTCAAAGTGATCCTCCGCTACACGCTCTCCAGTATCAATCTCAGCCAACTGCCGGCCTGCTACAATTTTGCCCGAGAAATGGGTGTTCACAAATTCCAGGTTAAGCCTCTCATCAGGGCCGGTCGGGCCAAAGGCTTGGAGGCCAACCTGAGCCCAGACGAGGTGAACCGGGCGCTCCAGGAACTCTTCAAAACAGCGGCCGGGAAGCGGTTTCCGACGGAAATCCTCTGCTGGCCGCCTGCCCCCGGCCTCGATTTTTCCTTTAGGGTCTGCGGGAGCAGCAAGAAAATCTATGTCTCAACCAGGCTGAAGACGACGATTTGCAACTTTATTGAAGAAAATGGCGCGGTCCCGATCGGCGACCTGGCGACCACTCCCTTGGAAGTCATCCTTCGTCGCCGCGCCCAAGAGACGAGGTGGCTCCACGACATCAACGGCTATCGCCTGGTCAAAGGCTGTCCGAATACGGCCTATTTTGCGGGTCGTTCAACCTGAACAGCATTCTATGAACGTCTTCACCCTTCATGACGTTCAGACCGGCCTGAAGTTTTTACGGGAAATTTCTTCCTTTCTTCATCACCCGGTGAGCTCCCGGGAAGCGCGAGCGACGCTAAAAACCCGCTTTGATAACCGGGCTTCGGATTTCTTAGCCTTGATGAGGCGTGCCGTCTATGAAAATCCCGAAAGTCCTTATCTGGCCCTGCTAAAAAATGCGGGATGCGCCTATGGCGATTTGCGGGAGCAGGTGGTGCAACACGGCTTGGAAGCTGCCCTTCAGAGACTTTATAGGGAAGGAGTTTATCTTTCAGTCAACGAATTCAAAGGCCGCAACCCCCTCCGGCGCGGGAACCTGGTCCTCGAAGCGGGCCTTTCACTCCTTCGCAATCCCCTGGCCGGGCATCATCTCCGGGCCCACACCAGCGGGACCGCCGGAAAGAATGTGCCGGTCCTGATCGACCTGGCCTATGTCAGGGACAGGGCGGTCAATCATCGTCTGGCCCTGGAGGCCCGCTGCGGCGCTCAATGGAGTCATGCGGTCTGGGGAATCCCGGGAAATACGGATATGGTCCGCGTTCTCGAACTCTGTGCGCTCGGCGCTCCGCCGGAACGCTGGTTTTCGCAGGTCGACCCGCGGTCCTCACGGCTTCATCCGCGATACCGTTGGAGCGCGCGTTTCATGCGCTGGGCGGGGCAGGTCTGGGGCGTTCCTCTTCCCGCGCCTGAATATGTGCCCCTCTCCGACCCGAAGCCCATCGTCGATTGGCTCGCTTGGACAGCGGGCCGGGAAAAAACAGCCCATATTGTGACCTGGGCGAGCCCAGCGGTTCGGGTCTGCCAGGCCGCCCTAGAGGCCGGCCAGGACCTGTCTCATGTTCAGTTTTCCATCGGGGGCGAACCTGTTACAGCAGCGAAGCTGGCCACCATCCGACGGACGGGCGCGGCGGCCGTCCCGCGCTTCATGGCCATGGAATGCGGCTATATTGCCTATGGGTGTCTTAAGCCCTCTTATCCTGACGAGCTCCATGTGTTCGACGATATGCTTATGGTGATCCAACCGGATGACAAGGGGCCGGAACACGGCCTTCCTCCCCAGGCTTTGCTCCTGACGTCCTTGAGGCCGACGGCGCCTTTTATCCTGCTCAATGTTTCACTGGGAGATCAAGCCGAATCGGTTGCCGGGTTGTGCGGCTGCCCGCTGGAAGAGCTCGGCTGGACCAAACGCCTCCGCCAGGTCCGGAGCTTTGAAAAATTGACATGCGGGGGAATGACGTTTTTGGACACGGATATTCTCAAAATCCTGGAAGTTGACCTGCCGGACCGATTCGGGGGGACCGGGTTCGACTATCAGCTTGTCGAGCTCGAGGATGCCAAAGGAGTGCCGAAATTGAAGCTGGTCATCAGCCCCTCCCTGGGACCCCGTGACCCGGGCCTGGTGAAAGAGTTTTTTCTGGAAACGATCGGGGCCGGCTCCGGCGCCGCCCGGGCCATGAGCCTTCAGTGGCGTGAGGCGGATTGCCTGTCAGTGGAAAGGTCATTTCCCGTGCTGGCGCCCTCGGGCAAGATCATTCATTTCCTCAAAAAACGCCCCTGAAAGCGGCGGGTGAGAACATCGCGTTCCGTCGGATGGTCATAGATGGAGCGCAGCAGAGAGCGGTGGATCCGGAATTTGCCGCCGGCGTCGGGCTTGATGTCTTCAACCAACTGCAACCGGAAATCGATTCCCGGACCTAAAATCCTCCGCGACTCATCGAGCAAAGCGGCAACTTCAAGCGCAGGCGGGGGAGAAGATGGGACGACCCGCAAGATGATGAGACCCTCTTCTTCCTGGACGAGCTCGAACTGGAGAATCCAGGGCGCCCGGCTCATCCACAAGCCCGAGATCGGCCAGGGGTTGAATTCGACTCCGCCGGGCAGCCAGAAATAATCCTGTCTTTTCCCCAGCACCTGGTCGAACCCCACCGACCGACGGCCGCAGGGGCAATCGCCCCTCGCGATCACAGCGATATCGTCCAGCCGATAACGGATGAAGGGCATGACCCGGCGGACTAGGCTGGTCACCACCACCTCGCCTTGCTCTCCGGGCCGGGCGGGGATGCCGCCCTTCAACACTTCAACGATCACGTGGTCGTCCTCAACGTGATACCGGCCGGAAACGGGGCATTCCCAGGCGATCATTCCAGCTTCCCGGCAGAGGTAGGTATCTCGGATAGGAGCCTTAAAGATCGCCTGGATCTGCGACCGGAAGATCGGCGTCAAAGTGTCCGATCCGCCGACGATAAAGCGGGGCTTGAGCGTAAGGTCCGGCCGGTCAGCCAGAATCTGGGCCACGCGCACCAGATTCCCGGTGTAGCCGGTGAGGACATCAGCCGTCTTTCCGGCCAGAACGGAGGCCACCTGCTGCGGAGAGTCTGAGTGAATATCCTCCTGCCGGAGAAGCCCAAGCTTCTGGAGGGCCCTCCAGCTGAGCGGACGGTGAACATATCCGCGGTTTTGAACCTTGATTATCTTATCGCGCCATGTCAGGCCAAGGGCCCGGAGCGTCCGGAACTTGATGAGATTAAGGAGAAATGACTCGGCCCGAGATTCATAGATGGTCATGGGGATTCCGGTAGAGCCCGAGGTCTTGATGACGAGCAGGCCGTTCCTTTTGGCCCGGCCGGACAACACATCATCGGGCGGGCACATCCGGAGGTCCCGTTTTGAGGTGATGGGGATCTTGGGCAGGTCGTCAAGAGAGCGGATATCGCGGGGAGTGATCCCTGCCTGCTCGAAAAGCCGTCGGTAATAGGGGACGTTCGCCCAGGCCAGAGCGACAATCTCCCGCAGGCGATCCGCTTGCCGAGAGGAGACCTCCTCCGGGCGGGCATTGAATCGCCTGGCCCGCAGGAAATCCTTCAGCGGCCAAATCTCGTGGAGATGAGAGGCTCGAAGGCTGATGGCAGATTTCCTCAGGGCTTTTTTTTCAAGACGAAGACACTGGCCGTGTCCCAGATGCCCGGTTCCGTGCTTTTTTCCTCATGAACGATCGTAAAATGGCGTTCCAGCAGAGCCAGCATGTCTTTCCACTTGGCATAGCCGAACTTGCGGTCGACCAGGGCCGGGCGTATTTGGGACGCTTCCTCCGGTGTCAGGTAATTGAACACCACTGATTCAAAGAATTCCCGATTGTTCATTTCGGGCCGAAAGAGATTGCGCAAAGCCTCGCCAAGGAAGATGAGGTAGAAAAAAAGGGGCATTTCAAAGCCGCCCCGGCGATAGGCGGCCACGGCCTGCCCGATCATATCCAGCGTCAAGGATTCGGGAGCGGCTTGAATCCTCTGGATCGAAATCCCGTCCTCTTTGAGGAGAGCCCGGATCTTAGTCGCCAGCTTTTGCATTTCGTCCCAGGTCAGCATGTTGAAGGAGCAGTCTCCCAGGATGAAGTCGTACTGTCGGGACTCCGGCAGGTTGAGCCAGTTCCCCTGGATGAAACCTTCCTCTCCTTCGACGGTCCGGAGAGAGGTCAGGGCCTTCCAGACGCCGTCGTCAATGTCGCATCCCGTCGATTCCAGGCGGTGTTTCAAGGCCAGGCTTCTGAGCTCGGGGGTCGAGCCGAGAATCAGGGCTGTAGCGCCGTCACGCGGTTTTGCCCCAAGGATGGCCTTTTCGTAGCGGACAAGCTCTTCCCTGGAAGGTCGCATGGGAGGCGTGACGGCCGCCCAACGTTGAGCGAAAAAATTTAAATAGTGTTCGCGGGCCTGGGGGGAGATGGAATCGGCTTTAGGAGCCTTGGGCAAGGAGGAAAGATTCTTTTCATCGGCCATGGTAGGCACTATCTACCATTGATGCTGAAATCATGTCAAGGCCGCTTGCTTCATTGACAGGTTTGACGGCGGCATGGTATCAGAAAAGGTGGAATGCCGACGAAGAGCAGGGCTGGGTCCGATCGTTCCCTGGATTTTCGCAAGCCGGATCACCCAGGACCCCTAGCCTTGTGGAAGGTCAACCAACGCTGCAATTTACGGTGCGAATACTGTTTCAGCGCCAAAAGCGATCTATCCCGGGAGCACCCTGTCTGCGGGCGATACTCGCCCCGACAGATCGCCCAGGGCTTCGACAGGACAGGCCTCTCCTGGTGGATTTTCATGACGGGGGGGGAGCCTTTCCTTTATCCTGATTTTGTAGGGCTGTGCCGCGAGCTGACCCGAAACCATTTCCTGACCATCTACACCAACCTGTCCACGACCAACGCCCTCCGATTCGCTGAGGCCATCGACCCGCGGCGGGTGCATGCCGTCAATGCCTCGCTGCACATCATCGAGCGGGAGCGAAAACAACGGCTGGATCAATTTATCGCTTATGTCCTCTATTTTCAGAAAAAAGGATTTGAGGTTTGCGTTGATTATGTCGTCTATCCTCCGCTTTTTGAGCGTATGGACCGTGATTTGAAAATGCTGGCAGTCAGCGGCGTCGAGCGCGTACGCCTGCAAGCATTTCAGGGAATCTACCGGTCCCGGCTCTATCCTTCGGCGTACAGCCGGCAAGAGCGTGATGTTTTCCGGAGCCTATCAACCGACGAAAGGGAAGTGGACCTGATCGAGCGGACCCGCAGCTTCTTTGGCCAACCTTGTCGCGGCGGACAGGAATTTTTTTATATGAATATCGGGGGGGATATGAGACGTTGCCCCAGTGGGTCCAGGTCCTATGGCAATTTTTTCGCGGGCCGCTATCGCTTGGATGAATGGCCTCGCCCCTGCCCCTACTCACTCTGTTTGTGCCAATTTCTAGGGCCGGAACTGGCCGGCGGGCTCAGGCTGAGCCCTAACCAAATCTTTGCCGAAATGGTGCGAGAGGGAATCCCCCTGGCGTTTAATCGAGAGCTCCTGCGCCGGATCGCCCGCTCGGTGCGCTATCGTTTCTGGGGCAAGCTTTAAAGGGCCCTATTTGCCTGGAGGGCATGTTCCGCTTATAATGCTGCCTAAGACGCCTTCTCTGGCCGCCATGAATTTAACAAGCTCTGCAGAAGTTGAAGCCCTCATCGAAACCGCCCTCCGGGAGGATATGCCGCAGGGCGATATCACCTCGGAGAGCATCGTTCCCCCCTCCTCCCAATCCAGGGCCGTTTTCCTGGCCAAGGAAGCAGGCAGGCTGGCCGGCCTGGATGTGGCTCGCCGGGTGTATGAAAAAATCGATCAGGCCGTCGTGTTTAAAAAGAGGTTTGAAGACGGGGCCGATTTTAAAAAAGGCGATATCCTGGCCGAGGTCCGGGGGCACTCGATCGCCCTGCTGAAAGGGGAAAGGACCTCCCTAAACTTCCTCCAAAGGCTGTCGGGGATCGCTACCACCACGCGAAAATATGTCCTGGCCGTCAAGGGCACTAAGACCAAGATCCTGGACACTCGCAAGACCACGCCCGGCCTGCGCGCCCTGGAGAAATATGCCGTACGCATGGGCGGAGGCCAGAACCACCGCCTGAACTTGTCCGAGATGGTGCTTATCAAGGACAATCATCTTCGCTTGGCTGGGAGCATCTCCCAGGCCGTCCACCAGGCCAGGGCCGGGGTCCGGCCCGGCGTCAAGATTGAGGTCGAGGTCACGGATTTTGGCGGCGCGCGGGAGGCCCTGGAGGCCGGGGCGGATATGATTATGCTCGACAACATGACGCTTCCGGCTGTGAAGCATATCGTCAGCTTCCTAGGGGGACGGGTGCCGGTCGAAGTCTCCGGGGGAGTCACTGTGGAGCGGGCCGGCCGGATCGCCGCGCTGGGCGTTGATTTCATCTCGGTGGGCGGCCTGACCCACTCCTATCATTCCGTGGACATCAGCCTGGAGTTCCAGGAGTAACGCATGCCGGAAAAGATCCTGGAGACGGACGTCCTGGTCATCGGCTGCGGGATCGCCGGCGCCTCGGCCGCCCTGGAAGCGGCCAAGTCCGGCCTGGAGGTGGCGGTCATCACCAAAAACTCCAGGCTCGAGGAGTCCAATACGTTCTACGCTCAGGGCGGCATCGTCTCACTTGGCCCGGGCGACTATCCCGAGCTCCTGGCCGAAGACATCATCAAGGCCGGCGACAGCATCAACAA
>JBAVVA010000326.1:0-4463 GCA_049697055.1 Candidatus Aminicenantales bacterium
TGACCCGGCCGGAAGAGGCGTCGGCTTGGGTCGAAGCCCGCCTGGCCGAAGGCTCGGACTTCATCAAGATTATCTATGACGACGGCGGCAGCTTTGGCGCTCAGTTGCCCACTCTCAGCCTGGATACAATCCGGGCCTTGATCCAGGAAGCTCACCGGCGCGGCAAGATGGCCGTCGTCCATGCCGCCACACTCCGGAATTGCCTGGACGTTCTCCAGGCCGGGGCCGACGGCCTGGCCCATCTTTATTTCGATGCTGCCTTCGACCCGGAGTTCGGCCGCCTCGCGGCAGACCGCAAGGCGTTCGTCATTCCCACTCTGACCGTATTGAATGGGGGAGCCGGCCTGGGCAGCGGAAGAATTCTGGCCGAAGATAAAAGGCTTTCCCCATACTTAAAGCCCACCGATTTAAAAAGTTTAAAGGCCTCTTTTTCAGAAAAAACCAACGAGGCGCCATACCGGGCCGCGGAAAAAGCCTTAGCCCAGCTCAAAGCCGCCGGAGTCCCTCTCCTGGCCGGTACGGATTCGGGCAATCCCAACACCACTCCTGGCGCCAGCCTGCATGATGAGCTGACCCTCCTGGTCAAAGCCGGGCTGAAACCGGCAGAAGCATTGAGGGCTGCCACCTCCCTGCCCGCGGAGAAGTTCTCCTTGGCCGGACGAGGCCGGATTAAGCCGGGGTTCGTTGCCGACTTGCTCCTGGTCAAGGGCGACCCGACCCAAGACATCCAGGCCACCCGGGACATTGTGATGGTCTGGAAGGAGGGAAGGGCTGTGGACCGGGAATCCTATCGCCAAGCCGTACAGAAGGAATGGGAAGCCGTGAATCGACTCAAGAGCTCGCCGCCCCCGCCCAATTACCAATCCGGCTGGGTCAGCGATTTTGAGGGCGACAAGGTTGCCGCCAATTTCGGCGCGGGCTGGATCATCTATACAGACGCTGTAATGTCTGGCAAATCGACGGCCCAATTCAAGCTGGCCGATGGCGGCGCAGAGGGCAGCCGGCAATCCCTGCTCATCACCGGAACGATCAAGGAAGGCGCGGCCTTCCGCTGGGCGGGCGCCATGTTCCTGCCGGGCAAAACATTCACTGACCCGGCCAACCTCTCCTCGGCCAAGGCCGTCAGCTTCTATGCCCGGGGCCAGGGCGCCGGTTTTGCCGTGCTCCTCTTCAGCCGCGCGGGATTTATCCCGGCCATCCGGACCTTCGCGGCCGGCCCGGAATGGAAAGAATATGTCTTCCCCTGGGAAGATTTCAATACAGAGGGCTACGACATCACCGGCATCTTCATCGGCGCCTACCAGAAGACGGGCGATTTCAGTTTGCAGGTCGATAACGTCAGGCTCAAATGACTCATAAAAGAGTCCTGCTGATGGCCGTATTCATTCTGGGCACGGGTCTCCTCAGCCTTCGGGCCGACGTTCTGCGGTTCGAGCTTCAGGGCAGCTATTTCCGGCCGAGCGAACAGGCCTTCCGGGATATCTACGGCGCCGGTCAATCCTTCGGTCTGGAGGCAGGCCTGAGGATAACGAAATGGCTGGAAGCTTGGATGGGGGGCGGCTATTTTGCCAAGAACGGTCATTTAAGCTTCACCGGGGAGGAGACTAGAGTGAAGATCACCCGGGCCGGGGCCGGGTTGATGGCCGTTCTTCCTCTGGGGAAACACATTCAAATCGACCTGGGCGCCGGTCTGCTCGTCCACGCCTTCGAGGAGAGAAACATCATCGGCGCCGCCCATAAGACAAGCCTGGGTTATGTGGCCAAGGAAAAATTGATCGTTAAGCTTTTTAGCGGCTTTTTCCTGGACCTGCGAGCCGATTATTCAAGTTGTCGCCTGAAGCCGGCTGAATTCCTCATCGATGTGGGCGGCTTGGAAGCTGGCCTGGGCCTGGGATTTATTTTTTAATCAGCGGAACTCCGCGTTGACAATGGTCAGGCGGCCGGGATAAGTGATGGTCCCGTAAGGCGTCGATACTCGCGGCTGGGCGTCGAGGGACAGGCGCGACCCGTCCTGGTTTGCGCCGCCGACGGCCAAGGCCAAATTGATAATGTCTTCATACTGCTTGTTGGCGAAGAATTGGAAGAGGTCGAGGGACAGCCGGATGGGAATGACCGACTCCTGGCCCGTCCCCGGAATCTCCACGGCCCGCTCGATGTTCCCCGAGACGGTGGGGACGTTGTCGATCAGCAAGCGACATTCCAGACTGCTGAGGGTGCTGACCGTCTTGGGCGAGCCGCCCGTCCCGTCGTTGGGGTTGACGGCCAGGACATTCAGCACAAAATCGGCCATCAGGCTTTTAGTTCGGAAGGCATTAAACAGACGGACACCGTCCAGGACTGAAAACTGGTTGAGCCGGGTCTTGCCGCTCAGGCTGATGCCCAACAGGCGAAAATCATTGACCGCTCCCAGCTTGAAACGAAGACGCTGAAGGTTGGTCAGGGCCGTGGCCATATCCTGGAGCATGGCGCAGCTCTGCAGGAGCAACAGGCAGGAAGCGGCCAGAACTGCCAGAGCGATTGTCTTGCGATGTGCCACCATAAGTCCCTCCTTAATATAAGGCTGCCTCTTATATATAAGCTTGTTTCTAAAAAGTCAATCCGGCTCCAGGCTTTATAACAAACTATGTGGTTTGTTCTATATTGTTGCGGACGGCCTGGGGAAGGAGCGAGGCGCCATGAGCGGTTTAGCCCGGAATCTGAGGGTTTCGAAGGCTTCTGACATACTCTTGTCGGCAGGTGAGCATGTCTGAGCTTCCGCAGGAAGCGAGTTGCGCAACCGCCGAGAAACCCGCAGATTCCGCGGCGTTAAGAACCGCGACCAGGCGCCGAACCCTTCCTCCAGGCCATCCGCTCGTTCCCTCCACTATTCATCATAGACCCTCCGGCCCCATCCATTACAGCCTTTTATTTTCTTTCCAACAAAATCAGGGTGTTGCGGGGCAGGCTGAAGGCGTCCATGATATTTTTGAACTCTTCATATTGGCCCGGGAGAATATCCCTGATCGTCAGGGTATATGATTTTTTGACCGTCAGCTCGGATTTTCCGGAGTCGAAGGCCGCCGAAAAGTCGAAGCTGCCGTAATCTTTTTTAAATGAAAAGCTCTCCGGAATGTAGAGGAGCTTGTGGCCGGAGGGGATCTTTAGCCTGAAGGTCAGGGAGACAGCCGCCTCATCCGGCAGCCGGAGAGGATATTGCCTCTTGGCCAGCCTGGGCACCAGGCCCTGGCCGGAAAACTCATAGGGCAGGCCGGGGATGTTGAGGAGTACAATTTTTCCCTGGAAGATGCCGAAGCGGCGGGCCAGGAACTCTTGGCTGACTTTGACCGGAGTCCTCAGGTCCTTGAGGTCGCTGACCTTGAAATTTTCCGACTCGGTGTCCTCCTGGAGCTTGTTGAGAGCCTCAACGAAGAAATCCCGGCGCTCTTTGGCCGTGCTGTCCATAAGGGATCGGCGGGCCCAATGATCGAAAATCCCCGTCACTTCCGAGACGATCCTTCCCTTCAAGTCCCCCCGGCCGTCGAGTTGGCCGATAATTTCGTTCCGGGACTCGCTCTCCGTTCCGGACAGGCTGCGGATTTCACAGAATTCGGCGCTATCCGGCTTGACCAGCAAGCCCCGGGTTCCGTCGACTCCGGACATATATCCATATTGGGACTTGTCGGCAAAAGGATTCAGGAAAAAAAGGCCGTTGCCCTGGCTGACGGCGACAAGGACACAGTCAAATTGCTTGAGGCTGGGAACATTCTCCACTACCGGAATGGCCCGGCTGTTGGCCAGGACCGGGAAGGCCTTCAGGCCGGCGGCCTGAAGCAAGGCCGTCAGGAGAACGCTCTTGTCCTTCCAGTCCCCGTAGCGGTTCTTTAGGACAACTCCGGCCTGGTGGACCTCAAGCCCGCCCTCGCCGAAGGGCAGGTTCACGCTCCGCACTTCTTTGGCCACAAAGAAGAAAAGACGCTGGACTTTCTGTTCGGGAGTGGCCGCCTCCTTGGTCAGGTCTGCGGCCAAGGCCGTGATCTCCGGGGTCGGACGGATGGCCTGGTCAAAAGAGCGAGAGAAACCCTGGCAGGCCTCATTCCAATCGGCATAGGTGCTGAAGACGACCCGGCTGCCGATTTCCTCCAGAGGAGGCATATACTCTTCAGGCTTGACCTGGGGCCTGTCGGAGGCGGTCAAGGTATAGACCTTGTCCGGGCCCGAAGTTTCCACCCGGAAATCCGAATTCAAGCCGATAATCTTGTATTTGAGGCTCTTTTCCGCGGGCAGAATGACTTTCAGCTCTTTGCTGAGGATAGGCTCTTCGAACTGAAAACGAACGATGCCGTCCAGCTGACCCGGGGCATCAATCGACTCCTTGCGATACCGGATGGCCAGACAGGAGCCCGGGTCCACTGCCGGAAAAGAGAGGACACGGTGGATAAGGTTGGAATACATGTCTGCATCGGCCAGATAGGGAGGGGTGACAT
>JBAVVA010000327.1:0-24272 GCA_049697055.1 Candidatus Aminicenantales bacterium
GATCCGTATCTCGCGGCGGCCATGGGCCTGGCCTATGTCTCGGAGTTTGAGAGGCTTGGCGTCGTCACCACCCCTAAACACTTCATCGCCAATGTTGGCGACGGCGGCCGGGACAGCTACCCGATACACACCAACGAACGATTGCTTCGAGAAATCTTCCTGCCCCCCTTCGAGGCCTGCATCCGTCGGGGGGGCTCGCGGTCGATCATGACCTCGTACAACTCCCTCGATGGAACCCCCTGCACGGCGAGTGATTGGCTGAACAACCGGCTGCTCAAGGGCGAGCTCGGCTTCAGCGGGTTTGTCATTTCCGATGCCGGCGCCGTGGGCGGTGCCAGCCTGCTCCATTTAACGGCAAGCGACACGACCGAAGCGACCCAACGCGCCCTGGAGGGCGGCCTGGACGTGATTTTTCAGACATCGGTTGAACAGTATCCTCTCTTCCTGCAGGCCTTCCAGGAGGGAAGAATCGACCCGGAGATCATTGACCGGTCGGTCTCCAGGGTGCTGAAGGCAAAGTTCGAGTTAGGGCTGTTCGAGAGACCTTATGTCGAGTCGAGCCAGACGGTCCTTCCGGAGGAGCGGAACGCGCATCTTGGGCTGGCCCGCGAAGCGGCGCAAAAGTCGATGGTGCTGCTGAAGAACGAAAAGGGAACACTTCCTTTGAAGAAAAGCCTCAAGATGATCGCCGTTCTTGGACCTGACGCGACCGAAGCCCGACTGGGCGGATACAGCGGTCCGGGAATCCGAAAGATCAGCATTCTCGAGGGCATCCAGAATGCGGTCGGCAAATCTGCGCAGGTCGTCACCGCCAAGGGGTGTGACCGGAATTCTCCTGAATATGTACCCGTGCCCTCGGAATGCTTGCTGTGTTCTCCGGAAGGCACGGTTCAGCAGGGGCTGATCGCCGAATATTTCGATAACATCACTCTCAGCGGAAACCCGGTGCTCAGGAGAATCGATCCGCAGATACGGTTCCAGTGGACGCTGTATTCCCCCGATCCGCAGAAGCTGGCTCGTGATTTTTATTCGGCGCGATGGAGCGGAAAGCTGAAGGCGCCGGAAACCGGCAGCTTCAAGATCGGGGTTGATGGAAACGACGGCTATCGGCTTTTCATCAATGGTCAAGTGGTGATCGATAACTGGAAGAAGGTCACCCGCCGGGCCATCCTGGCCGAATACCGTTTTGAGAAGGGCGCGGAGTACGACATCCGCCTCGAGTTTTTTGAGCCGGCCGGCAATGCTTTCCTCAAGCTCGTATGGAACGTTGGGGTCTCCTCTGACGGGAAAGCCGAAATGAACGATGCCGTGAGACTCGCCCAGCAGAGCGATGTCGCCATCGTCGTGGCCGGAATTGAAGAAGGGGAGTTCAGGGACAGGGCCAGGCTGGGGCTCCTCGGCCGGCAGGAGGAATTGATCAACCGAGTCGCGGCCACGGGGAAACCGACCGTGGTCATTCTGGTCGGCGGAAGCGCCGTCACCATGGGCGGGTGGCTCGATAACGTTCCAGCCGTTGTGGAGGTGTGGTATCCGGGCGAGCAGGGGGGCGCCGCCGTGGCCGATGTCCTGTTCGGCGACACCAACCCGGCCGGCAGGCTGCCCATCACCTTTCCCGCGGCCGAAGGCCAATTGCCGCTCGTCTACAACCACAAGCCCTCCGGCCGCGGTGATGATTATGGCGACCTCGGCGGTCAGTCGCTATTTCCGTTTGGATTCGGGCTGAGCTACACGTCATTCGAATACGACAACTTATCCTTTGACCGACAGCGGATCTCTTCGACCGATTCGACTGTCGTGCGCTTCACGGTCAGGAACACGGGCCCGATGGACGGCGATGAAGTCGTCCAATTATACATTCACGATGAAGTGGCCTCCGTGGCCCGCCCCGTTATCGAGCTCAAGGGGTTTGAACGAATTCATCTGAAGGCCGGCGAAATGAAAGAAGCGAGCTTTGCCATCACGCCCGAAAAGCTGTCCATGTTCAACAAGGATCTCCAGCCTGTCGTTGAAGCGGGAGATTTTCGAATCATGGTCGGCTCTTCGTCGAAAGACATTCGCCTGAGAGGGATACTGACGGTAGGCGATTGAGGGGAACTGGGTTCGATTTTAGGCCAGAACCCGTTCGGCGGCCCACAGGCCCGTGGTCAGGGCGGTGGGAAGGCCGCCCCAGAAAAGCTCAGTGACCGAATAGATACCGCACAGCAGAAGCCGTTCCAGGGGGGTTTGCCCAAGCAGGTTTTGGCCGAAAGCGCCGGCCTGCTCCGCCGCCCAGGTCCAGCCAGCGATTGAACCCTGGGTGCGATTCCCCCAGTCTTGGTAGGTGAGGGGAGTGGCGACTTCCATGACTTCGACGCTGCGTCCCAAGCCGGGCAGAAAGCTTTCCACGTTTTGAATAAGCTTCCGGGCCAGTCCTTCTTTATAGGCTCCGTAGCCCTCGGCCCTTCTTTTCTCACCGGTCCGCCAGCGGCCGAAATAGTCATAGGGGAAGGACACCCGCAGCAGGAGGGCCGCTTTTCCGGCCGGAGCCGAATCCGGCATGTTCTGTGACCAGAGACAGATTTCGATATCCCGGTTACCGAAATCTTCCAGGCCGGTCCCCTCTACCGGGGACAAGCATTTTCTGAAAAAAGCGTGATTCGTGCTCATCCGGGAAAAATCCACTTTGAGCGGATCAATCCCCAGATAGACGCACAGCCCGGAGTCGGTATAGGGAGTTGAGCGGACTTTATCCAGATAATTCGGCGGGACATGCCGGGGGCTGATCATCTCCAGGAACGTGCGCTTGGCGTCGGCATTGGATACGACCCATTCCGACCGGATGCATTCGCCCGATGCGGTCCGGACGCCGACCGCCTTTCCATTTTCAACCAGAATCTCCTTAACCGCTGTTCCCAAGCGGGTCTTTCCTCCGGAGGCCAGAAAAGAGGCATGGAGGCGGTCAGCTAGGCCATGGATTCCCCCGGAGGGAAACCAGACCCCTACTTCGGACACAAAGTTCCACATGCGGGCCAGGCTCAGGAGGGACATTTCCGGCTCTTCCGTTCCCTGTGAACCGAGAAAATTTCTGAGCACCGGGCTGGAGATGTGTTGTTCAAGAAATTTTTGCGAGGGAGAAGCCAGTTCTTCTGCTCCCGGAAATGTCTGATTCCAGGCGGTCTTTCGGGTTTCTTTGGCGCGCCTTGATAATATTCCCTGGGGCAGGCCGCTCCGGAGCGGCCTTAGGCCCCGGGAGGCGATGATTCGTTGCAGGGCGGAGATGACGGCCCTGATCCCCTCGGCTTCAGGGGGAAAGAACCGGATGAGGTCTTCCTGTACGATCTTTAGAGGCCGGGAATAGACGATGTCCAGGCCGGGCGCAATGAGTTGATAGTGATTTCGCTTGAAATCGGCCGGCGCCCCCGTTTTCAATTCTTCAAGAATGGCCTTGACCCTGGCCGGGTAGCTGAAGGAAAGCGGCCCCATGGGGAAAGCATACGGGCCGCGTTTAAAAATATAACTTGTTCCGCCGAGGTGAGGATTTTCTTCGAACAGGAGAACATTCCGACCGGTTCGGGCCAGTTTCGCCGCGCAGGCCAGCCCGCCCAACCCGGCGCCGATGACGATCACTTCGGACATGAACCAGGCCATAGGATATAAGTGAAATAAAAGGTTGTTTCGATCCTGGTGAGGCGGCCCCGGCTAAAATATTTTCTGGATAGGCCGTATTTTCTTTTTGACGTGAAAAACGCCGCTGTATCCAACATGCTGCTCGTCGTGGGATAGGATCTTGACGACGAGGTCGTGCTCTTCGGGCTCGTTGATGGTCCATTCATAGCTGCCTGAATTGGACACCGAGAAACCGCCGCCGCAGGTCGTTCGGTCGGGCCAGCAGATAAAGAGCCAGACGTGGGCGTTGTCCTGGATGAGCGCTGTTGACCAACGGATAGTGACCGTGTCGCCGATATAGTAAGTCTTGCCTGCTTCGGGGGAAGAGATGAGGATGGCCGCTAGCTGGACCGGCTGTTTGGGCATATTGAGCTTAGAGATGGAGAAAGCTTCGCTCATAGCCGTCAGCGACGGCCGGCTCACCATGGTGATCCTGATGACCCGATTCGGCCCAGCGGCGCCCAGGGGGACGGTCCACACGTATTTAACGCTGAGGACATCAACCTCGGCCAGGGTGCCATACAGCGTCCACTGTTTGCCGCCGCCATGGCCCGGCCCTCCGGTTTCGATAAAATACAAAAGCTCGATCCTCATTCTTTTTTCGGCGGCGGTTTGGGGCATACCCTCCATGAAGAGGTAATCCCATTTGATAGTTATGGCCGTCCCGATCTTATAGTCGCCCGCCTTCGGCTCCAGAACCTTAATTTCATCGGCCAAAGCCGCGCCGCTCATTAATAAAAATAAAAAGGCCAAGCCCACAAACGATGATAGTTTTTTCATGGTGACCTCCTCTCGGTAGGGCTCGCCGTTCTCTGCCAAAGGCCTTTCAGCCAGGGGACAGCTTCTTGGAGGGCCAGTGTAAATTTGGTGAAATCGTAGTGGCTGAGGCCGAGGACGGGCTTGAGCTGAACAACAAGCCCCTGTGATTCGCAAAATTGAACAAAGGTTCTGACGGAAGCAAAGGCAAAAAGCTCATCATCACGGCTGTGGATGACCCAGAAAGGAGTCGCGGTCTTAATGATGACAATCCCTTTGGGGGGCATACCCGAAATGGGAATCGCCGCAGAAAACATGTTCGGGTGTTTGAGCACAAGGTCCCAGGTCCCCACGGCTCCCAGGCTGTAGCCCGTAATGAGGAGGCGCTGAGGGTCAATCGGAAAGTCCTTCTGGATATTTTCGAGAAGGGCCAGGACGGCCTTCTCGCTTTGGGGGTCTGTCCAGCCGGCGCCGGGACAATCCGGGGCCACCATGATGGCCGCCAGCTCGCCGAGTGCCGGCAGAACGAGATTCATCAAGTACGGCTTTCCGTAGTAGGGGGTGACTTGGCCGCCGTAGTGAAGAGCCAGAATGAGGGGATAGGGATGTTCAGGAGAGAACGCGGGAGGCAGGGCCAGGGTATAGCGGAGCGTCGCTCCGGACCCCAGGGCCAGAGTTTTTTCTTGAACCGTATAATCGGCCCTAGCCGTTTTCATCGCGGTGGCGCAGGCCAGGCTCAGGCCAACATAAAAGAAGGCTGCTAGGATTGATAATTTCCTGGCGACGCTCATTTCTGTTGAGGTGAGGTTTCAGAAAAACCATCTGCAAAAAATGCTATGCCAGGCCGCCAGCCAATGTCAAGACAACTGAGAACGCATCTTGCCCAGCCGGCTGAAAACCTGGGACAGCTCGCGGATCGTTTCCTATTATTAAAATCACATCCCGTAGCGCTGGATGATTTCGTCCTTGGTCTTGCCCAGGATGTCATATTTCTTCCCCACCTTCCGAAAAGCATCCAAGGCCTTCTCTAAATGGCTGATCTCGTGTCCGGCCGAGACCTGGGTCCGGATGCGGGCCTGTCCCTTAGCCACCACCGGGAAGAAGAAGCCGACGGCATAGACGCCTTCCTGGTAGAGGTCGCGGGAGACGTCCTGGGACAGATTGGCGTTGAAGAGCATGACCGGCACGATGGAGGTGTCGCCCTCTTTGAGGATGAAGCCTGCTTCTTGAAGCCCCTTGCGCCAGAAAGCGGTGTTCCGCTCCAGCTTGTCGCGTCGCTCGGTGCTCTTCATGAGCAGGTCCATGACCCTCAGCACGCCCGCCACGATGACCGGGGCGATGGTGTTGGAGAAGAGGTAGGGCCGCGCCTTCTGCCGGCACATGGCCACAACCTCCCGCCGGCCGCTGACGCATCCGCCGCTGGCCCCACCCAGGGCCTTGCCGAAGGTGGTGGTGATGATGTCGATTTTGCCCATCACTCCGTACTTCTCGTGAGTGCCGCGGCCGGTCCGGCCCACGTAGCCCGAGCCGTGGGAGTCGTCCACGAAGACCAGGGCGTTGTACTTGTCCGCCAGACGGACCATCTCGTCCAGCCTGGCCGTGTCGCCGTCCATGGAGAAGACGCCGTCGGTGATGATCATCCGCAGCCGCTTGTCCTGGTGGAGCTGCAGCTTCTCCTCCAGGTGGCCCATGTCGGAATGCTTGAAGGTGTCCTGCTGGGCCTTGCACAGCCGCATGCCGTCGATGATCGAGGCATGGACCAGGCGGTCGGCGATCATGATGTCCTTGTCGGTGAGGACCGCCTCGAACACGCCGGCGTTGGCGTCCATGCAGGAGGGGAAGAGGATGGTGTCCTCGGTTCCCAGGAACTCGGTGACCTTCTGCTCCAGCTGGTAGTGGATGTCCTGGGTGCCGCAGATGAAGCGCACCGAGGACATGCCGTAGCCGCGGGTGTCCAGGCCCAGGTGGGCGGCCTTGACCACCTCGGGGTGGCTGGACAGGCCCAGGTAATTGTTGGAGCACATGTTGATGACTTTTTTCAGGGAGGCGCCCTCCGGAAACTCGACCTCGATGTCGGCCGCCTGGGGGGTGTGGATGTAGCGCTCCTGCTTGAACAGGCCCTGAGCCTTCAGGTCATCCAACTCCTTCTGATACATGCCTCGGATTTGGTCGTTGTAGGCCATAATGCTTACTCCTCAAATAGAGGGTGCATCCCCATACGCATATAACATGGGGAGGAGCCGTGATAGGACCCCTCCTCTTATTGAGAGCTGGTAATGTGCCGGGGGATGCTTTCTCAAAGTACCTTCTTGCCGATGAATTCGCGCAGCAGGGCGCAGATCTTGTTCACCGAGTCGAAGGCCTCGGGCGTGGCCTTATCGTCGGGGATGGAGATGCCGTACTTGTTCTCCAGGAAGCGCTTCAGGGAGACCATGGAAAAGGAATCCACGATGCCGCCCGAGATGAGGGGGGTGTCCGGGTTGATCTCCTGGCTGTCGTCCTCCAGGTATTCCCGCCTGACATAGTCCAGAACGATCTTTGGCATGTCGTCCATGTCTTGACTCCTTAGTTCATCATATTATGTCTCAATCGTTTTCCAGCGTCGAGGTGTCGCCGGCCTCTTCGCCCCATTCCCTGGCGTGGAGCAGCCGCCGCATGATCTTGCCGCTGCGCGTCTTGGGCAGGGAATCCACGAATTCGATCTCCTGGGGCATGGCCAGGGGCGACAGCTTCTTGCGGATGAAGTTCATGATGCTGAGCTCAAGGTCGGGGCCGGGTTGGTAGCCAGGCTTGACCGTGACGAACGCCTTGACCACCTCCATGTTGATCTCGTCGGGCTTGGAGACCACGGCCGACTCGGCCACGGCCTCGTGCTCGAGCAGGGCTGACTCGACCTCGAAGGGGCTGACCAGATGGCCGGCCGTGTTGATGACATCATCGTCCCGTCCGACGAACCAGAAGTAGCCCTCCTTGTCGAGACGGGCCCGGTCGCCGCTCAGGTACCAGCCGTTCCTGAACTTCTTCCGGTAGGTTTCCTCGTTCCGCCAGTAGGTCCGCATCATGGACGGCCAGCCCGGCCGGAAGGCGATAAGGCCGATGGGGCCCGCCTCGCTGATGGGTTCGTATTTTTCCGAGTGGAGGAGGGCGGCGGTGATGCCGGGGAAGGGACGGCCCATGGAGCCCGGCTTGATGCGCATTCCGGGATAATTGGAAATCATGATCGAGCCCGTCTCCGTCTGCCAGTAGGAGTCGTGGAAGGGAAGCCCGAAGACCTTTTCCGACCAGATAACCGCTTCGGCGTTGAGGGGCTCGCCCACGCTGACCAGGTGCCGCAGCGAAGAATGGTCATACTTCTTGACGATCTCTTCGCCGGCCTTCATCAGGGAGCGGATGGCGGTGGGTGCCGAGTACCAGACCGTGACCCGGTGCTTCTCGATGAATTGATACCAGGCCTCGGCCATAAAACCCAAGTCCAGCACGCACTGGGTCGTGCCCGTGGCCCAGGCGCCGATGATTCCGTAGGACGTGCCGGTCACCCAGCCCGGGTCGGCCGTGCACCAGTAGATGTCGTTGTCGCGCAGGTCGAGGACCCACTTGGCCGTCAGGTACTGGGCGATGAGGGAATAATGGACATGTTGGACGCCCTTGGGCATGCCGGTCGTGCCCGAGGTATAGTGCAGGACAGAAGGGGTCTCGGCCAGGGTGGGGAAGATGTCCAATTTCTCCACGGGCGCGGCCTTTTCCAAGGAGAAGGCCTTTTCGCGTTCTTGGAGGGGCGTTGTCTCATCGGCATCCACCACGATGATATGCCGCAGCTGGGGCAGCTTATGACGGATCTTGCGCACCTTGGCCAGGTGTTTCTTCTGGGTGATGATGGCCGAAGTCTCGGCGTTTTCCAGCCTGATGAATAGCGATTCATCCCCGAAAGCCGAATACAGCGGCTGGACGATGGCCCCGATCTTCAGAATGCCCAGGAAGCCCAGGTAGAGCTCCGGGACGCGGTCCAGGAAGAGGCATACTCGCTGGCCGTCCTTGATCCCCAGGCCGCGCAGGAAGCCGCCGATGGTATTGGAGGCCAGCCGGATATCGTTGAAGGTGTAACGTTTTTCCTTGCCCCCCTGGCCCTCCCAGATGAGGGCCGGTTTGTCCGCTTGGCCCAATCGGCAGATGCGGTCAGTGCAGTGCCAGCCTATGTTGAGGACGTCGCCCTTTTTATAGCCGAGCTCCTTCTCCGAGAGAGTCCAGTCGAACGTTTTGACCCTATCCTCATAGGATCCCATATTGGACATAGCCTCCTCCTCGAGCTCCAATATGTTCGCCCGAGCATCTGCATCCTTTTGGGAAAAGAGTTTTTCGACGCCCTGACGACAGAGGCACTTATCTTAATTATTTGGGGGGAAAAAATCAACCAAACTCAATGGCCTATCGATTCCAGGGCCGAAAACAGCGCCATTTCAAACAAGCCCGACCAGGGGAAGGAGGAGGCGGAGGCCCAGCCAGATGGTAAAGCCTCCCAGCAAATCGAATAGAAATCCCGCCCTGACCATTTTGGTGATGGGCACCATGCCCGAGCCGAAAACGATGGCGTTGGGCGGTGTGGAAACAGGGAGCATGAATCCCCAGCTGGCTCCCAGAGTGGCGCCCAGGGCTGGGGGGAGGGGATTGACCCCGGCGGCCATGGACAAGGACAGGATCACCGGCACAACCATGGTGGCCGAGGCGGTGTTGGAAGTGGCCTCGCTGACGATGATACTTAGGAAAATGGCGGCCAGGGTGATCCCCCACAGCGAATGGGCGCCCACCAGTTTGAGAAGCCCCTGGCCCACGGCCTCGGCCAACTGCGTTTTGAACATAAGGTCGCCCAGGGTGATTCCTCCCCCGAAGAGAAGCAGGGTTCCCCAGTCGATCTTGACCGCCTGCCTCCAAGACAGGGTGAATTCCCGTTTCTTCCAGTCAACGGGAAGGATGAACAGGAGGCTGGCGGCCAGCACCGCCGCGGCGGCCTCGGGCAGACGGGCCTGGTAGGTTTTGGAGATAGGGGAGGCAGTCCCAAAGCGCAGGGCCAAGAACCCGGGTATGATCCACAGGAAGACCGCCAGGAGAAAAGCGGCCAGGGCGTTTCTCTGGCCGGGCGTCCATCGGCCGAGCTTTCTCAGCTCTTCCTTTACATATTCCCGGCAGCCCTCCAGGCGGCTGACCTCGGGCTTGTGGAGGAAATACATCAGGAAATAGAGAAGGATAAACATCACGATGAGGAGGGGAACGGCGAATTGCATCCACTGGAAGAAGGGGATTTTGATTTTTGTGTATTTCTCGATCATGGCCAGGCCGATTAGGTTGGGAGGGGTTCCCACGGGGGTGCCGATCCCTCCGGCGGAAGCGGCGTAAGCCGCCATCAGCATCATCCCCGTCCCGAAGCGGAGCCGGTGAAGGTCGGCCTTTTTGCCGGTCCGGGAGCTGATCAGTTCGGCCATGGTGGAGACGATGCCCAGCCCGATGGGGAACATCATGGCCGTGGTGGCCGTGTTGCTGATCCACATGGAAATGAAGGCTGAAATGGCCCCATAGGCCAGGAGGAGGCGGCCCGCGCTGTTGCCCACCCAGCGGAGGGACATGATCTTGTAGGCGAACCTCTTGTCCAGCCCGTGAACGGCCATAGCCCGGGCCAGGATGAAGCTGCCCAGGAAGAGGAAAATCGTCGGGTCGGCGAAAGAAGCGAAGGCCTCTTTGGCGCCGGCCACGCCCAACAGGACACAGAGCACCGTGCCGAACAGGGCTGTGGCCGGAATAGGAATGGGTTCGGTGACCCACCAGCTGACGACCCAGCCGATAATGGCCGCCAGAATGTGCGCCTTCCGGCTCAGGCCGGGCAGGGGCAGGAGATATAGGCCCAGGCCGGCCAGCGGACCCAGAAAAAGCCCGATGGTGCTCCGCCAGTGCTGGAAACGCTCTTCTTTGGGAGAGACGATTTCCTGGAGCTCCGGCAAGCGCTCAATCTCCTTGGCAGGAATCCATGGATTGGTTTATTTGCCGAATTCAAGCACCATGAACGTGCCCGGCACAATGGCCGGCCGGGGCCGAGGCTGCTCCGGCGTGGGGGCCGGAGCGGGCCCGAATTCCGCGGTGGCCAAGAAGACATGGTGGGTCCGGGGGTCCAGCTCCATGGTCCGGGCGCCGCGGGCCGTGGCTATTGTTTCGAGGACGGTGTATGTGTCGGCCGATTCCTGGCGGATCACAGTCAAGGTTCCCTCCCCGTTGGAGGAAAAGACCAGGCCGGTCCCGGCGTCATAGCGGACCGCATCGGGGCCTTTGCCGATGGGCACCGTAGTGACGACTTTGCCATTCTCGAAATCCGAGACGACCATGACTTGGTCGCAGACGCTGAACAAGCGCTTGTTTTTCAGGTCGATGGCCAGCCCGCTGGGGCCTTCCCCGGGGGCGATCGACCATCTCTTTTTGACCTCGAGGGATTTAGCCTCGAAGGCGACGATTTCGCTCTTGTCTTCATTGTTGACGAAGATCATCCCCCGGCCGTCGGTGACGGCGAATTCCGGCTTTCCGCCGATGTCGATGGTCCCCACAACCTTGTTCGTGGCCGCGTCGATGGCCGTGGCGTTTGCCGTCCGGCCGTTGAAGGTGAAGACGCGGCCCGAGAAAGCGTCGTACATGATGGCGTCGGGATTTTGCCCCGTCGAGGGGATTTCTTCCAGAACCTGGTGGGTCTTGAGGTCAAAAACAGAAACGCTGTTGCCCCGCCCGTTGGAGATGTAGCCGCGCCCTCTCTCCGGAGCAAAGGCCAGGCCATGAACGCCCTTTAAGTTGGGTATGGGTTCGCTCTTGAGGCCGGTATCGACGTTGAGGATTTCGACGGCGGCGCTGTGCGTCACGTACAGCAGGCGTGTCTGAACGTCCAGGGCCAAATAGTCCCAGCCGCCTTCTCCCCCGATGACGATCTTTTTAAGAAGGTGATAGCCGGAGGGATTTGCCTGCTGGACGGTGGCCAGACTAAGCCCGGTTAAGCCCAAAATCAGAAGGCCAGTTAAAAAGAATCTCTTTTTTTTGATCATAAAAATAGTATATGCTTTTTGTCTGATAAAAAAAATGATATGAGCATTATCATTTTCTGGACGATTGCTTGTTCCTTGGCTATCCCCGGGGCGGCTCCCGGCGAACCGCCGAGAGATTACCGACAGTTCTTCGCTGTCGGAATCGCGGCCGGCGATCGCTCCCCCGTTATCATCCTTCGCAGCTTCAAGCAGGAAGGGAATGAGCATTATCTCACCGTTGACCCAGTCACCTTGAGGACGGCTGTCCTGCCGGCAGACCAAGTCCGGGCTGCCGCAGAGGGCTGGGAAGCGGTGAAAACTCGCTTCACCGCTTCTCCTTACCTCCGGGCCCTTTCCGACGCGGCTCGGAACTCGGGCGCTTTGCAGAATGCCGGCCTCATTCATGTCCTGTCCAAGCAGATGGGCGTCGACCTGACGGTGGACCTCTGCCCGTCCCACCGCCCCCTGGACCGCGCCCTTTTCACCGAGGTTATCCGCGCTTTTAGCCGGGAAGAAGGGCCTGTTCCGCTGGCTGTGGCCGTGACCGGTTTGTGGATGGAAAAACATCCGGACGACCTGGCTTGGCTTCGCCTTCTGGTCCAGAAGAACGAGATTGCCGTCACCTGGATCAACCATTCCTATCATCACCGGGTTAGCCCGAACCTGCCCTTGGGGGAGAATTTTCTTCTCGAGAAAGGGACCGACATGGAGGCCGAGGTTTTGGGCCTGGAGGCCAAGCTGATCGAGGAGGGCCTGACCCCATCGGTCTTTTTCCGTTTTCCCGGGCTCGTTTCCGACAACCGGATCTTCAACCAGGTCCTGTCCTATGGATTGATCCCGGTCGGGAGCGACGCCTGGCTGGGGAAGAACCAGTGGCCCAAGCCCGGCAGCATCGTCCTGGTCCATGCCAACGGGAACGAGCCGATCGAAATCCGGCGTTTCCTCAGGCTGGTTCGAGAAGAGCGGGATCAGATCGCCGGCAAACACTGGCTGCTGTACGACCTAAGAGAAAGCACCGTCCAGATGGAGAAGGAAAAGAAGGACTGAGGGCGGTGTTGACTCCCTGACCCTAGCGCATTATTTTATATGTCTGGATCACGTGCCTGATTGAATAGATTTCAACGTTATTTCAAGGGATCCCTGACTGTTCCTGATATTATCTCGGGAGCGAAATTCATTGCCGGCCTGCCCTCATTTCTTCGAAGCTCCATTTCAACTCAGGAAGCGAGGAAGGTTCTGCTCTCACGTCTGAATAGCCGAGAATCCGATTTTCTGACACTCGCCGCAAAAGGCATTTATGCCAATCCCCTTAGCCCTTATCGAAGAATGCTCGGGCTGGCCGGCTGTGAGTATGGCGACCTGGCCAAACTTGTCAAGAAAGAAGGAATGGAGGGAGCCCTGGGGGTTTTGTTCCGCAACGGCGTTTATCTCTCGGTGAATGAGTACAAAGGCCGTGTTCCCACCCTCAGGGGGACTTCCACCATAGAGGTGGGGTCAAACGTTCTATCCAATCCGCTTTCTCAATCGCACCTGCGTCTCCATACCAGCGGCAGCAGCGGCCAGAGCACCTTTGTGCCGGTGGACCTGGCCTTTATTCGAGAACGCTCGGTTAATCAGCGCTTGCTGACCGAAGCCCGGAGAGGCTCCTTATGGCGCTTTGCCGTTTGGGGAGTTCCTGGCAATACGGATATTGTGAGAGTCCTGGAGCTGCATGGTTCTGGAGCCCGTTCCATCCGCTGGTTTTCCCAAGTTGATCCGGGTGCCTCCGGCCTCCATCCGCGGTATCGATGGAGCATACGCCTTATGCACTGGGCCGCCAGGCTGACAGGCTTCGCCTTGCCCTCGCCGGAATATGTTCCTTTGAGTGACCCATGGCCCATTGTTCACTGGCTGCGCCGGGTTTTGGATTCAGGACACAAACCTCATATCACGACGTGGGTGAGCTCGGCTATCAGGGTCTGCCAGGCAGCCTCCTCTTTGGGAATTGATATAGCGGGCACGCAATTTACAGTCGGGGGAGAACCCCTGACCGGCGCTCGCCTGGCCATGATCCAAAAAAGCGGAGCCGTCGCCGTTCCCCGATTCATGTCCGTAGAGTGCGGGTATATCGGCTACGGATGCCTGAACCCTGAATCGTCGGACGACACCCATTCACTGAGCGATTTCACCGCAGTGATCCGGGCGGGGCAGGAGGGAGTCCAGCGCGGCTTCCCGCCCGAAGCCCTTCTCCTGACGTCCCTTCGGCCGACTTCACCCTTCATTCTTCTGAATGTATCGCTGGGAGACCAGGCCCATATGGAGCGACGGCCTTGCGGATGCCCCCTAGAGGAGCTGGGCTGGTCAAATCACTTTCGCCAGGTTCGCAGTTTTGAAAAGTTGACGAGCGGGGGAATGACCTTCCTGGACCGCGATATTGTGAATGTCCTGGAAAAAACTCTGCCTTCCCGTTTCGGGGGCACCCCTCTCGATTACCAGCTCGTCGAAGAAGAGACGGAGGAGGGGAGTCCTCAGATTCTTCTCTTAATCAGCCCCGAGGTGGGACAGCTCGATACGAAAGAAGTGCTCCGCTGTTTTTACCGGGCCATAGGCCAAGGCTCCGGCGCCGAGCGCGTGATGAGCCTTCAGTGGAAGAACGCCGGGTTCATTTCTATAAGACGGCAAACGCCGAGAACGACGCAGACCGGGAAGATTCTGCATTTGCTTAAAACGACAAAATAGCCGCTCCGCTCATCCAGCCAAGCCGTACCCTGTCGGTTTTTCGGCGGCCTTAATGGTTTTTGCTTTATTGACGATCATCAACCCGATCCAGGCATAAACAAACGAAAGCGGGAACTTGATAAATGTCTGGCCCAGCATGATCGGCAGCAGTGCCTTCCCGGCGCCCCAAAAAGAAATGAGGACAAAACAGACGGTTCCAAAGGACCAGGATATGAGGTTGGAAACATTGGCCCTGAAAAAAAATCCGAGTTTTATCCGCTTCAGCCTATGGAAAATAGGGATATCAATAAGCACATTTTGTATGAGCGTATTGACTTCAGAGGCCAGGAAGGTGCGGATGCTCATCTGCAGCAGGCTGGAATATCCGGATGGTTCTAGGTAGGAGGGCAACCTGATCACAACGGGGATGATGGCTACGAAGATGACTATCCGTATGAGAATGATGAAGACGGCCAGAAAACGGGCGTCATTCTTCCCCCACAGTTCGTTGACCACATCAAGGAGGCTGAAGGCGGCCAGCATAGTGAAAATGCCGGCCGTGAATTTGAGGCCAAATAAGTTCACCACTTTCGTCCCCAGAATGGGAGACACGGCCACCAAGGAGGAGTAGACCATGATGATCAAGATATAGAGCTTCTTCATTTCTCCCCCTATTAAACTCACCTGAATAGACAAGGTCAAATAGATTTCGGGTGGAAATTATGGAAGCGTTGTCGATTTTGACAGCGATTTTACCGCAGCGTGCCCTCGTAGTGGGCGGTGAGCTGGCGGCGCCGGACGTCCTCGGGCGTGTAGGAAGGCAGGAGGACGGGCGCCACCCGGTCGGTCTTGATGCCGGCCTTTTTCAGCTCGGCCTCGTAGGCGTTGATGTGCTGGAGGGAAAGCTTGCCCGGGGCCGCCGTCTTCACATATTCCGCGGCGTAGATGCCCGCCCGTCTTCCAAAAACGTTGTAGTCCAGCACCGAGTTGCCCATCAGTCGGTTCCGGCCGTGGACGCCGCCGGAGGCCTCGCCGGCCACGAAAAGGCCTGCGATGTTCGTCTCGCAGCGGTCGTTGATCTCGACTCCGCCGTTCTGGTAGTGGAGAGAGGGATAGACCAGCATGGGCTCCTTGGTGATGTCGATGTTATAGCGGATGAACTGGCGGACCATGGCCGGGAAGTTCTTCAAAAGATAGCCCTGGCCCTGGATGATGTCGATGACCGGCGAGTCGAGCCAGACGCCCCAGCGGCCGCTGGGAGTCTGGATGCCGTTGTGCCGCTCCAGGCACTCCCGGATGAAAGAGGCGCTCTCCACGTCGCGCGGCTCGCGGGGAAAAACGAACAGGTCGCCGAACTTGTTCAGGGGCTGGCCGCCTGCGCCGCGGATCTTCTCGGTGATGAGAAAGCCGGCGATCTGCTCGGGGAAGACCGCGCCCGTGGGGTGGTACTGGACCGAGTCCATATATAGGAGTTTGGCTCCGGCCCGGTAGGCTATGACCAGCCCGTCGCCGGTGGCCCCGTAGTGGTTGGTCGTGTCGAACCCGCGGATGTGGAGCCGGCCGTAGCCGCCGGTGGTGATGAGGACGGCCTTGGCCTTGACCGTGAAGTACTCCTCGGTCTCCAGGTTATAGAGCACGCCGCCCGCACAGCGGCCTTTCTCATCGAGCAGGAGCTCCACGGCGGGCATGAATTCAAGGACCGTGACTTTGTCCGGATGATTGCGCACCTCGTCCATCAGGGTCCGCATGATGATGGCCCCGGTGTAGTCGCGGCAGGAGTGCATGCGCTTGCGGGAGGTGCCCCCGCCGTGCAGCACGTACATTGAGCCGTCCGGGTTCTTGTCCCAGACAACTCCCAGTTGCTCCAGCCACTTGACCACTTCCGGCCCGTCTTCGGTCAGGGCCCGCACCAGGTCGGGCTTGTTGTCGAAGTGGCCGCCGCCGATGGCGTCCAGATAATGGATGGAGGGCGAATCCTGGGGAGTGACCGCGGCCTGCATGCCGCCCTGGGACATCATGGAGTTGGCGTCGCCCAGGCGAAGCTTGGTGGAGATGACCGAGGAGATGCCGTGCTGCATGGCCAGGATGGCCGCCGCGCAGCCTGCTCCGCCGCCGCCGATGATGAGGATATCCGTCTCCAGGTCGGGCCGGTTGAGGTCGAAAAGCTCGGGCCGGATGCGGCTGTGGCTTTCCAGGAGGTCGGCCACCTCGGTGGTCAGCTCCTCACCCTTGTTCGGCCCGACGTGAATTTTTCGCCTGGCCTCGGGGCGATAATCGGGGTGGAAGCGGTTGAGGACGTCGTCCCGCTCCTCGGCGGTCATCGGCTTGAAGACGTCCTGGCCGCTCTTTTCGAGCTCCAGGCGCCTGGGCCGAGTCTCCTCGACCTTTTTCAGGGACTCATTCATATAATCGGGGTACATGGCTCGGCTCCTTTATTCCGTGTCCCGGGCGTAGTATTTCTTTTTCAGCTCGTCCTTCTTCAGGCTCATCATTTCTTTATACTCTCTGTCGTACTTGCGGGCCTTGACTTCCTTCAGCCGTTTTTCCAACTCGGGGCTTTTTTTGGACAGATACCGGCCGTACAGCCGCCTGGCCAGGATGCCCACGTTGTAGTGGACAATCTCGGCCGGGCAGCGGATGGCGCACATGCCGCAGCTCAGGCAGTCGAAGGACAGGTCCATGATCTTCTCCACGTCGCCCCGCTTGGCGGCCTGGATGTAGTCCATGACTTCCAGCTCCTGGGGGCAGGCCTTGGTGCAGGTGTTGCAGGCTACGCAGCGGAAGATCTCGGGGTAGAGCTTCTGGAAAGCGGTGACGTCCGGACGCAAGACCTCGATGTCGTAGATGGGCTTCTGGGAGGGTATGGCCGGAAGCTGCGCCAGCCACATGCCCTCCTTGACCAGGGTGGTGCAGGCCAGGCCGGTGTAGATCCGGTAATCGTTGGGCAGTCGATAGACCGTGGCGCAGGCGCCGCAGAATCCTTCCCGGCAGCCGGCCCCGCGCTTGATCTGATAGCCGGCGTATTCGATGGCGCCCATGATGGTGGCCTCGGCCGGAACCCTATAGGACTTGCCCATGATGAAAACGGTGACCATGTCCTTGGGCGGCTGGGGCGGCTTGGCCGCCGGGGCGGCCTTGGGTTTGGCCTCGGCCTTGGCGGGCCTGGCCGCTGGACGGGCGGGTGTCTTGGCTTTGGTCATTCGTTGCCTCCATGTTTGGGCTCTTCATCGAGTTTCAAGGGGCCCATGTTCCGGATCTGGTCGGTGAACTCGTTCATCACCGTGACGAATTTCTTGCCTTCGGCGGCGGAGATCCATTCCAGGCGCAGGCGCTCCGGCTCGATGCCGAACTCGCCCAACAGCCTTTTGAGAAAGATCATCCGGCGCAGAGTTTTATAGTTGCCGTCTATGTAATGGCAATCGCCGGGGTGACAGCCGCCGATGAGGACGCCGTCGGCTCCCTTGCGGAAGGCCCACAGCACGTGCTGAGGGTCCACCCGCGAGGAGCACATGACCCGGATGATGACGGCGCTGGGGTCGTACTCCATGCGGGAAGTTCCGGCCAGGTCGGCTCCGGCCGAGGTGCACCAGTTGCAGGCGAAGCAGATGATCTTGGGTTCAAAACGTTCCATGCTGGAGCCTCATTCCTCGAGGATGGCGTCCACCATCGAGTGGATCTGTTCGTCGGTGAAATTGGCCTGCTGGGAGGCGCCCGAGGGACAGGCCACGATGCAGCAGCCGCAGCCCTCGCACAGGACGTCGTTGACCTCGACCACCCTCCGGTCGGCGTTGTAGACGCGGGCGCCGTAGGGGCACATGGTGATGCACAACTTGCAGCCGCTGCACAAGTCCTTGTCGACCACGGCGATGATCGGGTTGTGGGACAGGGTGTCGGAGGAGAACAGGGCCAGAACCTTGGAGGCCGCGCCCGAGGCCTGGGCCACCGCCTCGGGGATGTCTTTGGGCGCCTGGGCCGCCCCGGCCAGGTACATGCCGGCCGTGACGCTCTCCACCGGCCGCAGCTTGGGATGAGCCTCGGCCAGAAAGCCGTCCTTGTCCAGGGGGATCCTCAGCTTCTTGGCCACCTCGTCGGCGCCTTTGGACGGCCGCATGGCCATGGCCAGGACGACCATATCCGCGTCGATTTCGACCTTCTTGCCGGCCAAGGTATCCACGCCCCACACCTTGAGCTTGTCGCCCTCCTGGAAGACCTTGGACACCTTGCCCCGCAGGTAGACCACCCCGTCCTCTTCCACCGCCCGCTGGACGAACTCCTCGTAGTTTTTGCCGCCCGAGCGGATGTCGATGTAAAAGATATAGGCCTGTCCGTCGTGGACGTGGTGCTTATAAAGCATGGCGTGTTTGGCCGTGTACATGCAGCAGATCTTGGAGCAGTAGGCGCAGTGGAGTTCGGGGTCGCGCGAGCCCGAGCACTGGATGAAAACAACCTCCTTGGGCTCCTTTTTGTCGGAGGGACGCAGGATTTGGCCTTGGGTCGGCCCGGAGGCTGAGCACAGCCGCTCGAACTGCAGGCCGTCCAGGACGTCCGGGTAGCGGCCCAGGCCGTACTCGGCCATATGCTCCTTGTCGTACAGGTCGAACCCGGTGGCCACGATGATGGCGCCCACCTCCTCCTCAACGATCTCGGGCTTCATGTCGTAGTTGATGGCCTTGGGTTTGCAGACGTGGTAACACTTGCCGCAGGCCACCGGGAAGAGCGAAGGGCAAGCCTTATCGTCCAGGGTGTAGGTGGCCGGGATGGCTTGGGGGAAGGGGACGTAGATGGCCCGCCGGCCGGTCAGGCCCAGGTCGAACTCGTTGGGCACGACGATGGGGCAGACCTTGCTGCAGTCATCGCACAGGGTGCACTTGTCGGGGTCCACGTAGCGGGGTTTCTTCAGGATCTTCACCTTGAAATTACCCACGAAGCCGGAGATCTCCTTGACCTCGCTGTAGGTCATCAACTTGATCTTGGGATGTTTGGCCACTTCGACCATCTTGGGGGTCAAGATGCATTGGGAGCAGTCCAGGGTAGGGAAGGTCTCCGACAGCTGGATCATGTGCCCGCCGATGGAGGGCGACCTTTCCACCAGGATGACCTCATGGCCGGCGTTGGCCACATCCAGGGCGGCCTGGATGCCGCTGATGCCGCCGCCGATGACCAGGGTCCGCTTGGTGACGGGCACGCTGATGGGCTGGAGGGCCACATTGCGCTTGACCTTTTCCACGATGCTCTTGGTGATTTTGGCCGCTTTGCGGGTAGCCTGGGCTTTATCCTTGTGAACCCAGGAGCACTGCTCGCGGATGTTGGCGATCTCCAGCTGGTAGGGGTTGAGGCCGGCCGATTTGGCCGCATTGCGGAAAGTGGATTCATGGAGGGTGGGGGAGCAGCAAGCCACCACCACCGAGTCCAGGCCGTGGGTCTTGATGGACTCCACGATGAGTTTCTGGCCCGGGTCTGAGCACATATAGACGTAGTCCTCGGCCTGAACCACGCCGCTGTGTTGGCCCAGCTCGGCGGCCAGCTTCTTGACGTCCACCGTGCCGGCGATGTTGATGCCGCAATGGCAGATAAAGACCCCGGTCTTTTTCTCCGGGGCGCGTTTTTTGGCCGTCATGGGATGACCTCCGCTCAGTTCAGTTCTTGTCCTGGCTCAGGGCCTCCAGCCCGTAACTGTATCCCCGCTCGAAAGCCTTGATGTTGATGTCCATAAACCGGGAGGGAACCAGGCCGGGCAGGGCTTTCTTGATGGCCTCGGCCGAGACGACCTTGGATATGGCGGTGAAGAAGCCCAGCATGACCAGGTTGGCGAAAATGCGGTTGCCCAGCTCCTCGGCCAGGCGGGTGGAGGGCACGGTGAAGAGCTTGATCCGGCCGCGGGGCGCATGGGTCTTGACCAGGTCCGAGTCGATGATCAGCAGGCCGTCCTCGCGCAGCTCGGGCTCGTATTTATCGTAGGCCTCCTGGGACATGGACACCAGAATCTCCGGTTTGGTGATGTAGGGGTAAAGGACCCGGCCGGGAGATATGACCACCTGCGAGCTGCAGGCGCTGCCCCGCGCTTCGGGGCCGAAGCTCTGAGTCATGGTGGCGTATTTGTTGTCGAACAGGGATACCGCCTTGCCCGTGATAAGGCCCAGGCGGATGATCCCCTGGCCTCCGAAACCTGAGAAGCGGATCTCGGTCATGGCTTGACTCCATAAGGGACATATTTGCTGCCCAAGGTTTTGCTCAGATGTTGGTTCATGCATTCCAGGAAGGTGGGCTTCTCCCGGTCGATGAATTTGCCGCAGATGATCTTGCTCTGGTAGCCGATGTCGAGCGTCCGGGTATCGGCGCCGTGCCGGACTTCGGAGTTCTCGTAGTAGAACTTGAGGAGGTTGAGCCCGTCGCCCAGGCGGTTGCGGCGGGCGTAGAGGGTGACGCAGGGGGTGATGACCTCGATGAGCGACAGACCCTTGTGGTTCAGGGCTTCCAAGATGGAGTTGGTCACCTGCCTCATGTGCAGGACGGTCCAGCGGGCGACGTAGGTGGCGCCGCAGGCATCGGCCAGGTAGGGCAGGCTGAAGGGATATTCGAAGTTGCCGTAGGGCGCCGTGCTCAGGTTGGCCTGGAGGGGGGTAGTAGGCGCCACCTGGCCGCCGGTCATGGCGTAGTTGAAGTTGTTGACGCAGATGATGACCAGGTCCATGTTGCGGCGGGCGGCGTGGATAAAATGATTGCCGCCGATGCCGAAGATGTCGCCGTCGCCGCTGAAGACAACAACCTTCATCTCGGGGTTGGCCAGCTTGAGCCCGGTGGCGTAGGGGATGGCCCGGCCGTGGGTGGAGTGGAAAGAGTCGAGCTTGACATAGCCGGCCACCCGGCCCGTGCAGCCGATGCCCGAGACGATAATCGTTTTGTCCAGGTCGATTTCGCTCCTGGACAGGGCGTCGGCGAAGGAGGAAACCACCGTGCCGATGCCGCAGCCCGAGCACCAGATGTGAGGGATGCGGTCCATCCGCAGGAAATTCTCCATGGGGTTCTTTTCGGTATTGGGGTTGACGGCGCTCATTTCACCGCCTCCTTGATGACTTTCAGAATATCGTCGGGGTCATGGACCCAGCCTCCGCAGTGCGGCACGCCGATCACTTTCGTCCGGCCGGCCGTCGTCCGCTCCACTTCCTTAAGCACCTGTCCCAGGTTGATTTCGGGCACGATGATGGCCTTGACCTTCTTGGCCAGCTCGGCCACTCGTTTTTCAGGGAAGGGCCAGACGGTGATGAGACGCAGCGTTCCCACCTTGATTCCCTGGCGGCGGGCATCCTGGACGGACCTGACCGCCACCCGGGAGGTGATGCCGTAGGAGATGACCAGCACCTCGGCCCCCTCGATCTGATCCTCCTCGAACTTGATGATCTTGTCGGCGTTCTTGTCGATTTTGTCGCACAGGTGCCGGACCAACCAGTCCTGGCACTCGGCGTTGATGACGGGGTAGCCCCGCTCGTCATGGGTCAGGCCGGTGGTGTGGAAGCGATAGCCGTCGCCGGCCTTGATCATGAAGGGGACCAGGTCGGCGTCGGGTTTGTAGGGCAGATACTTGTCCTTGGGCCCCTCATACCATTTCCGCTCCACGATCTCGATCTGGTCGGCCGGCGGGATAACCACTTTCTCGTGCATGTGGCCCACACATTCGTCGGTCATGATGAAGACCGGCACTCGATAGAGCTCGGAGAGGTTGAAGGCGTGGATGGCCAGGTCGAAGCATTCCTGGGGCGAGTCGGGGGACAGGGCGATGATGCGGAAGTCGCCGTGGGATCCCCAGCGGACCTGCATCATATCCTGCTGTCCAACCAGGGTGGGCAGCCCGGTAGATGGCCCGCCGCGCTGGACGTTGGCGATGACCAGGGGGACCTCCTGCATACAGGCCAGGCCGATGTTCTCCATCATCAGGGAGAAGCCCGGCCCGGAGGTGACGGTCATGGCTTTCTTCCCGCCCCAGGCGGCGCCGATGAGCGCGGTGATGGAAGCGATCTCGTCCTCCATCTGGATGAACACTCCGCCCACGAAGGGGATCCGCTCGGCGAACCGCTCGGCCGTCTCGGTCGAGGGCGTGATGGGATAGCCGGCGAAGAACCGGCAGCCGGCGGCCAGAGCGCCTTCGGCGATGGCGAAGTCGCCGTCCAGATAGTGAGCGCCGGTCAACACTCCTTTAGGGTCTGCTTTCCGTGTTTTCACCTTCCTCCTCCTCGCTCTTGAGAGTGACAAATATGGAGAACTCGGGGCATATGGCCTCACACAGCTGGCAGTAGCAGCACTCTTCCTCTTTCTTGATGCTGGGCGGATGGTAGCCCTTTTTGTTGAACTCTTCCGACAGTTCCAGGACATCCCGCGGGCAGTACTCGACGCAAAAGCCGCAGCCTTTGCATTGGTCCCGCTGGATGTGGATTTGGCCCTTCTTGGGCTTGAGGTTGCCGAAGTAGATTTTTTTGTCCATCACAAGTACCCCTTCGCTTTCAGCACCGGCCGCGGGTCCGCCTGGTGGAGGTCGAAGCGCTGGGCTTCCTCCGGGCAGCCGAGGGCCAGGGCCAAGAGCTGAGTGAAATACAGGACGGGCATGGGCCTAAATTCAGAGTAGAGCCGCGCCGTTTGCTTCTGACGGTGGTCCAGGTTGAAGGCGCACAGCGGACAACTGACCGTGACCAGGTCGGCGCCCTGCCGCCGGGCCGAGGTCAGGATTTGGAAGGTCCGCTCGGCCACCGTGTCGGGCTGGTCCACCGTCTGGTAGGCTCCGCAGCATTCCGTCTTGTAAGGGAATTCCACGGAGGCGATGCCCAGGGCGGTCATCAGGTCCTCCAGGATGACCGGGTTCTCCATGTCGTCCAGCCCGATGCCCTTGGGCCGGACGAGCAGGCAGCCGTAGTAGTTGGCCACCCGGAGCCCTTTGGGTTTCTTCTTGACCTTTTGGGCAATGACCGGGAAGGTGATTTCATCGCGGAGCAGCTCGAGCAGGTGCAGGACTCGAACGTCCCCGGCATACTTGACTTTTTCCCGGTCCATGAAATCGTTGATCTTCTCCAGGCTGTCCGCGTCGGCCTTGACCTTTTCATTGGAGCGTTTCAGGGTGTTGTAGCACATGGCGCACAGGGTCAGGATCGTGTCCGAGCCGGCTTCCTTGGTGCGGACGAGGTTGCGGATGGGGGCCAGATGATGCATCAGGTCGTCGGCGGCCAGGGAGAAGACCGTGCCGCAGCAGTTCCAGCGGTTAAGCTCTTTCACCTCGAGGCCCAATTGGGCCAGGGCGCACAGAGTGGAATCTTCAAAGTTCTTGGCGTTGTTTTTTAGAGTGCAGCCGGGGTAGTAGCTGATGTTCATGATGGTTTCCTCATGTCTGGAGGATGTCCGGTCAAAGGCGTATCACCGAGCGGCTGTCAGGAGGTGGACTTGCGGAAGCTGGCGATCAGGGCGATGGGCGGCAGCGATTCAAGCTGTTCGTCCGTGAGCTTCTCGATGTGGAGGTGGTCCTGCCGCTTGCGGAGCACGATCTGGCGGACAGCTTCCATGACCTCGGCGATCTTGACTCCCTTGGGGCAGCGGACGTTGCAGGTCAGACAGGAAGCACAGACCCAGATGGTCTTGGACCCGACCAGGTCCTCCTTCTGGCCCAACTGGGCCAGCCGGATGACCTGGTTGGGCAGGATGTCCATCTGGCCCGCCTGGGGACAACCCGCCGAACATTTGCCGCACTGGTAGCAGACCAGCAGATTTTGTCCGCTCAGCTCCTCGACCTTACGGACGAAGTCATTGCGGATTTCTTTACGGGAAATATGAGTACGCATGCGTTAAACCCTTCTCCAGAGTCGGAAGGTCCAAACTCTGTATTCTTAGAAAAAAAGGACTGTCCAGTTAATCACAAATGCCCAACCCTGTCAAGGCAAAACGGGCAAAAAGGGCTCTATGTTCCGGAAAAATCAAAACAATTGCCGCAGGTTTGATTAGAGGCTTATGCTGGACGGAAAGTAAAGAGAAAAACCAGGACGAGAAGGTTCAATCCTAGAAGAAGAGCTGCTGTCAGCGGCAGACCGGCCAGGGGAATGAGGAAGGCTGAGGCGGCCAGGGCGCCCAGGAAGGAGCCGAGGAGATCCAGCC
>JBAVVA010000328.1:0-1900 GCA_049697055.1 Candidatus Aminicenantales bacterium
GCCTCTCCGCGTTCTCGGCGCTGAAGATGTCGCGGACCAGCCCGTTGCCCTTTTTGGTGTGGAAGCGGCCGTCGTAGGTGATGATGCCGGCCGCGTCCTAGCCGCGGTGCTGAATGGCCAGCAGCCCCTGGTATAGATCGCGGAAGGCCTCCGTGTTGCCGATGATGCCGATAACACCGCACATGGCTAGACCCTAGGTGCCGGCTGAAGCGAAAATCCCCGTTGAATTGAGCACATATTATTATAGGCTTTTTTGGGCTTCAGGGGAAGAATGGATGGGCGCAGGCAAGCATTTCCATTTGTGTGATTCCCTATCGGTGCCGGAATCGCCCCCGGTCCCCTGGGGAACCAGTCCCGTCGGTTCCCCCCGTCTAAGGACGGGACCCCCCCTCCGCTATGGGTCCCTGGGGGCGATTCCGACACCTCTTGAAAGTCATATGTTTGGAGATGCTACCCAGGCGCGGCTTTACTTCGCCCGTTTCGGGCCGTTGTGCCGCTGGAGGGCCTGGCGCAGTTCGGCCGGGGTGACGGTGGCCGTGCCGATCTTGCCCACCACGATACCGGCCGCGGCGTTGGCCAGGATGGCCGCCTCCCGGATGGAAGCGCCGGCCAGGAGGGCCAGTCCGGCCGCGGCCATGACCGTGTCGCCCGCGCCGGTGACGTCGTACACTTCCCGGGCGATGGTCGGCAGATGAATGGGGGGCCGTCCCTTTTCCAGGGCGGACATGCCCTGTTCGCCGCGCTTGATGATAAGATAGCGGCAGCCGAGCAGGGCCAGGATGCGCCGGCCGGCGGCCTCCACCTCGCCGTCCGTCTGGCAGGGTTGGTGGAGTATTCGCTCCGCCTCCAGATGGTTGGGGGCGATCAAGGTGACGGGCGCATACAGCCGGATGTTCTCCACTTTGGGGTCGACGAAGACCGGGATCCGGCGGCGGCGGGCAAAAGGCAGGACCTTGTCCATCAGCGACCGGCTGAGGAGCCCCTTGTTGTAGTCGGAGATGATGACCCCCTCAAAACGCGCGCTTTTGATGAAGTCCACCATGGCCGCCTCGATCTCGGGCGAGACGGCCCGCCGTTTTTCCTGGTCCACCCGCACAATCTGCTGGTGATGGGCCACGATGCGCGTCTTGACCGTGGTCGGCCTCTTGCGGTCGATGAAAATCCCCCGGTTCTCGGCCAGGGAGCCCCGGATCCAGCGTCCTTCCTCATCGGCGCCGACGATTCCCACTAGGACGGGGAAGGCGCCCAGGCTCAATAAATTGTGGGCCACGTTGCCCGCTCCGCCCAGGGCGGAAGTGCTCTCCGAAACTTCCACTACGGGCACGGGCGCCTCGGGCGAGATGCGCGACACACGGCCCCAGATGTAGCGGTCCAGCATAAGGTCTCCCAGCACCAACACCCGGCGGTCCTGGAACAGGCCGATGGTCTTGCTTAGTTTTTTTAAGTTCATGGATATCATCGCGGCACCTCCCTGAAAAAGATGGGGTTGGAGACGATCCAGGGGGTCCGGGCCGATAGCGGCGTTCTAGCCCGAAGATAGACCTCCGCTCGATAAACGCCCGGCCCGCCGACCTCATAGACGACCTCGTTCTTACGGGAACGGAGGACGGTCTGGCCGTCCCGGAGAATCCGGACCTCTATGGCAAAGTCAAAAGGGGCTTTCACCCCAAGGAGACAGGGAGGCTCGAATACAGTCTCCCGGCCCATGGGAATCCTCCGCCCCTTCTTTTCCCCCCAAAAGCGGAAACCGCGGGCTTGGGCAGCGCCGTCGATGGCGTTGTAGAATTTGCCCTGACGGAGCGCTCCCAGGACTTGGCCCCGGGCCGCTTGAAAATCCCTGGAAAAAGGCTCCCCCAGATAAATATGAATGTGCAGGAAGGAAAGTACGAGCGGGTATAGG
>JBAVVA010000329.1:0-2640 GCA_049697055.1 Candidatus Aminicenantales bacterium
CCCAGGTCCCCAGCGTCGCCTGTTCTTGGGGGGACAAGACGATGGCTTGGGCTGTTCTGCTCATTGCCTCTCATTTTATCCCCCTTTCTATTATTTGTCAAGCTATTTGTGACGCACTACACTAGTATCTTCACCGGGCCTTCGCTGTCAAGCAGCCATTTCGGCTCTATAACGAATTGTGTGGTTAGTCCCCTATTGTTGCGGATGGCCTGGGGGAGGAGCGAGGCGCCATGAGCGGTTTAGCCACGAAATCTCTTTGGAGGGGGAACACGCTTAGCGTTTCCCACTTCCAACGGGAGCTGCGCTCCCTGCCTCCCTTTCTCGGGCACGGCTACAGCCGCGCCCTGCGCCCAAGGGGACGTCTCCCCTTGGAACCCCTGACGATCGGCTAAGCTCCGATCGTCGACGGGTTTCGACGGCTTCTGACATATTCTTGTCGGCAGGTGAGCATGTCTGAGCCCCCCGCAGGGGGCGAGTTGCGCAACCGCCGAGAAACCCGGAGAATCCGCGGCGTGAAGAACCGCGGCCAGGCGCCGAGGCTTTCCTCCAGGCCATCCGCACCCTACTCCACTTTTCGTCATAGAGCCTCGCAGGCCAAGCATTGACTTCCGCCCCCAAAATCGACTAGCTTGTGTTGAATTTATCATGTTGAAATCATGGTGGTTCCGGGGAATTGGCCTGGCCCTTATCCTCGCCCTCCTGGCCTCTGTATACATCCTCTGGGTCAAGCACGACATGACGGACTTCGGCGTCTGCTACAAAGCGGGCGGACGCATCCTGGCCGGCCGGATGCTCTACACCGCCTCCGACGGCCATCTCCAGTTCAAGTATTCGCCCCCGGCGGCCCTCTTTTTCGCCCCCCTTTCCCGGCTACCGCTCGGAACGGCCAAACCCATCTGGTACGGGCTCAGCTTGGCCATGTTCTTCCTCATCCTCAGCCTGTCCTACGACCTTCTGCCCGTCAAGCGGCAGGCCAAGGGGGTGGTCATTGTTCTGGTCATCCTGAGCCTGGCCAAGTTCATCGGCCGCGAAATCGAGCTGGGCCAGGTCAATTTTCTGATCATTCTAGCCCTAACCCTGGCCGTAAAATATACGCTCGAAGGCAAGGACATCCCGGCCGGACTGTTGTGGGGATTCTCCATCTTCTTCAAACCCTACGCCCTGGCCCTGCTCCCCTATTTCCTCCTGAAAAAAAAGTTCAAGGTGACGGCCTCGGGCCTGGTTTTGTTCGGCCTGGGGCTGCTGGCGGCCCTCCCCTTCTACGGCTGGCCGGGTTATCGGACCGTGCTCCAGGAATGGGCCGGCACGCTCTCCCGGTCCACCCCTGTTCTATTCACCGTCCAGGCCAATGCCTCGATCTATTCTTTTTTCCTGAAGGTCCTGCCCGCCGGGTCGGAGCATCTGGCCAGGGTGCTGCTCGTTGTCTCCTGCTTGATCTTGGCCGGGCTCGTCCTATGGCTGATGGTTACCGGCCGCCGAAAAGGCTTGCTGAACCCCGAAGTGCTGGAGATCTCCTTCCTCCTCATATTGATCCCCCTGCTCTCGCCCCTGGGCTGGTACTACAATTATCTCTATGCGCTTCTGGCCACCTTCATCCTGATCAACGACATCGGCCGAATGCCGGTCTGGATGCGCTGGACGGTCGCCCTGAATTTCTTCCTGATCTGCGTCATTCCCATGGGCGCCCTGAGCAAGCCGTTATTCCGCATCTATATGACCCATTCCCTGGCCGTGATAAATTTTCTGTTCGTTATTTTTTGCCTGCTCTATCTGCGGGCCAGGCGCCTGACTTAGTTCAGATTTTCTTCTAAAAACCAGCGTCGCTGATCTTTTTTTCCCGGAAGGTCCCGAACTTCTGGAGCAGCGGCCTGATCTCGGCGGCCTTGCCCACCACCACCATCACGAAATCCTTCTTGGGCAGCAGCTTGGCGGCAGACTGGCCGGCGGCCGGAGGGGTTACCTTTTCTACGGAGGCCAGGTAGCCGTCATAGTAGTCGAACCCCAGGCCGTAGAAGGCCAGCCGGACAAAAGCCTCGGCTTTGTCCCCGTTTTGTTCCAGCGATAATGGGAATAGCCCCAGAATGTAGTTCCGGGCGCTCTCAACTTCCTTGTCGGCGAATCCTTTTTTCTGCGCCTGGCCGAGCAGGTCCAGGGTGATGTCCAGCATCTCGCCGATCTTGTCGTTCTTGGTGTAGGAGGAAATGGCGAACAGGCCGCCCTGTTTCCATGTCTGAAAGTTGCTGCCCGCGCCATAGGTCAGGCCCCGCTTGATCCGGAGCTCGGTGTTGAGCCAGGAGGTAAAGCGGCCGCCGAACAGGGTGTTCATCACCGAGGCGGTGGGGTGAACCGGGTCGGCCACGGCATAGCCGGGCGCCCCCAGCATGAAATAAGCCTGGGTGGCGTCGGGCTTGTCCACCAGGAGGAGTGTCTTGCCCTTGGGGACGGGCAGCGGCGGAAGGCCGAGCGCCGGCGCCGGGGTCGAGGGGTTCTTCCAGCGGCCAAGCGTCGCCTGGAGCAGAGCCTCAAGCTTGGCCTTGTCGATGGCGCCCACGACCGAAGCCAGGCATCGGTCGGGACGATAGCGCTCCCGATAGAAGCGGAGGATATCCGGGCCGGTCATCTTTTTCAGGCTGCTCTCTG
>JBAVVA010000330.1:0-4536 GCA_049697055.1 Candidatus Aminicenantales bacterium
TGGTAGGCGTGGGGGCCGAGCCCAAAAATTGAACTTCCCCCCATTGTTTGGACAGGAAAGAGGTGCGAGGAAGGTGCATCGTAGCCGAGCCCTTTCAACGCCCAAAAGCCATTTTCCCGCAGGAAGCCGGCAAAAACGGCTTCACCAGAAGCCCCAGGAGCGATGATCTCGGTCCGGTCTATGTCCAGACCACGGCCTCCGAAGACGGCGCTATCATCGCCCGCGTCCCATCATAAACTTCCCGCGGCGTCCGGTAGCCCAGCCTATCGTGCGGCCGCTCGTTGTTATATAACGGCTTTGTGTCCCAAGAACGCGAATGGGATACAGGTCGACCTTCGCAACGCCGGATCTGGCGATGTCTTGTTTCGTCGAGTGAGTCTTAGGAAGCCAAGCCCAGATGGCCGATGAGAGGATGAATCTCTTCATCTATCTTATGACAGTTCGTGGCCCCGACTTTTGTAAATTGCTTTTAACTCCTTTTCTATTGGAGAACTCATGAGCTTTACGATATGACCCTAGTGGGGGCCAGGGCTTTAGCTGAATCCTTCCAAAGCCGCTGCAGAAAGCGTATATGTCCGTAAAGAGCGCATAGCGGACATAGAAAACCAGGGAGATAAAGCCATGAGGCGCTTCGAGAAGGAGTAGGGCTTTTTCCGGCCGATCATCCGGGAGGTGGTGGAGGTTCAGGCGTTCGCCGGCCCTATAGCTAGGGGGCAGAAACGGGGAGGCGGGAAAGAATCCCATGTGGTCGCCGTTCGCCTTAAAGCTCGACTATCAAGCGGGGCGGCAGCGTCCGGCTGCGCGCTCCGCGGCCGCATAGCCCATGCCCATAGCGATATGAGCGTTGACGTATTGGAAGGAGCCCTGGCGGCCGGCCGTTTCTACGCAGTCCAAGCCGGTGAAGGCCTCCAACACTTTGCGCAGGGCCGGTTCATAACCTAGGGTATACATAGGATGGGCGTGCCGGGCCCGGAACAGGTGGCAAGTCACGATGTCCTTCGGGTCCAATAGGCTCTCCCGTTCAAGGTCCGCGAGCACGGCCTCGCGGGCTGCGGCCTCGTCCAACCAGATCCGGTCGTTCGGGTCGCAGGCGACCTCCGCGATCAGGATGGTAGTGCCGGGAGGGTTGACCGCGACCGCAAAATGGGAGAGGTCCGTGATGCGGTTGAAGGAATGCTCCCGAAAATACATGAACGACGCGGGCAGGACCCTGGGCTTGGCGACCTGCAGGCCCACGAAGACTATGGCCCGGAACCTGAGCTCGGAAGCCGCGGCCGCGATCTCCGGCCCCAGGCCGGGTTCGACCATGCGCACGGCTTCGTTGATGGGCAAGGTGTTGATCAACAGGTCACAGGGCAGTTCCTCGCTCCCGGCCGGCCCCTCGACCGCGACCGCACGCACGCGCCCGCCGTCGCGCCGGATGGCGGCCGCGCGGGTGTTTAGGCGGACGGTCCCTCCGGCATCTAGCAGCCGCTCCGCCATGCGCCGGGCGATCAAGGAGAAGCCCTCGCGCGTAGTGTAGAGCTCGCCTTCGACTTTTTCCACATAGCCCTGCCCCCGGCTCCGGGCCGGGGACCGGAAAGGCCGCAGCAAGGCTAGGGAGAGCTTCTCCACCCAGTCCAAAAAATTCAGGCGCGGTATGCGCTCACGCGCGAAGGAGGGAGAGAAAGCCGCCGGGGGTATGCCCCAGACTCGGCTGATGTAATCCTTGAAGAATATCTTGTAGAGCACGTCCCCGTAGTAGCGCACGAGCATGGCCTCCGAGTTCTCCACCGCGGGCCGGCCCCAGAGCCCGGCCAGATAGCGCCAGAGGCAGGTCGCGCCCGCCTGCAGCACAGTCCGGGGCGGTAGCTTCCGGAGCACGTCGCGCACTTTGAGCGGGAAATCGAAATACTCGTCCTGAAACTTGATCTTTATGGT
Organism: Candidatus Aminicenantales bacterium; assembly: GCA_049697055.1. Classification (GTDB taxonomy): domain Bacteria; phylum Acidobacteriota; class Aminicenantia; order Aminicenantales; family JAFGAV01; genus JAFGAV01. The sequence continues at coordinate 1,921 of JBAVVA010000330.1, forward strand.
TCGCTGATACGGCAGGAGCTCGGGCCCCATGAGCGCCTTGACCTCAGCTAAGAGCTCCGGGTCTGTGGTGTGGAAGATATGGGGACCGTACTCGTAGACGTTGCCGTCGAAGCGCACCCCGCCGGCCAAGCCGCCCACATGGTCGTCGGCCTCCACGACCACGACCTCGAATCCTTTCTCCCGCAAGCGCTTGGCCGCGGACAAGCCGGCGCAGCCGGCGCCCAGGACTATGGCACGCTTGGTCATGCCTTGAACTTTTTGACCGCGTCTACGATCTTGGCCAGATCTTGGTCCTTGAGCCCGGGATGCAGGGGGATGCTCAAGGCCTCCTCATTGAGCCGCTCCGATACCGGCAGGCGGGCCGAGGAGTGGTAGATAGGGTTCATGTGCAGGGGATGGTAGCGCAAAGTGGTGTAGATGCCGGCCCTATACAGATATTTAGCTACGGCATCGCGCCTGCCGCCCAAAACCCGGATGCAATAGGTGAAATATGAATGCTGGTCGCCGGCCGGCGCGTTCTGCGGCTTGAGTAGCCAGGACAAGCCGGAGAATTCATTCTGATAGAGCTCCCATATCTGGCGCCGCCGCGCCTGCATGGTGTCGAGCTTGCGCAATTGGGCCAGGCCGATGGAAGCCGCGATGTCCGAGGGCAGCATCTTGGGGAAGAAATCCGTCACATTGTATTCCCACCAGCGGTCCTTGTTGGCCGATGCCTCGAACCCGGACTTGCCGATACCGCAATAGCGCAGCTGGCGGGCGCGCTTAACCCGTTCCGGGTCCTTGGCCACGACCCCGCCACCCTCGCCCATTGCCAGGTTCTTTATGGCGTCGAAGCTGAATACGCCTACGTCCCCCAAGCCGCCGCAATAGCGCCCCTGGCGCTTGGAATCAACGGCATGGGCCGCGTCCTCGATCACGGGCAGACCAAGGCCGGCCAGATCCTCCACAGCCGCCGGCAAGCCGCCATAATGCACGACCATGACCGCCTTCGTATTCTTGGTCATGGCCGCGGCCACGGTCTGGCGGGTCACGTTCTGGGTATCGTAATCCACGTCGCAGAACACGGGCCGGCATCCGGCCAAAACCGGGGCATGACCGCAGGCGATCCAGGTGAAGGAAGGCACGATGACCTCAGAGCCCGGGGGCAGGTCCAAAAGCTTGACCGACATATACAGGCTGTTGGACCCGGAATCCAGGAGCACGAAGTCCGAGAACCCCAGGCGGGCGGCTAACGCTTTCTCAAAAGCCGCGGTCTTGGGGCCGAGGCCCATCCATTGGGCTTCCAGGCTGGTCCGGACCTCCTCGAGTTCCTCCGGCCCGACCAAAGATCCGAATACGTTGATCATTCCCCCCTCCTTATCCGGTAGGGTACGGGCTTAAAACGCGTCTCATCCAGCTCCAGGACCACATAGTCGCTTTTTTGCGCGGCCATGCGATAGGCGCAGCGGCCCGTGTACCAGCCCACGACCGGGTTCTCCTTTATGACCAAGCAGCCCACCTTCTTGGAATGCACGTCGCGGATATAGCTGCACATCACGGCCATGGCCGCAGACATGACGCCCCGGACCCGGGAGTGGAGCGCGCCGATTATGTTGTAGCAATCCGCGGCGCCGGACTCCAGGACGCGGAAGCCCATGCACCCAGCCCGGCCGCCTTCGGCCTCCACCATGAACATAAAATCCTTCGGCCGCTCCAGGTAGCCTTTGAACCACCGCTTCTGGTCCTCGGGCGAAATCTCGTCCTTAAAGAAGAAGGCCGCGCGGTTGGCGTTCTTCCAGACCCGCAGGTCATCGAGGTCGGACTCGGTTATAGCGCGCAAGCGTACGGCCGGCGCGTCGACTGACTCCAATATCAGCCGTTCGTTCATAGCCCACCCCTCTCGGCGCGGCCGCGCTCGTATATATTGAAAGCCCCGTTGAGGAAAGGATTGCTGCTCAGGCTTATGCCGAGCAATCCATAGAGGGCCAACTCGGCGGACAGATGATAATTCTATTGCAATAGGCTGTCTATGTCAAAGCGGTCCATCTCCTTGACGACAATCCATTCCGGTGAGTCCTTCAGGGCCGCGATCCGGTCAAAGACTACCAGGCCATAACGGTCATAGCCGAAATCCGGGGTGTGCGCGGGCTCCGGCCTGAGCACCAGGCTCGCGCTGGCCCTTGCCGGCACATGCGCGTCCACCCGCACCCCGGCCAAGCGGCCGGAGGAGTCCGGATCCGCAGCGCGGCGTAGATTCTCCAATTCGTATCGTTCCTATACGAATAGAGGTTGGCTGATAGCGTTGCTCCCGTGGGGAGCCGCTGTTCGAGCGTCCCCTGGTAGTCCGCGAAGACGTTCCTAACCTGGTCTGAGGCAGCGAGGCAGGAAAAGTAGGCGTGATTGGAACTTGTCGTGCCATAGCCGCCAGAATCCAAAATATGTTCCCTATTTCCCGGGATATGCTTTTATATTCTTTGATTATCCGGCCCAATACAAACTGGTGAAATACACGCGTGGGGTCAAATCCGTGCTGGGCACCTCTCTGGCCACCATTCCCGTCCCTGAAGAATTCATCTCGGAAATCCGGAGCCGTGAAAAGAACGGGGTTGTAGAATTGCAGAATGCATGCGAGATACC
>JBAVVA010000331.1:0-5178 GCA_049697055.1 Candidatus Aminicenantales bacterium
CCTGAAGGGTCGGCCGTGACAGGACCCCTCCTTTTATTAATTGCCAGAACTTAGATAAGGAGTTGCTTTCCTCTATGCCGCGCGCATTGAATTGAAAACAAAGGTATGCTACCTTAATTTGTTAATACCGACGGAGGAAAATCAATGAAAAAGATCGTCTGGATCGCTTTAGCCAGCTTCCTGCTGGGCCTGCTGGCGGCCGGCTACGTCCTGGTCGTCATGCCCGACAAGGGCAAGGCCCGCCAGGCCAGCTTCCTGGATAGACGGGGCTCCGGCTACCCCGCCGACCTGTATGCCTCTGCGGACGCGGTCAAGCCCGACCTTGATTTCGCCAAGATCGCCGAGATGGTCGGCCCGGCTGTAGTCAGGATCGAGAGCGAAAAGGTGATGAGGCAGGAGATGTCCGGGTTCGACCAGGACATGCCCTTCGACGACTTCTGGAACAGGTTCTTCGGCCAGCCCGGCCCGCGCCAGCCTCGCGAGTACCGGACCCAAGCTCTGGGCACCGGGTTCTTCATCTCCGCGGACGGCTACATCCTGACCAACAATCACATCGTGGAGAGCACCGCCTCGGTCAAGGCCATATCCGTCCAGGGCGATGACTACACGGCCAAGGTGGTGGGCACCGATCCGCGGAGCGACCTGGCCCTGCTCAAGGTCGAGGGCAAGAATTTCCCCTTCGCCGAGCTGGGCGATTCGGCCAAGGTCAGGGTGGGTGAATGGGTCCTGGCCATCGGCAACCCGCTGGGTATGGACCACACCGTGACGGCCGGCATCGTCAGCGCCAAAGGCCGACAGCTGGGCGTGGGGAGCAACGTGCCCCAGCTGGAGGACTTCATCCAGACCGACGCCGCCATCAACCGCGGCAACAGCGGAGGCCCGCTGGTCAATATGAAGGGGGAGGTCATCGGTATCACCAGCAACATCCTTACTCCCACCGGCGGGAACATCGGCATCGGCTTCGCCATTCCCTCCTCCCTGGCCAAGAAGGTCGTCCTCCAGCTCAAGGAGAAAGGCCGGGTCGTTCGCGGCAAGCTGGGGGTGATCATTCAGAACATCGACGAAGGCCTCAAGGAGCAATTGAAGCTGCAGAGCAAAAAGGGCGCCCTCATCGCTTCCATCGAAACCGAGGGGGCGGCGGCCAAGGCCGGCCTTAAGCAGTACGACGTTATCGTGGCCATCAACGGCCAGCCGGTGGAAAACATGAACGACCTCCGCCTCAAGATCGCCGATAACGTCCCCAACTCCAAGGTCGAAGTGACCGTCATCCGGGACGGCAAGGAGAAGGTGGTGACCGCCGTGCTGGACGAATTGGACGAGGAGGCGGCCAAAGGCCAGGCGGTAAGCCCGGACAAGGACATCGGCCTGAGCCTGACGGCCATGTCTCCTTCCCTCGCCCGGCGCTACGGCTACCGCACCGGGGAAGGGCTGCTGGTGACCGAGGTTCGCCCCTACAGCGAGGCCGCCCGCCGCGGCCTGCAGGAGGGAGATATCATTCTGGAGGTCAACAGACATCGGATCAGCTCGGTGTCCGAGTTCGAGGGCGTCCTCAAGCGGACGGCCTCCGGCGACTACCTGATGCTCCTCGTCCGCCGGGAATCCGACGGCTCCACCCAGGACACCGTCCTCACCCTGCGCGTGCCGTGATGCCCTTCGTCAAGATTCATTCCCTGGGGAATGATTTTCTGTTCATAGATCAGGCGGATTGGGGCGTCCTGCCGGACATCAACAACTTTGTCTGGCGCATCTGCGATCGCCACACCGGCGTGGGCGCCGACGGCCTGCTGCTGGTCTCCGTCACCGACACGGAAAAGGGCCTGGCCCGTTTCCGCATTTTCAACGCCGACGGGACAGAGCCGGAGATCTCCGGCAACGGGCTGCGCTGCGCGGCGGCCTGTCTTTGGTATCAGAAAAAGATCGCCGTTCCCCGAATCGTATTTCAGACCACGGCCGGCGACCGGGAGTGTCACCTTCTTCAGGCCCAGGAGAACCACTACGAGATCCGTATCGAGATGGGCACGCCCCACCTCGCCTCCCGGGACATTCCTTTCGACGACGGTTCCGTTCACGAGTCGATTATCGATTATCCGCTGTCCATCAACCAGAAGATCTATCCGGTGACCGTGGTCTCGGTGGGCAACCCCCACTGCGCCGTGTTCGTGGAACGCTTTCCGGCGCGCATCGAGTGGCACCAGATCGGCCGGGAAATCGAGTCCCATCCCTTCTTTCCCAACCGGACGAATATCGAGTTCATCCGGGTGATCAACCCCGAGGAAATCGAGGTCCTCTTCTGGGAGCGGGGTGTGGGCGAGACATTGTCCTCGGGGAGCGGCTCCTGCGCCGCGGCGGTGGCCTCCATACTGAAAAATAAAACCGGCCGCCGGGTGACCGTCCGGACGAGCATGGGCGCCCTCATCGTGGATTGGGAGAAGGACAGGCTCTTTCAGTCCGGGCCGGCCGAGGTCGTCTTCGAAGGGGGACTGATCTCCAAGATGTCCGGCCTGACCACGCCCGACCTCAAAAAGAAAAGATAAGCCTCAGCCTCGATGCCTAGCGCGGGTCCGGGCCTCTCATAGCCGGATTTTGGATTTCAGAAAGCGAAGGACAGCCCCAGGCCGATCACCTGGACGTGGAGGTTGTACTTCTCACTGAAGGGGATGCCCATCACCAGGACGTTCTTCTGCCTCTCCTCTCCGATTCCGTAAACGTAGGCCAGGTCGATGGTCATGCGTCCCGTCCGGTAGCCCAGGCCGCCCAGCAGGGTGAGCTTGTCCACATCGATGTTGGTCGGGTTGAGGTTCTCCGCCGGAGAAGCGAAGCGGTCCAGCCCCACCCCGGCCCGCAAGGACAGGCCCGAGGGGAAAGCGTATTCCGCGCCCGCCCGCAGGACAAGGATGTCCCGGAAGCTCATGTCCTCGTCCAGGCGCAAATCGCCGTTGAGGGGGATGTCGTGGATGGCTTTCTCCACCTTGTCCAGGACCGACCACATGGTGTACTGGGCGCTGGCCGACACGAGCAGCCTCTCGCTCAGCCGGTAACAGATGCCGGCTTCTATGTCCCAGGGCAGGTTGAAGGCTGTGTCGGACCCCAGGTTGACTCGATAAACATCGAAGGACAGCGTCGTCTTGCCGACCAGTTTCATCCTGGCCGGGCCGCGGATGCTGAGCCCGAAGCTCAGACGCTCGATAGGCCGGTAGAAGAGCCCCAGACCGGCTGACAGGGCCGACCCCTCTTCATCGGATTTGAGCGGACCGATTCCGGGCATTTCCGTATCCAGAGTGAAGACAGCCCGGTAGAAGTTGATGTTGAGGCCCACCGATAAAGTCGGGCTAAGGTTGTAGGCGATGGTCGGCGTCAGGGAGATGATGCCCATGGTCGTCTTCAGCGGGTAGCCCAGGTCTCTCGCCTTCCAGTCCACGCCGCCCCCGGCGTAGGGCGCGTACATGCCGAAGCCCAGGGTGATCCGGTCGCTCCAGCGGTAGGTCATAAAAAACTGCGGCAGGGAGGTGTTGAACTGACTGCGGATGGTGTTGCCGCTGGCGGTGGTGAACTCATGGGTCGGCCAGATGTAGAACCCGTCCAGGGCCAGGTTGAAGCGGTTCTCCTGATGGACGAGGCCGGCCGGGTTGTAGAAGATGGCGCTCGGGTCGTTGGCCACGGCGCAGAAGGCGCCGCCCAGGGCAATGGCCCGGCAGCCGATGAGAGTGTTATTCCAGCCGCCGGCCTGCAGCCCGGCCGAAAGCGCGCTCAAAACCGAGACGATGAGAATTGTCTTTTTCATCCCTCCCCTCCCAAAAAACTTGATACTGGCCCCTATTTTAAATATCCGCCGACGTTTGTCAAACTCAGTTGCCTGGGCGTCAGGCTGTGGCCTCTGGCTGCGGCGAAAACCACTGCGCATCCGCGGGGTCGACCAGCAGCGCTGTGTCGATGAAAATGGAAGCGGTCTGGCCCAGGTTCTCGATGACCGGCTCAAAAAAGTCCATGCCCTGATGGGTGACCAGGGACTTTTCACCTTAAAAAATGCTGCCAGCCGCGGGCGGGCAGAAGACGTTTCCTGCGGCCGGGGCCGACAAGGAAGATTTCCCGGCCGCGGACAACTCGCCCGATGGGAGTCAGTGGAAAAGAACGGCTCAGCTGCCTGAGGCCCGGCCAAGACCGGCGAGGCGAGGCGAACAACAATTGAAAGTCCTCGCCGCCGTGCAGGGCCAGCTTCAAAGGAGAGGGAAAAACTTTTTTTAACTCTGGAGACAGCGGGATGTTCTCCGCCCAGATCTCGGCGCCGACCCTGCTCTCGCGGCAAAGGTTGTGGACATCCGTGGAAAGCCCATCGCTGAGATCGATCATGGCTGAGGCCAGGCGCCGCTCGGCCAACTTCAAGCCAAGCTCTACTTGAGGATGGGGGTCAAGAAAGGCTTGCCGCAAACGAAAATCCAAGCCAGGCTCGAGCCGGCGCTTGAGCAGCAATCCCGGCCTACCCGCTTTTTTAAGAAGCCGGAGCCCTCCGGCCGCATCGCCCAGCGGCCCGGAGACGAACAGGGTATCGCCGGGCCGGGCGCCTTGGCGCGTCACGACCCGGCGCGCTTGGCCGGCCACGATGACCGAGATCATGATCTTGTCCGCCGCCGACAGGTCGCCGCCGACAAGGAGCACATCCTCATCCCGGCAGGCTGAACGGAAACCGCGGAAAAATTCTTCGACCCAAGTTGTTTTCAGCCTGAGCGGCAGGGCCAGGCCCAACAGGGCCCAGCGGGGCCGGCCGCCCATGGCGGCGATGTCGCTCAGGTTGACGTTGAGGCTCTTCCGGCCCAGAAGGTAAGGCGGATGAAAAGACCGCCGGAAATCCACATTTTCCACCAGGAGGTCGGTGGTGAGCAGGAGCTTCCCCACCCGGCCGGGCCGCAGGACGGCCGCATCATCGCCGATGCCGAGCTCAAGGCCTCTCCCCTTCCCGCCGAAATCCCGGCGGATGGCCGCCACCAGCTCGGCCTCTCCCAGGCCGGCCAGCTTCATGGAAGCATCTCCACTTGCCTTATTCGCTTCCCCGCTTCATTAGGCTTTTGACTTAGCCTTCCTGGGCTTGGCCTTTTTCCCGCTCCGGCCGTTCCGCACCAGGGCGTTGTCAAAGACCTGCTTAATGTCCTCGACAAAAATGAACTCCATGTTCTTGCGGACGGC
>JBAVVA010000332.1:0-5237 GCA_049697055.1 Candidatus Aminicenantales bacterium
GGGCTGATCAGAATATTCGGCTCGGCGGAGAGCCTCGATTTTTGCGCCAGGTATCTCGACCTGTTCCAGCTGCGCGAGCGACAAATCCGGATGCGGACCGACCTGGTTCCGGTCAAGCCGGGCAAACGTTTCCAGGTCAACAAGCGTTTAGAGGCGGAGGGAATCCGCGTTCCTCACACGCCGGTTTCAATGGCCTTTCACTTGTTTTTCAAGGAGGAAGGCGGGGAGTGGGTTTTCTCCGGCGACACGCCGGCTCAGCCCTCGCTTTTCCGGCGGGCGGCTTCTGCCTCGGGGCTCGTCCATGACTGCAGCGCGCCCTCGCGCTTCTTCGACCAGTATCCCCAGCTGCGGGCCATGCACACCAGCGCCCTGGACCTGGGACGGCTGGCCCAGGAAGCGGCCATGCCCTGTCTCATTCCCTGCCATTTCTTCGGAGAAGTAGTGTTCACTTTAGCCGAGGTCGAAGAGGAGATCCGGCGCCACTACCGCGGCCGGCTCATCATCCCCGAGGACCTTCAGAGGATCCCGCTGGTAACATCTCCAAGCGTGCGATGATCACGGTTTCAGAAAGAAAAGGGCTTGGGTTTTGGCCGGAGCGAGCATCAGGCCGGATTTAGCCCTTCCGAAGCGCTCTTCGAGGATCTCCGGCATTCTTTTTGCCGGCTGGCGAGCATGTTTGAGCCTTCGATCTTGACTCATCAAGTTGTGAAGGGCTTCCTTTTTTGCTATGATACTGCCTCATTTTTTTCCTGTCCTTATCAAAGGAGGACTCATGAATATCGGTGTCATCAATGAAAGCCAGAAGATAGAGAACAGAGCGGGGCTTACGCCCAGCGGCGTGTCCTTCGTCGTCGAGCGGGGGCACACCGTCTATGTTCAGGCCGGGGCCGGGCTGCGGGCCGGCTACTCCAACGAGGATTACGCCAACCAGGGGGCCAAGGTCGTCTTCACCAAGGAAGAGGTTTTCGGCCGCTCCGACGTCGTCCTCAACATCTCGCCCCTCAACGAGGAGGAGAGCAGGCTGGTCAAGGAGGAACAGATCCTGTTCGGCTTCCATCATCTGGCCGTGGCCAAGAAACCCATTGTCGAAGAGTTTCTGCGCAAAAAGGTGACCATGATCGGCTACGAAATCGTCATGGACGAGCACGACGGCCTGCCCTTCCTGGAGAGCATGGGCGAAGTGGCCGGGCAGTTGTGCTCCAACATCGCTGGCCACTATCTCCAGACTCAGAACGGCGGATTGGGGACAATCCTGGGCGGCGTGGTCAGCGTCCCGCCGGCCACGGCCTTCATCGTCGGCACCAGCGTTCTGGCCAAGAGCGCGGCCAAGGCCATGCTCAACGCCGGGGCCCACACCATCGTGGCCGGGCTGCACATGGACCGCATGCACGAGCTGGAGGAGCTTTTAACCGGCAAGATCGTCACCATCATGGCCAGCAAGTACAACCTGGGTCGTCTGACCCGTATCGCCGACGTGCTCATCGGCGCCGTCCTCCGGCCGGGCGAGCGGGCTCCGATCATGATCACCCGCGATATGGTCAGGACCATGAAAAAGGGCGCGATCATTATCGACCTGGCCATCGACCAGGGGGGCTGCATCGAGACCAGCCGGCCCTGCACCCTGGACCATCCGGTTTACACCGAGGAGGGCGTCCTCCACTACTGCGTGCCCAACCTGACCGCCTCGGTCAGCCGAACCTCCACCAAGGTCCTGTCCAACCACGCTATCTATTACCTGACCCAATTGGGCGAGCACGGCCTGGACAAAGCCCTGAAGATGAACGAGCCCCTGTGCCGCGGACTGTATATTTACCGGGGCGGTCTCGTCCGCAAAAACATCGCCGAACGGTTCGGCCTGCCCAGCCAAAAATTGGAGGTATGCGGCTAGGCTGAAAGCGGCCGGAGGGATAAAGTCGGACTCAGAGTTCTTGAGATTAAGTTAGACGACTATGCCTGAAAAAAAATCTGAATTGCCCGCCGAACTCAAGGAATGTCTCAAGGCCGGCTACAACCAGGAGTGGCGGAAGGAGCTCCGCCAGGCGGTCCCGGTCAAGGAACGGATGAAGATCCCGCGCCAGAAAATGCCGGAGCGGGAGCCGGGGGTGCGGAATAAGGACTTCAACGAGGTCAACCGCGGCTTGTCGGGTGAGGCGGCCAGGGCGGAAGCGCGCCGCTGCCTGGACTGCGCCAACCCCCAATGCGTGGCTGGCTGCCCGGTGGCTATCGACATCCCCTCCTTCATCAAGCTGATCGAGAAGGGTGATTTCACGGCCAGCATCCGGAAGCTCAAGGAGACGAACTCCCTGCCGGCCATCTGCGGACGGGTCTGCCCCCAGGAAACGCAATGCGAAGAGGTCTGTACCATGCGCAAGGCCACGGGCATCTCGGTGGCCATCGGCAACCTGGAAAGGTTCGCCGCTGATTGCGAGCGGCTGGAGGGTGAGGTCTATATTCCGCCCCCGGCCGCCGACACGGGCCATCGAGTGGCCGTTGTCGGCGCCGGCCCGGCCGGCTTGACCGTGGCCGGCGACCTGGCCAAGATGGGCCACCGGGTAACGATCTTTGAGGCCCTGCACACCTCGGGCGGCGTGCTGGTTTACGGCATCCCCGAGTTCCGGCTGCCCAAGGCCATCCTCGCCGCCGAGGTGGACTACCTGAAAAAGCTGGGTGTGGAGATCCGGACGAGCTTCGTGGTGGGCAAGACGGCCAGCCTGGACGACCTGCGGGGCCTGGGGTTCGAGGTCTTCTTCATCGGCAGCGGGGCCGGCCTGCCGAGCTTTATGAAGATTCCGGGCGAAAACCTGGTGAACGTCTATTCGGCCAACGAGTACCTGACCCGGAACAACTTGATGCGGGCTTTTGATTTTCCCCGATACGACACGCCCATCTTCCGGGCCAAGCGGGCGGCCGTCATCGGCGGGGGGAACGTGGCCATGGACTCGGTCCGCACGGCCAAGAGGCTGGGCGCGGACACGGCTCAGATCATCTACCGCCGCTCGCGCCAGGAGATGCCGGCCCGCGAGGAGGAGATCAAGCACGCCGAGGAGGAGGGCATCGAGTTCCATTTCCTGACCACGCCCATCCGCTACTTAGGCGATGAGCGGGGCCGGGTCAAGGCCATGGAGTGCCTGCGCATGGAGCTGGGAGAGCCCGACGCCTCGGGCCGACGCCGGCCGGTGCCCGTCCCCGGATCGGAGACCGTCACCGAGGTGGACCTGGTGGTGGTGGCCATCGGCCAGAGCCCCAACCCGCTCATTCCCCAGACCACGCCCGGCCTGAAGGTGGGCAAATGGGGCAACATCGAAGCCGACTTCAAGACTATGGCCACCAGCATGGAGGGCGTTTACGCCGGCGGGGACATCATCCGCGGCGGGGCTACGGTCATCCTGGCCATGGGCGACGGACGGGTGGCGGCCATGGAGATGGACCGCTATTTGAGAGAGAAGAGATGATTCCGAAATGACGGAGGATTTCAATGAGTTGGGTTGACGACTATAAGAAAAGGCTGTGCCCCCCCGAAGAGGCGGCCTCGGTCATCAAGAGCCATGAGCGTGTGTACATCAGCGGCAACGCGGCCACGCCCTATGTCCTGATGAAGGCCCTGGCCCAGCGGAAGGACGAACTGCACAACGTCCAGCTGGTCCATGTGCTCCTGCTGGGCGAGGACCCCCTGTCCACGCCGGACATGGAAGGCCACTTCCGGCACAATTCGCTGTTCGTCGGCCCGGCCGACCGCAAGGCCATCAATGAAGGCCGGGCGGATTATGTGCCCATTTTCCTGCACGAGATTCCCGGCCTGTTCCTGTCGGGACAGATGCCCCTGGATGCGGCCATCCTCCATCTCTCCCCGCCGGATGAGCACGGGTTCATGAGCCTGGGCGTGGAGGTGCTGTCCTCCAAGGCCGCCGCAGAGAAGGCCAAGGTGGTCATCGCCCAGGTCAACGACAGGATGCCCCGGGTCCTGGGCGACTCCTTCGTCCATGTCTCCCGGGTCCACAAGATTGTGGAGGTCTCCGAGGCGCTGCCCCAGCTGGAGAAGACCCCCTTCTCCGAAGTGGAGATGAAAATCGGCAAATTCATCGCCGACTTGATCGAGGACGGCAACACCCTGCAGCTCGGCATCGGCGGCATCCCCGATGCGGTGCTGGCCTCCCTCAAAGGACGGCGCGACCTGGGCATCCACACCGAGATGGTCTCCGACGGTGTCATGGAGGCCATTGAGGCCGGGATCATCACCGGAACGCAGAAGACCTTCCACCCCGGCAAAGTGATCATCACCTTCGCCCTGGGCTCCCAGCGGCTGTACGAGTTTGTCGACAACAACCCCATCATCGAGGCCCATCCTACCGACTACGTCAACCACCCCTTCAACGTGGCCCGCAACGACAACATGGTGGCCATCAACTCGGCCATCGAAGTGGACATCACCGGCCAGGTCTGCTCCGATTCGATCGGGACTTATATCTTCAGCGGCTTTGGCGGCCAGGTGGACTTCATCCGCGGGGCGGCCCACTCCAAGGGCGGCAAGCCCATCATCGCCCTGCCGGCTACGGCCAAGAACGGCGAGATGTCGCGCATCGTCCCTTATTTGAAACAGGGCGCCGGGGTGGTTACCACGCGGGGCGACGTCCGCTACGTCGTCACTGAATTCGGCGTGGCCTACCTGCACGGCAAGAACCTGCACGAGAGGACCCAGGCCCTGATCAACATCACCCACCCCAAATTCCGGCCGGAGCTGATCCGGGAGGCCAAGGCGCGTCATCTCATCCGCTGAGCCGCCCGGCCCGGAGCATAATGGAGCAGCCAGACCTCTTTCCCCAGGACCCCGGCCGCATCGGCACGGACGAATCGGGCAAGGGCGATTATTTCGGCCCGCTGGTGGTGGCCGGCTTTTTCCTGCCCGAGGGGCAGGAGGAGGTCCTCCGCCAGCTGGGTGTCAAGGACAGCAAGAGGACCTCGGACCGCCGGGCCGGCGAACTGGCTGATATTCTGCGGCGGGGCTACACCCACTCCGTGGTGGCCATCGGCCCGGAAAAATACAATCAACTTTACGAGCGGCTGAGGAACCTCAACCGGCTGCTGGCCTGGGGACATGCCCGAGTCATCGAGAACATCCTGCTGGAGAAGAACGTCAAGCTGGCCGTCACCGATCAGTTCGGGGACAAGGCCTATGTCCTCGAGGCCTTGATGAGAAAAGGCAAGAAGATTGAGCTTGTCCAAAAGCCCAGGGCCGAGGA
>JBAVVA010000333.1:0-2421 GCA_049697055.1 Candidatus Aminicenantales bacterium
GTGTGATATTCTTTATTTAGATGACATAGGAGGTTAAGATGAAAGGAAACGAGAAATTGATCGCTTCGCTCAACTCTTTATTGGCGGATGAGCTCACGGCCATTAACCAGTACATGGTCCATTCCGAGATAAGTAACAATTGGGGATATCAGAAGCTCCATGAGCATTTTGAAAAACGGGCTAAGGATGAAATGAAGCACGCTGAAAAGCTCATCGGCCGGATACTCTTCCTGGAAGGAATGCCGATCGTAAGCCACCTCAAGGAAATGCACATTGGAGCCTCCGTTGAAAAACAGTTGGAGAATGATCATTCCTTAGAGGCTATGGCTGTCAAATCTTATAACGAAGCCATTAAACTCGCTGGCGACGTGACGGATTTTGCCACCAGAGAAATCCTGGAAAATATTCTCAATGACGAAGACCGGCATATCGATAAAATCGAGGAGTATCAGGATCAGATCAATCAAATGACGTTGCCCATCTTTTTGACGACACAAGTCTAGCCTCCTCTGGGCGATTACTTCATAAGAATTTACTTTTCGGCAGCGCCTGCCTGCGGGCACCGTTTCGCCTGGATAATCCCATCCAACCATCGTGAGGAAGCATAAATTGGAACTCAGAACCTGTCGAGGACGGTTTGAGCACGGGGAAGGGCGACCCGGAAGCCGTCCGCGGTGCTTGATGAGCCGGAAATCAACCGGACCTCCCCCTCCGGCATAAGAGAGCTTTATGAGAAATATTCGCTCCGGATGCCGGGGACGATACACTCCCGCCATGACAGGAGAAATGTCCCCAGAAACGGGCCAACATCACCGAAGAGGTCGGCTCTCCTTGAAAAGACGCCAAGAGCCCAGGCCCGCCGTCAGGAGTCGAGGAGAGAAAACATCAACCGGCGTTGATGCTCGACCGGTCGGCGTCATCGTTCTTGAGGCTCGAAAATCCTTTCCAAGAAATTCCGGAAAGAGAGGGCAAGAATCGTGTCGCTGATTTTCCTGTCTCTCAGCCCCGTGAACACCAAATATCCCTTCCGGACCTTTTGGGCGTAAGTCTGGATAAAATACTCCAGATGCCTGAAATCGCCGGCTCTTGGGTTCTCTCCCCATTTGACCTCCACTGGGATCCATTCGTCGCCCAGTTCAATCACCCAGTCGACTTCCCTGCCGCTGTAATCTCTCCAGTAGTACAGTTTCCCGGGTAAACTTCGCGCTCTCATCAGGCGCAGTATGGACAGGCCGACCCATTGTTCGAACAACGTCCCCCAATAATCGGACGTGAAATCAGCCGTCCCCAGAACCTCGGCCGAGGCGTTCCGAACACCCGAATCGAAAAAGACATATTTGGCGGCTTTCCGCAGCTTCCCTCTTTCTCCGGCCGGGATTAGCGATTCGATTTTTTCGACAATGAGACAATCCTGGAGAACATGGAAATGACCGGAGACGGTCGCATGAGTCACTCCGATGTCCTGAGCCATGGATCTCAGGCTGATCAACCTGCCCGAGTTTTCGGCGGCCAGCTTCAAGAATCTCGTGAAAGAGCCGATCTGTCTGACAAGCGCCTCGGCCCGGACCTCTTCTTCGAGATAGGTCATGACATAAGACGATAAAAGCTCTCTAGCGATTTTTTCCCGGGAATCCGCGACAAGCGTCAGGACCTTGGGAAGTTCGCCGTGCTTGAGGACCGTTTTGAGGTCCGTTTCACTCGCCATTTTAAAGTGATCTCTGTATTCATGGTACAGAAGGGGGTTCATATGAAAATGGAGAGTCCTTCCGGGAAGGAGATTGACGTTTTTTCTTTTGAGTTTCCTGGCGGAAGAGCCGGTCAAGGCGAACACTTTCTTCTCCCTGTCGATAAGAACCTGGACATCATCCAGGATGGCCGGAGCTTTTTGAATTTCGTCGATGAAGACATACTTTTTCCCCGAGGCCGCCACTTCCTGTCTGATCAGGGACGGATTTCGTTCATACTTCAATCTTTCCCCAGTCTCCATCAGATTGAACGCTATATGATCTATAGGCTCCAGGATCTTCGTCAGGGTCGTCGTTTTGCCGGTCTGCCTTGGTCCCAGGAGGAAGAGAGAAAAGCCTTGATTCAGGGTTTCGGCGAGCCTTGCTTCAATTAATCTGGTTATCATGCTATCCATATTAGGCTAAAATGGATATATTGTCAACAAATATTAGAGGGTTATCTCGACGAAATATCATAATTGATTGACAGCCCTCTCTCAAAAATGCTATTTCTAATGTTAACGCATTATTAATTGTTACATATTAGCTTGATTTATGTTAAACTGTTTGTATGGAACCGATCGATATCCGGCATCCGGAGGTGACCCGGGACAGCCTGGTAGCCTTGGCCAAGAGTATCCCGGGGGCGTGGATGGGATTAAAGATTGCAGCCCTGCTTTTAATCGTCGAAGGACAG
>JBAVVA010000334.1:0-7681 GCA_049697055.1 Candidatus Aminicenantales bacterium
ATCCACTGCCAGGCCGGAAGAACGCCTGCCTCTAAGGGGACTTTGGGACATTTCCAGTGACACCTGGTGATGCTGACAGTGCCACCTGGTGATGCTGTTATCGCCTGACAGCGCCACCTGGTGAAGACCTTTAATGCGATGACCTCTTAGCATCACCTGGTGAAGACCTTTAGTTATAATTAGCCAGTTATGGCTTAACATCGAATACCGTTTTCCGGAGGGCGACGATGTGTTGCCGCTTTTCTGACTTTCTTTCATCCGGCCATTTTTCTCGCCTGAGTTTTTCGATTTCCGCGAGAACAGCGGCGATTCTGTCAAGGTGAGGCTTGGAATCAGGTCCCTGCCATCGGCGCCATCTATCGCTTATGCTATAAATTGAGCAATTCTTTTCGAGGCGGCCCCAACGTTGAACATCAATGAACCCGAAGCCCAAAAGTTCCCAAATTGAGCGGGTAAGGATGAAGGGACTCATAATCCTTTTAACTCCACGATAGGGAAGTGAAAGATTGCTTCGATTTAATCCATTAAATTTGGAATAGAGCCTGACAAGCGCCCAAACGGCCGTTGGGCTGAGCCGGTCGAATGCAGGAGTGCCGATACCCTCGATAATTCCAAAGGGTGGCTTTGGGCGATAGGCCGTGCTTCGTTGCTTGTTTTTTCGTTCATCCTGTCCATGTTTTTTCATCAAATCGGTCCCTTATTGAGAGGGCGGCGAAAGGCACTCGGGAGAAAAGGGACCGGAAATCCAAGCACCCCCGCCGCCCTAAAGTTTCATTTTTTTCAGTCATGGCCGTTTTCCCCGCCGATGCTGCCCGGCCTGGGATTGCCGCTCAAGATCCTGGTCAAGCGCAAGCCGGTCAACGCGCCGCGTCCCGCCGATCCGGGCTGTCGGAAGGAGCCCCCTGGCCGCCCAGTCATAACAGGTTTTTGGATGAACGCCGAGATAGGCCGCCGCCTCTGAAATGCGAAGCCAACGGCGGCCGGCGAACATTTCGATCATGAACTTAGAAGAACTCCGCGACGGTCAGGAGAATCCTCACTTCGAGCTACCTTCTTTATCACCAAAAAGTGTTTCAGGCGCGTATCCAAAAAACTCAGCCAGCTTGGCCTTTTTCTCGGGCGAGAGTTTTCCAAAGCCGCGCTCTGTCAAAGAAAGGTGCGGGACAGAGATCCCCGTGGCCTTTGATACTTCATACAACGAAAGGTCAGCCAATCGCCGAGCCAGCCGCAGCCCCGATCTTTGTTTCATGCCAGTTCTCCTATTGACGCGAACAAATTTATTTGGTAACTTATCTGTATGTCAAGGTGTTACCATGAAACAAAGCGAATTTCTTGAGACGCTTCAATACAAACTTCCGCCAAGCCTTCGGGGTCAGCCCTATAATGACTATCGTGCAATAGAGCGCCAGAGCCCGAGAGATAATTATTCCCCTGAAGATTATCTAGTTGCGCACGAATTCATTAAACGCCTTGCCATATCTCAGCCCCCGGCCTTTGCTTCCAATTTCAAAACAAATAAAAAGTTGATAAGACGAAATCAAATATTGCCGCATAAGTTTGGACCAGCAGACGCGCTCACTAGCGAGATTCTTATTGAGAAAATAACATCCTGGGCAGAGGGCTTGAGAAAAAAACTTTTTAATTCACCCAAACCCCCCTTTGATTGGGATGGCTCCATCAAATGGATTGAAGAAGAGGTGCAATCCAAAAAACGAAGAGTGCCTAAGTCGCTGCAGAATGACCTTGGCCGCTTGGCGACGAAGTTGCGACTTTACAATATTCGCCTTTCCCCAGAGAGGGATCTCCTGCCATTCGCCAGAAAAGGAGATCCTTGGCGTCATAGCGTCCCTGTCTGTGGACCAAGACTGGAAAACCTGGAGAGAGAAACTCGATCGGTCGCGAAGGCCACTGGCTTTTATCAGGCTTCTCTGGTCATGTTCGTGCTGGCAGGAATCAAGCCGCTTGTGCCGCGAATCAAGATTTTGGACTCACAATCATCGTCCACGTTGCCCACAGGCGAGATCATAGCGGGAAAAGAAATCAGCCTGACGTTCCGAGCCTATGACTTCAGCGGCCGCGAATTGCAACGTCTCTATGAGCAGGTGAAACGTGATCTTAAGATAAAGCGGGCTACTTCCTTTAAGGAAAAGCACTTTCGAATCTATAGTCTGGTCCGGAGTCTCGGAATCCCGCTTGCAAAGAATGAGCCCGGCCACTTTGGCTTTTGGGAAAGAGCCTCATTGAAATGGAATCAAAAATATAGAGATGCTCCCCGCTCCTGGCAGGGACTTAGGGGAGCCTATGAGAGGCTGATAAAGAATCTCCCGAGCCCTTGACTTCCGCTCCCCTTTGCTAAAGAATCAATTCAAAGGGGAGAAACCATGAAAAAAACTATTTTGCTTGCCGCGCTATTGTGCTTTGGCTTTGGCTCGCTCTGGGCTCAAGCTGAACAATCACAATCCGTTGTGAATTCCTTTCAGCCCGTGGTGAAGCAGGTCGATGAGTTATTTTCCACTTCCCCGGCTGTCCTGATAACGGAAGATTTTCAAAAGCCGGGGCTCTTCATCCTTCAAAGTTCAAAAACGGGAAAAATTAATTATCTTCTAAAATTTGAAAAAATAGAAATATCTTTTGATGTTCAGAAAACCGATTCTCTTATATCGCCGTTCACGGCATATATCGCCCTGAAGGTCAAGGCATCCTCTAACGCAGATTCGGGCGATATAGCAAGCGTATTGGGAAGAGGGAGCATGGGTTGGGGAAAACTTAGGCACTGGGGCTTTGAAGGTTCCGATAAGGCTCTCCAGGCCACAGTTTTTCATTCGTGTTGTGATGCAAAAAGAGATGACCCTACGCAGTGCTTTGGTCAAGTTAAAATATTATATGCCTATCAAGATGGATATTGGGTTTTCAAGGGCGCAAATGATGATCCCATAACACGAATTCCAGACGAAATAACGGCAAGACATTTAATAGAGCAGATATCGAGTAATCCCGATTGGGCAAAATATATTTTGCCTAAAAAATGAGCATCAATAAGACTCGCGGCTTCCTTTATCGCCTGGCCCGGATTCTCGGAGACCTAAACGCGGTTCAAAAGGGCAAGATTGGAAGGCGAATCCTTCGCCGCGGCGCAGGCAAGATCACGGGACGCGGTCTGGGGAAGTTGTTTAAGTAAACGCTGAATTAGTTAACCATAAAAAGTGTTTATTTTGACAAAAATCTTAATATGTTGATTATAACTAAGATAGATATATCCATTCTATTGACTTTTTCAATAGAAATACTTATATTATTAACGTCTTCCCCGCGGGAAATTCCCGCGGCCCCCAGGTAGCTAGAGCTCCTGGGTTTTTTTATGAAAAGAATATACTTTTTTATCGACGGGTTCAATTTTTACCATTCCGTCAATTATCCTCAACTCTTCAAATATAAATGGCTTAATTATGCAAATCTTGCAAAAATCTTAATTAAACAAGAGGAGAAAATCGAAAAGATATTATTTTTTACAGCATTTGCAACTTGGGACCAAGCAAAAATAGCTAGACATAAAATTCTAATCCGTGCTTTAGATTCATTTGGGGTAGAAACCATAGAAGGAAGATTCAAGACGAAAATAATAAAATGTCGATTGTGTAAAAAGGATTTTGAGCAGCCTATTGAAAAGCAAACCGATGTTAATATTGCCGTCAATTTATTGAGATATGCGGTGCTAGATAAATTCGATAAGGCCTATATAATATCTGGCGACACGGATTTAATTCCAGCTATAACAGCGGCTAAAGATCTATTTCCACAAAAAGAAATAGCGATTGTTTTTCCCTTTAGAAGAAAAGGAAAGGAATTAGCTGGCATATGTGATTTTCATATTAAGATAAAAGAGGACCATTTAAAGGCGTGCATTTTACCCGATCCCGTGATCTTGCCGGATGGCAGCACTTTATCCAGGCCTAATAACTGGGTTTAAATAAATTCTATTTTTCAGTTACTACCATTCCGATAGAGATTTCAAAAATGGTCTCGACTTTGTCTCGACTTTATTGCGGAAAAAGCCGGAAAATGACGGAAACTTGCGCAATCCGAAAATGTCCGAAAAGCGCCATAAATTGATGATTTATATGGGGAAACAGAAGCGCGCCCGGCAAGACTTGAACTTGCGACCTTCTGATTCGTAGTCAGGCGCTCTATCCAACTGAGCTACGGGCGCAGCAATCACCAGGGAATATCGTCATATGCGGCGGCCAGGTAAGAAGGTAGACTCCTCCCCGTGTAACGCCGGTGTAACAGATTTTGCTAAAACTCGCCTACTTCGGACTAATGGTGCTAAAAGGAAAACGTTGATTCATATGGGGAAAAGTGGCGGGGCCGACGAGACTTGAACTCGCGACCTCCGGCGTGACAGGCCGGCGTTCTAACCAACTGAACTACGACCCCGCCCAAGGACGAAGGTATTATAAAGAACACAGAACCGAATTTCAATCGAAACAGCCGGCCATTTCCGCCATTCCCTCCGATTATTGAACTCGAAAGCTGCTTCTGGGTCGTCCGGCATTTTCCCTACATCTTCTCCAACGCGGCGATGCGGTCCTCGATGGGCGGGTGGGTGCTGAACAGCTTGTTGACGAATCCCTTCAGGTTCTTGAGCGGGTTGACGATGTAGAGGTGGGCGGTGGCCTTGTTGGCCGCTTCCAACGGCTCGGTGTCGGAGGAGAGTTTTCTCAAAGCTGAGGCCAGACCGGCTGGGTTGCGGGTGAGTTGGGCGCTCGAAGCATCGGCCAGGAATTCCCGCCGGCGGGAAATGGCCAGGCGGATGAGCTGGGAGATGAGCGGGCTGAGCAGAGCCAGCACCAGACCCACCGCCAGCAGCACCAGGACCAGCGAGTTTCCCTTGCCCCGGCTGCTCGAACGGCGCCGGCCGCCGCCCCAGAAAACGCCGCGCAGGATCCAGTCGCTAAGCAGGGCCACCACGCCGATCATGACCACGGTCAGGGTCTGGAGGAGAATGTCATAGTTCCTGATGTGCGACATCTCGTGGCCGATGACGCCCTCCAGCTCCGCCCGGTTCATTTTCTGCAACAGCCCGGTGGTGACGCAGATGACCGAATTTTTTGGGTTGCGGCCCGTGGCGAAGGCGTTGGGCGCCGTGTCGTCAATGACGTAGCATTGGGGGGCGGGGATGCCGGCCGCTATGGCCAGTCCTTCCACCACGTTGTACAGGTAAGGATATTCCTCTTTGCTCACCGGCCGGGCGCGGCTGATGGCCAAAACGATCTTGTCGCTGGACCAGTAGCTGATAAAAGCCATCAGCGAAGTGATGACCAGAGCCAGGATGAACCCGGCCGTCCCGAATCCCAGCAGGTACTGGAGCACCCAGACCAGCATAAATATCAGAACAATAAAACAGAAAACCAGCAGGCCGGACTTAAATTTGTTCTCGGAAATCTGCTCGAACATAGAAGCCTGAGAAGGCGGGGCGCCAGGCCTCAGGAAAAGCTCACCTTGACCGGCCCCTTGGCTTCCGGCTCGGCCACCAGGAAGTACTCGCGTTGCTTGAACCCGAACATGCCGGCCATGACATTAGTGGGGAAAGTCTGGAGCCTGGTGTTGTACTTCATCACCGAGTCGTTATAGAACTGCCGTGAGTAGGCCACCTTGGATTCGGTGCCGGCCAGCTCCTCCTGGAGCATGAGAAAATTCTGGTTGGCCTTGAGCTCGGGATAGTTCTCGGCCACGGCAAAGAGGGTTTTCAAGGCTCCGGCCAGCTGGTTCTCAGCCAGGCCTTGATCCTTGACCGTGCCGGCGTTTATGGCCTGGGTCCGGGCCTGGGTCACTTTCTCGAAGACTTCCCGCTCGTGCTTGGCGTAGCCTTTGACCGTTTCGACCAGGTTGGGGATAAGGTCATAGCGCCGCCGGAGCTGGACGTCGATCTGCGCCCAGCCGTTATCGCAGCGGTTGCGCAGGATGACCAGGCTGTTGTACATGCCCACCAGAAAAAGGATAAGCAGTCCGAATATGATCAGAACACCGATCACCATATTGTCTTTCCTCCTTGAAGCTCTCCGTTCCGCCTCCATGATAAAGGCTGACTGTTCCACCTGTCAAATACGTAAAAACCGCCGTCCGGTTTTAAATGCTTTTCTTTTTTGTTTGCCTTGTTTGACAGGCGTTTTCTGAGTATTATATAAGACCTGACGCGGAGAACGGCCTTTACCTTAAATATTTAATAAATTTCTTAAATTAAAAGGAGGTATTTTCTATGGCTTCATTAAAGGAAAAACTAGCAGCCAAAATCCCCCCCATGCAGGAAAGGATCAAGGGCATCCTCAAAGAGAATGGGGAGAAGAAGCTGTCCGACGTCACCATCTCCCAGGCCTACGGCGGAGTGCGGGACGTCCTGTGCATGATCTGGGACTGCTCGCTCCTGGACAAGTTCGAGGGGATTCGTTTCCGCGGATTCTCCATCCCCGAGCTGCAGCAGAAACTCCCCAAGTGGCCGGGCGGCTCGGAACCCCTGCCCGAGGGCATCTTCTACCTGCTCCTGACCGGCGACCTGCCCACCGAGGCCGACGTCAAGGCCATCACCGCGGAATGGCAGAAACGGAGCGAGCTGCCTAAATACCTGCTGGATATGATGAAGGCCGTGCCCAAAGACACGCACCCCATGACCCAGTTCTCCCTGGCCATTCTCCAGCTGCAGAAGGATTCAGTGTTCGCCCAGAAATACCGGGCTGGCATCAACAAGAAGGACTATTGGGACCCGATGTATGAGGATACGATGAACCTCCTGGCCAAGCTGCCGGCCATGGCCGCCTACATCTACCGCCGCTCCTACAAGGGCGACAAGCACATCCCGGCCGACCCGAAGCTCGACTGGGGCGGCAACCTGGCCCACATGCTGGGCGTCAAGGACGAGGCCTTCAAGGAGCTGATGCGGCTCTACCTGGTCATCCACAGCGACCATGAGGGCGGCAACGTTTCGGCCCACACCTGCCATCTGGTCGGCTCGGCCCTGTCCGACGCCTACTACTCCCTGTCGGCGGCCATGAACGGCCTGGCCGGCCCTCTCCACGGACTGGCCAACCAGGAAGTGCTGCGCTGGATCATGAACCTGATGAAGGAGCTGGGCGGCGTTCCCACCAAGGAGCAGCTGTCCAAGCACATTTGGGACACGCTGGCCGGCGGCAAGGTCGTGCCCGGCTACGGCCACGCCGTGCTGCGCAAGACCGACCCCCGCTACACGGCCCAGCGCGAGTTCGCCCTGAAGCACCTGCCCAACGACGACATCTTCAAGGTCGTCAGCATGGTCTTCGAAGTGACCCCCGACATCCTATTGAAGCAGGGCAAGGCCAAGAACCCCTGGCCCAACGTCGACGCGCACTCCGGCTGCCTGCTGTGGCACTACGGGGTGACCGAGTACGACATCTACACCGTGTTCTTCGGCGTCTCCCGGGCCATCGGCGTCCTGGCCCAGCTCATCTGGAGCCGGGCTCTGGGCTTCCCCATTGAGCGGCCCAAGAGCGCCACGACCGAGTGGGTGGAGAACTTCCTCAAGGGCAAGGCTGAAGCCGACTGAGGTTACGCGCTCGGCAAGAAAGCTTTCGGGGACGGCCCGCGGCGCGGGCCGCCCCCTTTTTCATTACTTACATTTCCCGATTGTTCTCAGATCCTCCCTCAAGAAAAG
>JBAVVA010000335.1:0-6422 GCA_049697055.1 Candidatus Aminicenantales bacterium
CTTGCTCGAGCGAGAATTGAATTTTTCGCTCTAGCCCCAGAACCTTCCCTTCCAAAAAAGGATGGTGGCTCCCGTAATAATCCTCGATAAACTTGCGGCCGCGCGCCCGGTATTCTTGGGCCGTGCGCTCCTTATTGACAATCTTAACCCCCTCTTGCCAGGCCGCCTTCCACTGCGCTTCGTAGAACGCAAGAACCTCCTCCAGCGGCACCTCCCGGAAACCGCGCTCGCGGTAGAGCCACTCCATGGCCTCGTGGAAGCGCTGGCCCAGGAAGGCCTCGACCCCCTCCTCGGGGCGCTTTATCCGGTCCACGTAGATGAGCCGGTATTGAAGCGGACAACTCTCGAACTTGCCGAGCTGGGAGTTTGAATATTCGGGCACGGCCATCTTCTCCCTCAAAAAAGACTTCTGAAAAGAATTGCGTCCGTTATGAAACCAACGGGAGTTCATGGGCCTTGCCCGTCGACTCATCAACAAATGAAATCGCTCCGGGGCCAAGGCCGTGGGACGCGCCATCCCGCCCCCTATTTGATCTTCTTCAGGGTGATCTTGTATTCGACTCCTTCCAGCGTCGTCCCCGTCTTGACTAAACCATCCTTCAAGGGCAGCCACATTTCGGCCATGCGTTTCATGAACACGTCCCCGCCCCCGAATTCGTGTCGATACCAGATCTTTCCTAAATACATTTTGAGGGGCGAGCAAACGACGCAGGCTTGGGAGGGGTAGGCCGGCCAGCCCAAGCTCAGGCTCTCACCCTGCACTTCCCCGGGCAACGCGGCACTCTCGTACAAACTCATGTTCTGGTAGGTCCTGTCTCCTGGGCATTGACTCAAAAAACACCTATAGAGCTCCGGATGGCCGAAGATGATTTGCGGGCTTTGAGAGAACTTGGTGATGGTCCCCGAATCGTAGAACCGGGCCTTTTTGGCTTTCCTGAGGGTGAGCCGGGCCTGGGCGAGCCAATCGAACTGCACGCTGATCGGGAGTTCCTTGGTCGTCTTGTCGCGATCCTTGTAGGTTATGGGGGAGTCGGGTTCGTCCTTTTCCCGGCCTTCGATCGTCACCGTCCAGACCTCCTCCTTCGTTTCTCCAAAGCTGATGTAGAGATCGGCCTTTCCTTTCATGGAATAGGTATGATCCAGGTTCCCCTTGGGTGATGGAAAAACGGTCCGGCTCTGAAAGGAAAAAGCCTTGTACAAAGATTCATCCTCCATCCCCTGCCGGACTTCCTCCCAGGTCAGCGAGTCGGTGCCCTTGACCTTGATCTGGAAAGGATCTTCATATAGAAGTCCCGACAGCATGGCCCTGGGAGGCTTGTCCCGATATTCAATACGGGAGGAATCTGCCCCGCCCTCGCAGTCCAGGCCGTCCCGGCTCCAGCTGAAGGCCAGGTCGGCACTGTCCTCTGAGGTCAGTTCAAAATCCACCGGGGTTGAGGTCGTGACCCTGACACAATCCCTGATCGTATGCCCGTCGCAGGCCCAAAAAGCCGCCCGGGCGCTGACGAGGTCCGCAGTCACCTGGCCGGGACAGCAGGGGGCCGGGCCCATGATTTTAAAACTTTGCAACACGTCCCGTTTTTTCTGATCGTAGAGGAGCTCCAAAAAAGCCGGATATTCCTCCCGAATAAACAGGCTCATCTGGTCGTTCCCAAAGGGCGGATGGCGTTGGTACTGCACGTCAATCTTCCAGTCCAGAGTGATCCCCAGGGGGATGCAGGTCATGTAGGGCATGTCCGACCCGAAGTTCTGTTTAGCGTATTTCTTTTGCTGTTTGGTCAGATAACAGGGATCCTTGGATTTCACCCAGCCTTCGTCCGAAAGCTGCGCTATTGCGGACAGGAACACGCTTAGACAAACAGCCGCGCTTAAAAACCCAGCCCGGCTCTTGCTTTTCATATTCCCTCCTAGCCGGCGCAGCCGCCGCCCCGAGGGCAACCGCCCTTCCGCGCCGGAACGTCAGGACCTGACCACGATGGAATAATATCGCCGGTTGTACGCCGATGTCAAAAACCGCGACAACGGGTATAGCAATTTCCACAGACCTTCCTTAAAATCCCAGCTGGGGTAAAATTGATTTTCCTGTCAATCATCCTAGACAACGATGAATGGAGGTTTGACGATGAAGAAGTTGCAAGGCATCTTTTTTATCACGGTTATACTGGCTTTTATGATTGCAGTTCCAATGAGTGCCCAAGAGGCGGATGCGGAAGGTTGCAAGGATCACCCGTTGTTCAACCGCATGCCCAATTACCGCATCCAGCGCTGCGAGGAAAAGCAGTTCGACAGCCACATTTTCGTGGACGATTCGCACAAAGAGATCGCCGTGGAGGGGCACGTGTACGAGATCCGCTACACGCTCCAGGAAGGCGCGAAGGAAGCGACCCGCCTCCAGATTTTTCGCAATTACCAGAATGCCGTGACCAAGATTGGCGGCACCGTCCTTTCCAGCGACGATGATGGCAATTCTTACATGAAGGTGATCAAAGACGGCAAGGAGATATGGGTGCACATCAGCGCCTACATCACCTCCGAGTGGATGCTCTACATCGTCGAAAAACAGGCAATGACCCAGGAGATCGTCGCCAACGCCGAGGCCTTCGCCAACGACATTCACGCCACCGGACACGCGGCCGTCTATGGCATATATTTCGACACCGGCAAATCCGAGATCAAGCCGGAATCGGACAAGGCACTGGCCGAGATCGCCAAGTTCCTGAAAAAAGAGCCGTGGCTTAAGTTGAACGTCGTCGGCCACACCGACAGCACAGGGGTGATGGACGTCAACATGAAGCTGTCTCAAGCCCGCGCCGAGGCCGTGGTCCAAGTCCTGGTCAACAAATACGGAATCGCCGCCGGCAGGCTGAAGGGCTACGGGGTCGGTCCGCTACCTCCGGTAGCCTCCAACGACAGCGAGCAGGGAAAAGCCAAGAACCGCCGAGTGGAACTGGTCAAACAGTAAGCCTTTTATCCATCCCGCGCCCCGGAGACGGTATTTTTTTGGCTGGATCACTCTTCTTTTTTCAGGCCTCTTTCATCATCCAGACGAGCCGGACTTCCTTCGCCTCGGGCCAGAGTTTCTGGACGCCGATTTAATAGAGGGCCAGCTGTCTGTCCTTGTCGAGCTCAGCCTGCACCGGCAGGCTGGAGCCCGTAGAGCCACTGCATTGCCTCATGAAACCGCTGGCCGAGGAAGGCCTCGACACTCACCGCGACGCGCCTGATCCGGTCCACATAGATGAGCCAGTACCGAAGCGGACAATCCTCGAACTTTCCGAGCTGAGAGTTTGAATATTCGGGCATGGTCCTTCTTCCCCTTGGGGGCAATTATAGCTTAAATGGGCTTGATTTATTGTAAGCCGGGCGGCGATAAGAATCCGCTCATTATTCCAGTTTTTATATAAATAGCGCCGGTCTTTCGATTGGAGTGAGGTTACTTTGAATCAGCAACATCTATTCGATGCTTAGATAACAAATCAGCAATTATGAAACCAATGGGAGTTCATAGGCCTTGCCCGTCGACTCATCAACAAAAGAAATCTTCTTTCCCCTGATCAGCTGCTCGCGCGCATTCAGGAGCTCAATCCCGTAAACTTTTCCATCCGCAGAGAGGTCGATGTTCATCTCCTCGCTGACTTGGACAGTCTTGACACCGGGCGCTTTCCTCCGAAGACGGATATAGGCGATGTTGTATCTCGGATCATAGCTAATGTCCATTGAAGCTCTCCTAGAAATATTTTACTACAACCGTTATAACCAGGGTATCTTTTTCTTCGTCAACGCAGTAGACCTCGAGATGCTTATGTTCATAGAACTTTGATCTCCAAATATCTCTATAAGAAAATGACATCTCGTATTTCCGGCGGCCGAACCTGGCGGGACATTTCTGGCCTATCTCAAGTGTCCTCCGAACCTCTGCCCTGGTCACACCTCTCTCATCCATCCTCTGGAGGGCATGCGGGTGAAAAATGATGGCCACTTCCAGTCTCTCCTCTGCCCTAACAAGACGAACCAACACGGACAATTTTCTCGGGATTCTAAGACATCGCAGCGGCATTTTAGCCAACGACCGGACATTCGAGGGCGTTCGGGCTCCCTGCGACAAGCGCGGCGAGGTCGCCCAGAAAACTACCCCCTGCCAAAGCTTGCTATTGAATGATGAGGACTTCCTTCGCCTCGGGCTCGCTATTTTTCCCCCTTCAATTCCAGTGCATCCTTCTATTTCTGCGTTTGCCAGATCTCATTATCCGGCAGCGGTGCGCGGTTGAGCACTTCTTCATAATGCCAATATTTCCAGCCCTCGAAATTATAATATCGAACCTTAGCTTTATCAAAGTTTGCCCATTAGTTATGTGTCACCAAATGAGAGTATAATTCTTGGTTAAAATCTGAAGCGGAGGTGAATATGCTATATCCGAGACGTGTGGTTCATTTTAGATCGTTTTGGATTTACGCCTTCCTGGCGTTATTTGTCGCCGCCGGTTTGCCCGTTCGCGCCGAGAATCTCGTCGAATTGGAACTGGTATCCCGAAAGCGGCCGTTCACTCCAAAAAACCGGTGGAGAATATCTCCCAGGATTTCCGAATAACCGGGCCCGGCATTCTCACCGTAGAATGGGTGACCGATCCTCACCAGGGTGCCAACGGCGGTTATGGAATCAAGGCCAAGGATGGCTCCCCCCTGTATCTCGGCCGGGAGTCGATCCGGGAAGAGACGCCGAAACCGTTGAAGGTGGGAGTCAAGTATTCGCTCAGGCAGGTCATCATCGTGCCTAAGGCGACACAGCCCTTGGAGGCTGTCCTCACCGCCTGGTGGGCGCCCCAGGCCATGCAGATCCTGAACTACGGCGATCAGCTCCCGGCCAAGCAGCGGCTGACCGTCGGGTTTGTGCCGTTGGGCCAGGTGACAAAAAAGTCCGGGCCGCCGGCCGCCATAAACATTTCAGGCACGTGGCGCTATGACAGCGGCGGCGGGGCCAATTTAACCTTCAGCCCCAAGGGTGAAGGGATTTATGAGGTCATGGAAAAAGGCTACGGCAACGGCAGGGGGACCGCCAGGGTGAGCGGCCGGACCGTCACCATCGAGTACACGAATTCGATGCCCTATGGGACCCAGAAGAGCGGAGTGTATGTGCTCGAGGTGGGGGGCGGGGACAAGAATATGTCCGGCGGGTGGCTCACTAATAACGGAGAAAACGGTTCGACTTCCCTGACCCGCACCACCCCGCTCCCGGCCGCCCAGCCCGTTGCGCAACAACAGCCGCAACCACAACCTCAACCCCAACCACAACCGACCCCACAGCCGACCGTCACGGGAGCAAAGCCCGGAGGGTCGGGCTATGGAGCGCAAGCGGATTCCTTTCGGGGACGGAACGGCGAGAGGTTCACCTTTGTCTGCCCGCCGAACGGGAACCCTTCCGGACGCCTGTGGGGCACCGATCTCTACACGGATGATTCCTCCGTCTGCACGGCGGCGGTCCATGCCGGACTTATCACCCTCGAAAAGGGCGGAACCGTGACCATCGAGATCCGGCCGGGCGCGGCATCCTACAAGGGCAGCTTCCGAAATGGTATCGAAAGCAAGGATTGGGGTTCGCATGTGGGTAGCTTCGTCTTTGTCGTCACCGAAACCAAGCCGCCCAAAAAAAATTAGTGGCGCAAAAACATCGGGGACATATAAGTAGACACGACCCCACGCGGATCAGCTCCGCTGCAGAAAGGCCTTTTTAAGCGTTTTCACCACGAGAGAATTTAAACTTGCGCCTTCGCTCAGGGCCTTGACCGCCAGCGCCCGGTGCATTTCCGGTCCTGTCCTGAGAACAAACCGACCGGAGTATTTTCTGTTTGTCGGGGAGGGGAGAGGCCGTCCGTCCCGTCGATAGATCTCGATCCATTCATCGACGATCTTGCAGAGCTTGCCATAGACGTTCGCTTCGTCCTTGCCGTGGCAGCAATCCTCGATCCAGCCCGGGACAGATCCGATATAGCATTGATTCTCGTCCGACCATGTCACTAATTTCAAATACCTGTCGCTGGGTTTCATTTTTCCATTTCCCTGATCTTGGACTTGACCAACTTGACTTGATAAGGCAAAGCGTCATCTCCCGGATGGCCGGAAAGAGTCAGGATCACGCCCGAGGGATGCATAAAGTTGCGGTGACTGCCCTTGCCGCCACGATCGACAAATCCGGCCATTGTGAGCTCTTTAATGAGTTCCCGAATTTTCTTGGGCATTAAAATGATACTAGTTTGATACTATATTGTCAAGTATGGCTAATAATAGTCCAGATTCCGCCAGTATGCCCACCTGCCGAGCAATTCTTAATACAAAGACGTAAATGGGAGAATATATTTCTCGAAAGAATTGATATTTGCTCTTAAGCTAATGCCTTAATAGTGCCAGCGCATCCTGCCATTTCTGCT
>JBAVVA010000336.1:0-7474 GCA_049697055.1 Candidatus Aminicenantales bacterium
ATCCTGCACCGCATCGTCCTGGTCGGCTCGGACCTCGGCTTCAGCCTGCAGACGGGCACCTGCAGCAAGGACGGCCAGGACGTGCCGGTCACGGACGGCTGTCCGACACTCAAGGTCGAGCGGATGACGGTCGGGGGGAGCGCATGAAACAAAGGCTCTCGGCCGAAGACCTGCGCGGCCTGGCCCTGAGCCTGGTGGAAAAGGCCTGCTCGGCCGGCGCCGAGGAGGCTGAGGTCCAAATCGGCGACGGTTTGGAGTTCAGCGTCGATGTGCGCCTGGGCCGCATTGAAAACCTCGTGGAAGCCGGCTCGCGCGGCCTGGGGCTCAGGGTCATCCTGGACAAGAGGACGGCTTACGCCTCTTCCTCGGACCTTTCGGAAGAAGCACTGGACGGCCTGGTCCGCCGGGCAGTCCAGAGGGCCCGCCTGGCCGGCTTCGACGAGTTCTCCGGCCTCCCGGATATGGAGGAGAGGCCCGCGGCGGTTGGACCGCTCGACCTGCATGACCCGGACTTGGAGGCCGTGGATGCCCGGACCAAGATCGACCTGGCCTTCCAGACTGAGCGCCTGGCCCTGGAGGACAAACGCATCACCAATTCCCAGGGCGCCAGCGTGGGGACCAACGAAGGCGTCGTCATCCTGGCCAATTCAAAGGGGTTCCTGGAAGACTTCCGTCATTCCCATTGCTCGCTCAGCGTTGGGCTTCAGGCGGGAGGGACCGACGAACGGGTGGAAGATTTCTGGTATTCATCGCGGACGCATTGGAAGGACCTCGACCCGCCGGACAAGGTGGCCCGGACGGCCGTGGCCCGGACCGTTCGCCAGCTCAACCCCCGCAAGATCAAGACTCAACAGGTGCCGCTCATCTTCGAGCCGCTGATGACTTCCTGGCTGATGGGCTTCCTGTTCTCCTGTGTGTCGGGAGTCTCGGTCTATCAGAAAACGACCTTCCTGGCGGACAAGCTGGGCCAACAGATCGGCAGCGGCCTCCTCACCGTTGTTGACGACGGCCTGCTGCCCCGCCGGCCGGGGACCCGGCCCTTTGACTCGGAGGGCGTTCCCTGTCGGCGGACGACGGTCGTGGATAAGGGCATTCTCAAAAATTTTCTGTGCAACGCCTACGCGGCCCGCAAGCTCGGCCTCCGCAGCACGGGCAACTCCGAGGGCGGCGCCGTGGGCCCCAACAATTTCTACCTCCAGCCCGGCCGGCTGAAACCCGAGGACATTATCGCCTCGACGGAGCGCGGCCTTATTCTCATCAAGACCATCGGCCACGGCCTCAACCCCGTGACCGGCGACATTTCGCGGGGCGCCTTCGGGCTGTGGGTGGAGAAGGGCGAAGTCGTCTATCCCGTCTCGGAGATCACCGTCTCCGGGAACCTGGGCCGGGCGCTCCACGACCTTGAAGCCGTGGCCGACGATCTGGACCTGGACATGGGAGTCACCGGGCCGACCATCAAAATTCGGGAGTTGACGGTGGCCGGCGAGTGACCGGAACAGCATCAATACGACCATGCCAAGGAGGACATCATGAGACGAAAAGATTTCATCCGCTTGTCTGCCGTATTCCTGGGCAGCTTGGCCTGGCCCGGGGCGGTGAGGTCCGCCGATCTCCGGGAGCTGCAAGCCGCGGCCGCCTCGGGCGATGAGGAGGCTTTCTGGAAGATTATCCGCGAGCAGTTCAGTTTGGACCCGGAATGGATTTATCTGAATTTCGGCGGCCTGGGAGCCTGCCCCCTGCCCGTCCTCCACAGTTTTTCAGAATGGTCCCGCAGCGAAGAGCGGGCGCCCAACGCCGGCCACGACGAGAAGGAGTGGTGGTCGGTCAAGGAAAGGCTGGCCGCCCTGCTAGGCCGGTCCTGCCGCAAAGAGGACCTGGCCCTCATCAGCTCGGCCACCGAAGGCATCAACATCATCATCAACGGCCTGCCGCTCAAAAAAGGCGACGAAGTCATCACCTCGACCCATGAGCACGTGGCCGTGAATTCCGGGCTCCTCAACCGGATGCAGCGGGACGGCATCGTCATCCGCCTGTTCGAGCCCGACCTGGAGAACGGCCGGGGCAACCTGGAGCGCATCGCCCGCCTGATCAACGTCCGGACGCGCTTGATCTTCATCAGCCATGTCACCTGCACCACGGGACAGCGCTTCCCGGATAAGGAAATCTCCCGGCTGGCTCGGGATAAGGGTATCTGGTTCGCCCTGGACGGCGCCCAGGCTCCGGGCAACATCATTTTCGACGTTATCGAATGCGGAGCCGATTTCTACACCTGCAGCACGCACAAATGGATCATGGCCCCCAAGCGGACCGGTTTCCTGTACGTGCGTCAGGGGCTCCTCGACGTGCTCCGGCCGATGACGGTGGGCGGCGGCAGTTCGGAGAGATATGACATCATCAAAAACGAATTCGTCCTCCATGCCACGGCCCAGCGCTACGAATACGGCACCCAGAACGACGCCCTGTTTTTTGCCCTGGGCACGGCCCTGGATTTCGTGCAGACCATCGGCCTGGAGCGCATCTGGCGTCATAACCATCCCCTGGCCGAGCGGTTCTACCGGGGGTTGAAGGAGATGGCGGGCGTCGAGGTCCTCTCCCCGGAGGAGGAAGCCTACCGTTCGTCCATGATCAGCTTCAGGATGAAAGCCTGCGACTACAAGAAGATCAACGAGCACCTGGCCAATGACAAAATCCGCGTCCGGAGCGTTACCGAGGGCGGGCTCAGCGCCATCCGGGTCTCCTTCCACATCTGCAATACGGACGATGAGGTGACGAAAATCCTTGAATCTCTGGGCAGGCTAGCCAAGCTCGGGACATGACCCGATTTCTCTTGAAATCGGGATCATGTCCCGCGAATTCCGGTACCTTGATGATGAGGCCGCACTCGGCCTGTCTAAAACTTATTGAGATGAATGACGCTCTCCAGCTTCCTTTTGGGCACATGGAGCCGGCCGTCCGCGTCCTTCCAGTATGGCACTGAATCAGTCAGGTCATCGGCCTGAGGCGCTTCGGCCGGATAGCCCAGGGCCAGGACGGAATCGAGGCGGTGAGTCTCGGGGATGCCCAGCAGCCGCGAGACCTCGGCCCGGTCCACGGAAATGAGCCAGCAGCTGGCCACTCCCTCGGCCCAGGCCGTCATGATCATGGACATCATGGCCGCGCCCACGTCATATTCATATCCTTTGTCCCGGACCGCGGTGTTGACCAGGGTGACCACATAGGCCCTCGGCTCCTGCCCCGGCCGCGGGTCACCGGCCGGGCTGATATAGGCCGCCCAGCGGAGGTGCGGAAAAACCCTGGCGCACACGGCCGGGTCGTCCAGGAGAATGAATTCCAGAGGTTGACGGTTGGCCGCGGAGGGCGCCAGCCGGGCGGCATCGGCCAGCCTCATCAGGAGTTCCCGGGGCACCGGCTTGGGCTGGAACTGCCGGACGGAACGCCTTCCCCGATAAAGCTCGCCGGCCATCGTCTGCCTATCCCTGGGCCAGAACGGCCTTGATCTTGTCGGCATAAGCACGGCTGGCCGGGTCCGCGCCGACGAGCTGGATCTGGTCGGGACGCGCCACTCCCAGGCCAAGCTCGACCGCCCTCTGGATCTGTTCCTGCTCGAAAATTTTCCGGGACATAATCGCCTCGTTCGAGCCGAGTTCTTTGAGAACCGCGAGGCCGACGGCGTCCATGGCCACTCGGCAGGTGCCGGCCAGGATGACCTCGGCCTGAGCCCTTTTCCCGGTCATCGGCCCCCCGTCCACAAAAGCCTCCACCCCGTCCATAAGAAGCAGCTGCGGATGATAGGCCAGGTTCAACTCGGCGATCATTTTCCGCATGTGGGGCGAGGTGTGGAGCTGTCGCATGAGGCGCTTGGGCGTCAGGCCTACGGCCAGCTTGAGGGCCATGCTGTAAACGGCGCCGTATTGGTGCGTTTTCAAACAGCAGGCGGCGGCGATATAGTCCGCCTGGAGCACGGGCCTGGCCACGGCGAACCCGTCCTCCCAATGGTTCCCCTGCGGAGACATCTTGACCCAGTCGTCTTCGGACAGGTCCTCATAATTGAGGAGGCTGAACTTCAAGTCGCGGGCCAGGTCGAAGACTCCTTTCTCCTCCATGACCTGGCGGCTGTCGGGCGGGCCGCTTCTCTCCCCCACGGTGATGGCCGTCGCTCCGCGCGCCCGCATCTCTTCAATAAGCTGAACCAAAATGTCGTTATGGGTGGAGCCGGGAGAAGGGTCGGCCGAATTGAAATTGGGCTTGATGAGGACCGGCTTGTTCTTGGGCGGAGTGAAACTCAATATCTCCAGAGCGGCCTTGACCCCCTTTTTCCGGTCTTTGGTCTTGACCAGGACAACTTGGCTGAAGCCGACAGGTTCTTTGCTCGTCGTCTGGCCGAAGCCCATCCCGCGCCAGGCCGCCAACCCGGCCGCCGCTGTTTTGAGGAAATGCCGACGTTCTATGCCCAACTCCTCTCCTGAGCCAGAAGATGGCCCCATTCTATCACCACCGCCGGCTGTTTATAAATAGCTTCAGCCCGCAACTATTAAAATTATACCGGTCCATCACCCGGGTGGTGAGCCTTGATGAGTACGTCTATGAAATGGTTATGGGCCTGCCGGATGGTACGGAGTTCAAGAGCCTGGAGAACCGCTGCCTCCGGAAGAAGTCATAGAGCGGCTTTCTCAGCCTTGAGGGAAACCTTGCCCTGCTGGGCCAAGCGGGTCAGGAAGTAGTTGGCGCTGTTTTTGGACAGTTTGAAGCGGGCCGCGATCTGGTCGGCATCGGTGGTCTGGGTCTCCTTGATATAGTGCAGGACTTCCTCCTCGATCTGGGCCGCCCATTCTTCAAACAGGCTGCGCACTTCGGGAGTGGCGAAGGAGGCCATCTCCGAGGCCCGGCCGACGGAGGCCATCATCTTCCGGCACATGTCCCAGGGACTTTCACCCTGGCCCTCGCTGCAGCCGGCCATCATCTTGGACATCATCTCTCTCATTGAACCGCCTTGACCCATCATCAGGCCCATCATTCCGCCCTGAGGAGACCCCTGTCCGCCCATCAGGCTACCCATCATTTTGGGCATCATGGTTCCCATCATGGCTTGCTTTTCCTCGGGGCTCAAACCGGCCATGAATTTTTCCATCATCGTTTCCATCATTTTGGCCTTCTCCGCGGCGGACATTTTCGAAAAAAAGTTGCCCATCATGGACTCCATCATCTCCTGCCTTTGCTGGGGGTTCATGTTGCCCATCCACTTTTCGGCCATTTTTTCTTTTAAACCCATATGATGTCCTCCTTAATATCTTTTGTCCCGATTCAACCGGGGTGGACAGCAGAACGTCCTCCGGATTTTATTGTCTTTTTGCGACTTCGCGGCGATTTCGGCGAAAAACCCCAGGGCCTCCAAGAGCCGGGCCTCCTTGAGCCGGTGATAAATGAAGGGGCCCTCCCGTTGCGTCTCCAGGATGCCCTGCTCCCGCATCAGGCGGAGATGGTGCGAGACGAGCGGCTGGGAAAGACCGGTGGCTTCCACGATTTCCGAGACCGAGCGCCGCTCCTGGCCGATGACCTTGATGATCCGCAAGCGGTTGGCGTCGGCCAGCGTCTGAAAGAACAACCTAAGCTTGGTCCAATCCTGCATATCAATTCTCGTTAATATCAATAACCGTTTATATGATAAGAGGGCCGGGGCCCTTTGTCAAGGCCCCCCATACCTTTTTATTTGAAAATAATTCATCCCTTGAATTCCTTGATAGAGGTGCTGGCTGTTTGGGGAAAATCAAGTGATTAAGGGGGATTATTAAGAAGGGTTTGTCCTTGCCCAGCCAGCCCAGCAAGGAATTGCCCAAATTATAGCAGACATTTTGTGGAAGGCAAGTATTTTCTTAAATATTTTCTTAAGATTGACATCCGCCAAGGTCATGCCCTATTATCTCCACCTTCTCCCATGAGCTACCATTCGCATTTTCACGACAAGATCCACAGCCACCCGGAAAGCCGGCCGGCTTTCCCCGTCATCGACGCCCATCTGCACTTCGTGGACTTTATCCAGGAGTCGGACGGCATCCGCCATCTGCTCAAAACTATGGATGCCGCCGACATCGTCAAGGCCGTTGTTTTCGGCCTGCCGGTGAAAAAGAAATGGGATTTTTTCGAACCCCATCCGCCCCACTACTACCTGGACGACAACGCCCGCTGCTACTATTATCCCCAAACCGACGACATCCTGGCCCTGGAGATCGCCCGGCTGGCCAAGAAGGACCAGCGGCGGTTCGCCCCCTTGCTGTGCGGGTTCAACCCCACCGACCGCTACGCCGTGCGGGACGTGGAGCGGATACTGGAGCGCTATCCGTTCTGGCGGGGAGTGGGCGAACTCCTGCTCCGGCACGACGACCTGACCAACCTGACCAACGAGGAAGTGGCCCGCATCAACCACCCGGCCCTGTTCGAGGTTTATCGCCTGTGCGGACGGAACCGACTGCCCGTCCTCATCCACCACAACAGCACCTCGGTCAGCATCCACGACGACTACGAGCATCTCCACGAGATCGAGGAGGTGCTGGAGAAGTTTCCCTCAACCATCTTCGTCTGGGCCCACTGCGGCATCTCCCGGCGCGTTTTCCATAAAAAATACCACGAAATGGTGGAGACCTTCCTCAGCCGCTATGCGGATTTTTACGTGGACCTGGCCTGGGTGGTCTATGACGACGTCATCTGCGACGACCTGGAGCCCAAGAAGCATTGGCTCGACCTCATCCACCGCTTCCCCAACCGATTCTGCCTGGGCAGCGACCTGTGCGGCCACTTCGACAGCCTGGGCAAGGCCATGGCCCGCTACAACACCCTGCTCAAGAGGCTGGACCCCGGGGTGAGGAATAAGGTGGCCGTGGAGAACGCCGAGAAGCTCTGGTTCAAATAGCTCCGGGCCTCCGGCCTATTTATCTTTAGCCTTCGTCTCCCCGGCCTTCACGTCCTCGACCTTCTCCACCTCGATGGTGCACTTGCTGACCAGGGCGGCGATGACGCCGATGGCGGCCAGCACGGGCGCGGCCAGGACGGTGATGACCCCCACCGTCAAGGGGATGTCGATCAGCGGCTTGTCGTCCTGGAGCAGTCGGATGCGCCGGATGTTGCCCTCGTGAATGAGCTTTTTGATGGCCTCCATAAGCTCGGAACCGTTTACCGTGAACTTGCTCTTGTTTGTGTCAGCCATGGTTTTCCTCCATTATTATATACGATTCGGCCCCCGGAGTGGTTCGAGTGAAAATGACCGCCAGGAAAAATGAGGCCCGTTGGCGGCAGGAATGGCTTGATATTAGAATCTTGCTTTGCCAAAATGGAAGGGAGGCACAAATGAAAAAAATACTGCGGAAAACTATCTGGGGCCTGGCCCTGCTGCTTCTAGGAACCAGCCTTCTCCCTCAGACGGAAACGACCTTGCCCGTCGGACTTTACGCCCGGCTCAACACCAACAGGGGCGTCATCCTGC
>JBAVVA010000337.1:0-1762 GCA_049697055.1 Candidatus Aminicenantales bacterium
TTCCTGGCCAGGGTCAAGCATGCCTACACCAAATTCCGGGTGGACCTCAATGCTTTCCTGTGTGAATTGGCCGAAGCCCCCCGGCCCGACCACCGCCGACGATGGGTGAGAATAGCAGACTTGCGTCGTTATCCTTTTCCTTCCGGGAGCGCCCGCATCGTGGACCGTCTGGAGGAGCTGGACCGGCCGCCGGCCCGCGGAGGCCGGCCTTCAAGATGGGCCTACAGGAACCTATAAGACGGTGCACTGAATGGACGTCGTTTATCGCTTCGTCAACTACGGCGAGTCCCTGACGCCTGAAAAGGATACCATCGTCTTGGACGTAGGCATGAACATGACGCCGGGTGTCATCGACCACCACCATCCCCAAGCCGAGGCGGAGTGCACGGCTTCGATCATCGTCAAGTATCCGCACCTCGTCCTCGACCATCTTAGGCCGGACGGCCAGCCGCCGCCCGCCTCCCTGACCGTCATCACTCATCGTATGCCCGACTTCGATGCAGTTTCCTCCATATTCCTGGCCCTGAAGCTTTTGGAGACAGGGCAGATAGACGACCCCATGGCCCAGATCGGACGGTATGCCCGTGTGGCCGACTCGGCCTCCTTCCCCAAGAGCATCGACCTGGCCGCCACGCCCTATGCCATCCTGCGGGCCTTATACAGCGACATGCACAAGCCCGAGGATGAAGCCAACCGCGCGCGGGTCGACGAGGGGCTGCGGCTGATGAAGTTTCTCTACGCCAGGGCGGGGGAAGGCCAGGACATCGTCGAAAACAGGCTGCTGTATGCCGGCATCGACCGCTACCAGAAGGCCATGCGCCGCATCGAGGACGACTACTTCCGCTACCTAGGGGACCTTGAGCGCGGCCTCAAGCTGCGGATCTGGCTTCCCCTTTTGGCCGGAACCGAGCGCCGCGAACTGGACGGGCTGGTGGCGGCCAATCCCCGGAGCTTTCTGTTCAAGGAATGGGCTCGGCGCGACAAAACCCATTCGCCCTTGAGCCGGGGGTTTTCCTTCATCATGTCGAGCTTCGGCCCCGAGCGCTTCATTTTGGGAGTCGACACGGAGGAAGGGGTCAACCTTAAAGGCCTGGCCCCCAGGCTTGATGAGCGCGAGGAGGCCAAGAGGAAAATGATCGGCCGCAGTCCATCGCCTGGCTGGTACGACGGCAACTGCGCGTTTTTTGAGCAGCGGATCGTGGTTTCGCCCCGCGACGGCACTGCCCTGGCCTTGGAGGAAATTCTGGGGGTTCTCCTCGATTTCGGCCGGCCATAGGACTCGCTCGACTCGGGATAACACCCCGCCCCTTCGCAGACTTCCGACCCAGGACCTCCGGCTGGGCCGCCGGAGGCGGTTCTTACTCGCTAATCTTGTTGAGCAGAAACAAAGCCTGCAGAAAACAGTCAGCCGCATTGTCGTATTCGTTCCGGCCGAAATAGGCATTGGCCTGGGATTTGATCTGGTCCGCATAAGCGAGCATCCAGGGGTCGGCCTGACCGGCGGGGATGCTGCGGACCGCCGCTTCCTTTTCGGCAACCAGCTGCTGCAGAGCGCCAATGCAGGCCTTATCCCCATCGAAGCGCAGGCTCTGGCGATAAAGCGTTTCCAGGAGGGCATACAGCGTCCGGGCTCCGGAAAAATCGCCTTTGACCAGGGCCTCATCGGCGTTCCTTTCTTCGTAGCGGGCCAGCCGGTAGAGCAGATTCTTTTCGTCCCTGCCTGATTTCTGGACCTGGAGCCTGGCCTCCATCATCATTATCT
>JBAVVA010000338.1:0-1760 GCA_049697055.1 Candidatus Aminicenantales bacterium
GGGGAGAAAAAAGGGAAGCCAAGAGCCAACGGCTCGCCTGCTCGAATCGCTGCTCCAAGTGGACAGCCTCACCCTTATCACCAACAGCGTTTTCATGCCCTCGACTGTTAATCATCTGGCCAGATCATTGAGGTGGCTATGTGAAGTGGGAGTTCCCGAGATACAGTTCAACCCCTCCATCCATCAACTTTGGAGCCAGCAGAGCCGGCAGGACTATCGGAAAGAGCTGGCCAAGGTCAGCGCCTTCTTGATGAAGCACTTCCGCCGGACAGGGACGATCCCTGTCCAAGTATTTCGGCGGCCTACCAAGAGCAGCCTTTTTTCATGCTCGGCCGGCCTCCACCGCTTGGCTTTGGCAGCCGACGGGAGGCTGTGGGGGTGTTACCTTTTGGCCGATTACTTCAAGGGCAACGAGGAGAGCCGGGAGAGCCGCGATTTCTGTTTTGGCCACTTCGAAGAATTCTCCCGAAATCCTCGCCGTACCTCCGGACGTGTCCTAGCCGCGCACCGCCGCCTTCGAGCTGAGAACTTCTTCACCCCAGAGAGGTTGTGCGCCATGTGCGATCACCTTGAGGGCTGCGCTGTTTGCCCTGCCGGTCAAGCCATCTTCAGCGGCATTCTGGGCTTGATCTCTTCCGACCAATGCTGGTTGAACCGGGCTCTTTTTACGGAGCGCCGGCGTTTTTGGAAAGAGGCCGGCCTGGAATCTTGAACTATTTAACTGCCAGGGGCGGCGGGCAGGTTCAGGGCTTTGTGATCTTGCTTTTTGCTTCTTGAACCTCTGGAATCTCAGGATCGGCTGTCTGCCAGATGTCCAGGAATTTCCGATAATTCTCCCCTGCTTTTTTGCCCAGGCCTTGTTTCTCGCTGACCTTGGCCAGCCAGTAATAACTGAGGGCGTAAGTATCGCCCCACTGGAGTCGTCCCCAGGTCAGATTCATGATGTCATTATAAATCCGAGCAGCGTTCAGCCAGTCCTTTTTCTGCCAATAGGCAGAAGCTAGGCTTTCCAGGCAAATGGCGTGTTCGTCGACCGGAGTGCTCTGGCCGGAAAGGAGGGTCAGAGCGGTCTGGTAATAATTGATGGCCTGGTCGATATCACCTTGGGCCTGGGCGATCTTGCCTAAAACGAGAAGGTGGCATCTATTTTGTTTTCTGCTCCCCGTTTGCTTGATCAGCCGGCCTAGCTCTTCGGCCGTTTGCTTGGCTTCGTTCAGTTGGCTGAGTTCGAGCAAGGTTTTGGTTAGCCCGGTCAAGGCTGACTTTTGACAATCGTAATCATTCGCTTGGGAAGCGACCAGGTTCGCCTCCTCATAGTTGCGCAGCGACTCCCGAAATTCCTTTCGCCGGAAGTTAAGGTCGGCCAGAATGATCCGCAAGGGAATGGTTTGAAATCGATAGCTGCCGCCGGCCAGCTTGGAAAAACTGTCCCGGATGAGATTTTCCGCTTCCCGGAAATGGCCGCGGGCCACAAAAATTTTGGCCAGCCAAGATTGACGCTCCAGGAGGTCCACATTCGGGTCCTCATCATAGTGCAGCTTACGATAAACTTTTTCGGCAGCCTCAAATTCGCCTCTCAACTGATGGACGTAGGCCTTATGTCGCCAGAGTCTAGGGGAATCCGGCAATTTGCTCAAACCTTCAGACAGGATGACTAGGGCGTCGTCATAGCGGGCCTGACAGATCTTGTTCTTAACAGCGTATTCATAATAATATTCCTCGGACAGAACATCCCGGCTGGAGAGGAGCAGCTCTTCGGC
>JBAVVA010000339.1:0-3678 GCA_049697055.1 Candidatus Aminicenantales bacterium
TTCTCAGCGTGACCGCGTTCGAGAAAGTCCCTTTAAATCAATTACTTACCGATGCCACGAATCCGGCTAATCGACCGGAATCGAATAACCAATTGAAATTGTTCAACTTATGACCGGACAGTAGTGATTTAATTAATCAAATAAGAATTTCATTCTCTGCTGCGGCGATTGTATGAGCGTTCATGCGACAATTTTGCATCAACCCCTCCTCATGCATGATAAAACATGATATGTTGGGATGTCAAGGAGCTGAATGAGTCGAATGAAAAAAGAAATCGGCAGATGAAATGGAGAGATATCTATTTTCGATTTAAAAAAGTATAGGCTTTGTTCAAAACCCCGATTTTACGTTGAGACTTGCGCCTCAGCAGGGCGATGATCCCGCCGAGAGCAAGGGCCGCAGCGGCCCCGTACACCTCGATCTTCCGGTCGGTCAGGACATTGAGCGCGGCCGTTGCGGCGCCAAAGGCGATAAAAACGATGCCCTGAATGGTCCGGAATTGGACTAATACCTTTTCCCGGTTCTTCTCCTTGGTCAGGAATTGGGTCAGGCCTTGGCTGAGATAAAAAAGACCGATGAAGGCCAGAAACACCGGTATCCAGTGCTTGCCTTTTTCCAGCAAGATGGAAGCGCAGACAATCTCCACCAAACCTTCGAGCACATGAAAGAGTTCAGCGAAATTCCTTATTTTTTTCGCGATCCGCCGGTGCAGGGCCGCGCCGAGGATGACGAAGAGGCCGGCCATGAAAATGAAAATAATGCGGAAGGGGAAATGGCCAATATGCTCCGCTTCGTCCCAGCCCTTGCAGAGCAGTCCGAAGCCGATGGCGTATTCGGCAAACTTGCCTAGCGCCTCTCTTCTTTCTTTATCGCTGTCCGGTTCTATGGTCCCGCCTCTTGGCCGATCTCTTTTAAAAGGAGAACTGGATTTTAATGCGCCCGCCCCCGGAAAACAATGCTCCTTATTGTTTTCCCCCCGGCCAACCAGGCCTTCCCTCCATCCTCAGGGGCGGCCGGAAACAAACCCGCTTGAATCTCAGCCGGTTCTTCAGACCCAGGCGCGGTGTAGTAGGTGACCTTCTCGCCCCGCCTGACCAGAGCCTTAGCCAGGGCGAGTTGCGGGTTCACCTGCCCGTGCGCCGGAACGCAGAAGAATGCAACTTTGGACAAGAGCCATACTCGCGGCTATTCCCCCCAGCCCAGCTTTTCCTTGAGCAGGCTGAAGTAGTTGCGCTGCGGGGAGGAGATGAGCTGGAGGTCGTAGGGGGAGCGGCGGACCTCGAACTCATCGTTCTTCTTGAGGGTCATGCCCCGCTGGCCGTCCAGGGTGAGATAGACCTCTTCATCAGCGGCCAGGAGCCGGACTTTGACCGTGGAATCCGAGGAGATAACCATGGGCCGGAAGGACAGGGTGTGGGGACAGATGGGGGTGATGATGATGGCCGGGATGCGCGGCTGGAGGATGGGCCCGCCGGCCGAAAGGCTGTAGGCCGTGGACCCGGTCGGGGTGGAAATGACCAGGCCGTCCGCCCGCAGGATGGCCACGTCCAGGCCGTCCACCCAGACCTTCAACTGGATCATCCGGGCCAGCGCTCCCTTGTTGATGACGGCGTCATTGAGGCAGACGAAGATCTTGTCCGCCCGCCTGGCCTCCAGCAGCCCGCGGGCGCTGATAATATCCTCGTTCCCGGCCAGGAGAGCATCCAAGGCCAGGGTCATTTCGTTCAGGGGAACCTCGGCCAGGAAGCCCAGGCTGCCTAGGTTGACGCCCATCACCGGAACCCGCTGCTGGGCCGCCAGATGGGCCACGCTCAGCAGAGTCCCGTCGCCGCCCAGGACCACGATGAGGTCAGCCTGGCCGGGCAAGTCCTCGCGGCTGAAGCCGCCTCCGCGCCCCAGCTTTTCCGCGGCCGCTTCTTCCCACAGGCCGGTTATCCCATTTTTTTCAAAGTAGCGGGCCAGGTCCAGCAGGATTTCCCGGATGCGGGGAGCATGGGGCTTGATGACAATTCCGACACGCTTAATCTTTCTCATCCCGGGCCACCTCCCTGATTCGATGATCGATCTCTTCCTCTTTTAAGCCGGCGGAAACCAACGACCATAGGCCGAAGAATTCACGGTTGCCGCGGCTCCCGGCCGTGGAACATTTTATCAAACCTCGAAGATGAAAGCCCAGTTCTCCGGCCCCGGCCGCAACAGTCCTCAGGACCTGTTGGTGAACGGCTTGGTCGCGGACGATGCCTTTCTTCCCCACCTGCCGCCGGCTGGCTTCGAACTGAGGCTTGACCAGGGCTAGGAGCAGGCCCTTCCCCAGGAACGTCTTGACCGCCGGCAGGACTTTAAGAATGGATATGAAGGACAGGTCGGCTGTGGCGAGGTCCACGGCTTCCGGAATATCCAGGGGGGTGAGATAGCGGGCGTTCTTGTGGACCCCCTTGACCCGGGGATCCTGCCTCAGACGTTGGTCAAGCTGACGGATATCCACGTCCACGGCATAAACCCGGCCTGCGTCCCGCTGCAGAAGGCAATCGGTGAACCCTCCGGTTGAAGCGCCCAGATCGACCGCCGTCCAGCCGGCCACCTGGAGGCTGAAGACATCCAGGGCCTCGGCCAGCTTAAGCCCTCCCCGGCCGACAAAAGGCAGAGTCTCTTTGAGCTCGAGCTCCTGGTCCGCTTCTACCGTCTGGCCCGGCTTTTCCACCCGGCGGCCGCGGCTCAAAACAAGGCCGGCCAGGATGAGCGCCTGAGCTTTCTCCAAGGAAGGGGCCAGCCCCCGGCGGACCAAAGCCGCGTCCGCCCGCTCTTTTTTTATGCGGTCCATACCACGCCCGCCTGATCTATGGAGCCGACGGCCGCATGAATTCTTTGATCCTCTTGGCCAGTCCCAGCTCATCCAGGCCGAACATTTTTCGGATCTCATCCCTCTTGCCCAGGGGATAGATCTCGTCCGGAAGCCCGATCTCCAGCATCCTGACCCCGAAGCGTTTTTCCCGGTCGAGGAGCTCGCGCACGGCGCTGCCGAAACCCCCGGCCACGACGCCTTCTTCCACAGTGATGATCGTCCGGCCGGGGCGGGCAAAGCGCAGGATCAGGTCTTTGTCCAGAGGCTTGGCGAACCGGGCGTCGGCCACGGCCAGCTTCAACCCGGCCCGGGCCAGGCGCTTGGCCGCGGCCAGGGCGGGCCAGACCATGCTGCCGTAGGCCAGGACAAGGTCCCGGCCTTCCCGCAGCAACTCAGCCCGGCCCAGGGGAACGGGCTTGAAATTCGCGTCGA
Source organism: Candidatus Aminicenantales bacterium (assembly GCA_049697055.1). Taxonomy (GTDB): domain Bacteria; phylum Acidobacteriota; class Aminicenantia; order Aminicenantales; family JAFGAV01; genus JAFGAV01. The sequence continues at coordinate 3,276 of JBAVVA010000339.1, forward strand.
GTTCGACGCCCAGGCCCCGGCTTTTGGGAAAGCGGACGGCTGTCGGATGGCCGTAGCCCAGGGCCGCTTGGAGCATGTGCTGCATTTCGTTCTCGTCCTTGGGCGCCATGAGGATGATGTTGGGCAGATGCCGCAGGAAGGCGATGTCGTTGGTGCCCTGGTGGGTCGGGCCGTCGTCGGAAACGATGCCCGCCCGGTCCAGGGCCAAGACGACGGGCAGGTCCTGGAGGCAGAGTTCATGGAAGACCTGGTCGTAGGCCCGCTGGAGAAACGTGGAATAGATGGCCACCACCGGCTTTAGCCCGTTGAGGGCCAGGCCGGCGGCGAAGTTGACGGCGTGCTGTTCGGCGATGCCTACGTCGAAAAGCCGGCCGGGGAAGGCCGTCCCGAACCGGCTCAGCCC
>JBAVVA010000340.1:0-15165 GCA_049697055.1 Candidatus Aminicenantales bacterium
CATTTTACTCCTTGCCCCAAGAAAGTTCCCCCAAAATCTCGTTCCCACTTCCAATCCTACGTAAACCTTGAGACAAGAAGAAGTTAGAAATATCTAGAGCCGATTATTGGGGAATGTCCTGGTCAATTCCAGCTTGACAGGCTTATCCGCCTTGGATAACATACTCCTCTCAAAGGAATCGAACGACGATGCGACCCACCTTCCGCCCCAATGTCAGACATAGAAAGAAGACGCACGGGTTCCGCGTCAGGATGAAGACCCAGGACGGCCGTAAAGTGCTCAAGCGCAGGAGACAAAAAGGACGGAAAAGACTTGCGGTCTGATGAAAGAGACCTTAGGGCCTCAGGAGAGGATTCGCAAGAAAAAAGATTTCGATACCATTTATAAGAACGGAAATCGTTTCAGAGGTAAATATTTAACTCTTGTCTATTTGGACAACCATCTTGCCTTTTCCCGGCTGGGCGTTGTGGCCAGCCGCAAAGTCGGCGGGGCGGTGATGCGCAACAGGGTCAAGAGACGCATGAGGGAATTTTTCAGAAGGAATAAAATGTTGATCAGCCGGCCTGTGGATATGGTGGCCATCGCCAAAGGAGAGGCGGCCTCGGTATCTGGGCCGGAGTTCAGGCAGGATTTTCTGTCCGCGCTGAGAGGCCTGGAGAAAAGACGTCCGGCAAGATGAGAAGAGCAAGCCTTTTCTTTATCGACCTTTATCGTGTGCTCCTGTCCCCGGTCTTGGGAGGGGGTTGCCGTTTCACTCCGACCTGTTCCCTTTATGCCCGGGAGGCCGTTGAAAGGTACGGGGTCTTGAAGGGAAGCTGGCTGGGCCTCCGCAGGCTGCTGCGCTGCCATCCTTTTCACGGGGGAGGTTTCGACCCTGTTCCTTAACAAGAGGATAATCATATGGAAAGACGTTTGATTCTGGCCATTGTCCTGTCCTTCGCGCTGCTCGGCCTGTACTGGATCTTTTTCCTGAACAAGCCTGTTCCAGCAGGGAGCACAAGCCAGACCAGGCCTCCAGTGACTACCCCTTCTCAGGCTCCTCCGCCGGTTGTGCCTGTGCCGGTAGAGAAGTCAGGCAGGCAGACGCCGGCCAAGCCGGCCGTGACTCCCGCGCATTCAGGTCAAGCTGTCTCCGCAGCGAATGAACAGCCCGTGAAAGTCGTGACTCCTCTCTATAGCGCCGAATGGAGCACGAGGGGCGCTGTTCTTAGGAGCTGGACGCTGACGGATATAGGCAAAAACAATAAATACAAGTACATGGATGAGGCGGGGAATCCCCTCCAACTGGTGAACATCGAGCCGGCGGAACTAAAGGCTTCAAACCGATACCCGTTTTACCTTGACGCCGGCGACCAAACGATAAATGAAAAGATCAATAACAATAAGACGGAGTTTTACAAAGCTTCAGCGACCAGCCTCAGTATCAATGAAGGGAAAAAAGCCGAGCTTGCCTTTGTGTATGATGATGGCGCCGGCCTTCGTGTGGAAAAGAAATTCTTATTCAATGGAAACGGTTATGATTTCGGCGTATCCATCAGCCTGAAGGTTAAAGGTGAAGAAAAACCCTACCGTCTCCTGTGGGGCCCGAGCATCGGCCCTGCCTCCCAGGCCGTTCAAAGGCAGCGAGTGGGCTCCAACACGGGCTTTGTCGTTTTTTCGGGCGGCAAAGACTACCGTTTGGATGACAGGCAATTCAAGCCCAACAAATGGGCGACACCCGATCCTAAAGACGGCTCCTTATTAAATTTCAATGGCCTGGTCAGCTGGGCGGCCTTTGAAGAAACGTACTTTGCCGCCCTCTTCCTGGTTCCCAGCAGCCAGGGGACAGCCGTTTTTCAACGGGAGATGGTCAACAACTTCCCCTTCTACTATCTCTTAGTAACTGGAGCCCAGTCGGCCTACCTCGGCCCCAAGGAGCTTGATCGGCTCAAAGCCCTTGACCCTCAGTTCGGCAGCACAAAAAAACTCGTTCAATTCGGATTCTTCGGCGTCATCGTTGAGGTCCTTCTCATCGTTATCCGGGCTATCTACAAGGTTATCCCCAACTGGGGGCTGGCCATCATCATTCTGACCATTCTCATCAAGATCTTGTTCTTCCCCTTAACTTATTCCAGCACCAAGTCCATGGCCCGTATGCAAGAGCTGCAGCCCAAGATCAAGGCTCTGCGGGCCAAATACAAGAAGTCCAAGACTGACATCGCTCAGCGCCGGCAGATGAACGAGGAGATGATGAAGCTCTATAAAGAGCACGGGGTTAACCCGGCCGGCGGCTGCCTGCCCATGCTCATCCAGCTTCCTGTTTTTTGGGCTATCTGGCGCCTGCTGAGCGTCTCCATCGAGCTGCGGCAGAGTCCTTTTGTTTTCTGGATCAAAGATTTATCGGTCAAGGACCCTTACCTGGTGACGCCCATACTGATGGGCATTACCCAATACATCAGCCAGAAAATGACGCCCACCGGCGCTGACCCCAGCCAGGCGCGCATGATGCTCATTATGCCCGTGATCATGACCTTTTTCTTCCTGGGTTTCCCCAGCGGATTGGTCTTGTACTGGCTGTCCAGCAACGTGCTGCAGATTGTTCAGCAGCATTTCATGAATCGAATGCAAGCCAAGAGAAGAGCCAATGAAGATAGAAGAAAAAAGTGAAAGGCCGGAGTTCAAAGGCAAAAACCTGGAAGAGGCCATCGCTCACGCCGAGCATGTCCTGAAAATTCCGCGGGCCCAGCTCAATTACGAGATTGTCACCGAGAAGACCAAGCTGTTTGGTTTTAAAAGCCGGGAGATCGTCATCAGGGCCTGGGTCAAACAGCCCCCCGAGGAAAGCGCGGTCACCAAGTTTTTGACAGAATTGCTGCCGCTCTTTCCCCTGGAGCTGAGCTTCCAGGTCAAGCAAAGAAACGACTTCCTGTACGTCATTTTCAACGGGAATGATAAACAGCTTTTGCTGTGGAAGGACGGCTCCCTTCTCCTGGCCCTGCAGCACATCCTGAATAAGATCTCAGACCAGAAGGTCCAGGTGGATTGTGAATTTTTCAGGGTGAGGAAGGAAAAAAGGCTGAAAGAATTCGCCCAGCAAGTCGGGCGCCAGGTCATGGAAACCGGCCGAGAAGAAATTCTGGATTTAATGAACCCCTACGAGCGCCGGATCATCCACATGACCATCAATCAGTTCCCCGGCCTAGCCAGCGAGAGCATGGGCGAGGGATTTTTGAAAAAAGTCAAGATCTTTAACGTGAATAGAGGCCAGAAGCTGGTAAAATGAAGGCATGGATGTCGCGCGTCTCCAGGAAACGATTATCGCCGTCTCTACGCCTCCGGGGCCTGGGGGCTTGGGCATCGTCAGGCTGAGCGGCCGAAATTCCCTGGCCGTCGCTAATAAAATCTTCGAGCCCGGAAAAGAATGTTCATCCCTGCCGGCCAAAACAGCCGTTCTTGGGCATGTCCTGGACAGGGGGAGCGGTCAGGTGCTGGACGAGGCTTTCCTCATCTATTTTCCAGGTCCAAGGTCTTACACTCGGGAGGATATAGTTGAGATCAGCTGCCACGGCAGCCCGGCGGTCCTGGAAGAAGCCGTGCGGCTGGGCGTAAGGGCCGGGGCCAGGCTGGCCCAGCCCGGCGAATTCACTCTCCGGGCCTATGTTCATGGGAGGATCGATATCCTCCAGGCGGAAGCGGTCCAGTCTCTTATCAACTCGGTTTCCTTGGATCAGGCTAGAATTGCGTTCGGACAGGTCCAAGGAGAACTTTCCCATAGTATCGCCAGGTTGAGGAGCCTTATCATCGGGCTTATGGCCCGGCTGGAGGCCCGCATCGAATTTTCTGAAGATGGACAACCCGTCCCTGACCAGGAGATCAGGGAAATTCTCCAGTCGGCCCGGGAGCAAGTCCGTGAGCTCATCGACAGTTATGAAATCAGCCGCATAATGAGAGAAGGAATCCGGGTCGTTATAGCCGGCCGGCCCAACGTCGGAAAATCCACATTGTTCAATGCTCTCTTAGGAAAAGATAGGGCTATCGTGACTCCCTATGCCGGAACGACGAGGGATTTCATAGCGGAGACGGTCCAATTCCAGGGTAAAAGCTTCAATTTAATCGATATGGCGGGATTGGGCCAGCCCAGAGATTCAATCGAGGAGGAAAGTGTCAGGAGAGGAAAGGCCCTAGCGGATGAAGCAGAAGGGGTCCTCCATCTCTTGGATGCTTCACAGAATGCCGCGGAGGAAGACCTGGAGCTGGCCGCCAAATTCAGCTCCAAGCGATTAATAGTCATTTTCAACAAGGCCGACCTGCCCATAAAAATTGATAAGGAGCGGGTTCTTGCCCGGACTCCTCGAGCCGAGCATCTGGAGGTTTCCGCGCTTAAGGGGCTAAACCTGGATAAGCTGAAAGATTTGATGGCCAAAGTATTCGCCCCGCCCCAAAAAATCCCGGAGACTATATTGCTGCATCTAAGGCAAAAACTGCTGCTGGAAGAGATTGGCCTGGATCTGAAAGCTGCGACCGCGAAATTGATGGAGAATTACTCAGAAGAAATTGTAGCCGAAGAAGTGCTAAAAACTTTCGCTTTGATCGGCCAGCTTACAGGGGAGATCACTTCCGATATGGTCCTGGAAACTGTTTTTAGCAATTTTTGCATCGGAAAATAGGCTAAGGACGGTCATGCCAGACGAATTCGAAATAGTTGTCGTCGGCGCCGGCCACGCCGGCTGTGAAGCTGCCTGTGCAGCGAGTGCCATGGGCCTTCGCACGTGTCTTCTCACCATTCATCTGGAAACGATCGCCCAGATGTCCTGCAACCCGGCTATCGGTGGGCTGGCCAAAGGACATCTGGTCAGAGAAATAGATGCCCTGGGCGGGATAATGGGGTTGATGGCCGATGAGACCGGCATTCAATTCAGGTTGCTGAACAGCAGCCGGGGAGGGGCTGTCCAGGCGCCGAGGGCTCAATGCGACAAAACACTCTATAGACTGGCCATGAAAAAACGGCTGGAGAGCGTTCCGAACTTGAGCCTTTTTCAGGGTATTGCCGCTGAGATCATGGTCAGGGAAGGAAAAACCGAAGGGATAAGGACGCTGGACGGTCATTCAATCAGGGCCGGCGCAGTCATATTGGCGCCGGGGACCTTCCTCAATGGGCTTGTACATTTGGGGCTGACGAGCTACCCTGCCGGCCGGGCCAACGAGCCCGCCTCCAGCGACCTCAGCCTGGATCTCAGAAAAAAAGGGCTGAAAATGTTCCGCCTCAAGACAGGCACTCCCATGAGGCTGGACAAGCACACCATAGATTGGAGCCGCTTCACCCCTCAGCCAGGCGATGAGCCCCCTTTTCCTTTCTCATACAGGACGCGGAGGCCGCTTGAAAATAAGATTGTTTGCTGGCACGGATATACCAATGAGCTAACTCATGAGGTCATCAGGAAGAATCTTGATAAATCCCCTCTGTACAGCGGGAAAATAGTCGGAGCCGGCCCCCGTTATTGTCCATCGATTGAGGACAAGGTCGTCAAGTTCAGCCACCATAACCGGCATCAATTCTTTTTGGAGCCCGAAGGCTTGGAAACATCCGAAGTCTATGTCAACGGCCTCTCTTCAAGCCTTCCCGTTGAGGTTCAAAAGGAGATCCTCCAAACAATCCCCGGCCTCGACCAGGCCAGGATTCTGCGGCCGGCCTACGGTATTGAATATGACGCGGTGCTGCCTGTTCAGCTTCGGCCGACCCTGGAAACTTTAACTATTCAGAACCTCTATCTTGCCGGGCAGATCAACGGCACGTCAGGCTATGAAGAAGCCGCTGCCCAGGGGATAATGGCCGGGATCAATGCCGCCCTGAAGCTCAAAGGGAAAAAACCATTCATACTGGACCGATGTGAAGCGTATATTGCTGTATTGATTGACGATCTGGTTACCAAGGGCGTCGAGGAACCATACCGGCTCTTTACTTCTCGGGCTGAACATAGGCTCATGCTCAGGATCGATAATGCTGATTTCAGGCTTATGCCTCATGGCCGCCAATTGGGGCTTATTGATGACCAGACTTATGCCGAATTCCTGAAAAAGAAGGAAAAAATCAAAAAGGTTATGATCTTTCTGGATGAAACAAAGGCTCTGATTCATTCGGGCGAAAAGATCACGTTAAAAAGCCTCTTAAAAAAGCCTGAAATAGCCTTTCGAGATGTGCTAGAATATGCCAAATTTGATGAGCCCCTCACAACTGATGAGATCCGGCACATTGAATCGGAAGTCAAATATGAAGGATATATACAGAAACAGGAAAGAGAGATCGCTCAGATGAGGCGTGTCGACCGGATGAAGATACCGGGCGATTTGGATTTCCAGAGCATTGCCGGCCTTACCAGAGAAGCAGTCGAAAAACTGGAGAGAGCTCGCCCCGCTACTCTGGGAGAAGTGAAAAGAATGCCGGGCATGACGCCGGCGGCGGTTATGAACCTTTTTGTGCACTTGAGCCTGATAAAAAGGGCGGAACCGGCAAGATAATGTTTCACGTGGAACAATAGCCTATGGGCAGAGTTATAGCTGTTGCCAATCAAAAAGGAGGGGTCGGCAAAACGACCACTTCAATCAACCTTGGCGCCGCCCTTGCTCTCAAACAGCAGCGTGTCCTGCTCTTGGATTTCGATCCCCAGGGAATGGCTACAGCCGGCTTGGGAAAAACAAAACGCGAGGTGAAAAAAGGCATTTATCAAGCTATGATGGATGGCGTGGGCATCATGGACTGCATCCAGGGAACCGAAGTAAACAATCTTTACCTATGCCCGTGTTCTCCCGAGCTGGCAGGAATTGAAGCCGAGCTATTTGCAATGGAGAACAGGGAAAAAAGACTCCGGGAAACCTTGGAATCCGTAAAAAAGACCTTTAATTTCATTCTTATTGATTGTCCGCCTTCACTTGGATTCCTGACCATTAATGCCCTGGCCGCGGCTGATTCCATTATCATTCCCGTTCAGTGTGAATTTTTCTGCATGGAAGGAATCCCCGACATGTTGTTGACTTTGGATGAGGTCCGCACTTTTTTTAACCCCGGCCTGAAGATCGAAGGGATTCTGCTGACAATGTTCGATGATAGAACCAATCTCTCTAAACAGGTGGCTGATGAGGTCAAGAAATCGCTGGGGAACATGCTCTATAAGACCATTATCCCCCGAGCGGTCAAGCTGGCCGAGGCTCCTTCTCACGGAAAACCTGTTATTTATTATGATATCAAGTCCAAAGGGGCCGAGGCCTACCTTGACCTGGCTCAAGAAATGCTGGAGAAGAAATGAAAAAAAAGGCCCTAGGCAAGGGGATCCATGCCTTTATTCCCGAAGAATACGGGATCCTGAAAGAGGAGAGGCTGGCCGATGTGCCCATCGGGCAAGTAAAACCGAATCCCGCCCAGCCGCGCAAAAAATTCGATGAAGCGGCTATCGTCGAGCTGGCCAACTCCATTAAGAGCTCCGGAGTTCTTCAGCCTATAGTGGTCGTTCCGGAAGGCGATCATTACAAGATCATCATCGGCGAGCGGCGGTGGCGAGCGGCCCAGCATGCCGGGCTGCAGAAAGTGCCCGTCCTGATTCGCAATATTCCTAAGACTCAGCAGGTTGAAATCTCCCTGATTGAGAATCTCCAGCGCGAGGATCTGAATCCCATCGAGATCGCCCGGGCCTATGACCGGCTGATCGCGGAGCTCGGCCTGACCCAGCAAGAGATCGCGGACAAGGTAGGCCGGGATCGAAGCTCGGTGGCCAACGTGCTGAGGCTCCTCAAGCTTCCGGAAGACGTCCAGGAGAAACTGGCCTCGAACAAAATCTCGATGGGGCATGCCCGGGCGCTTCTTGCGCTTGAGGATCCCGGCCAGCAAACATCCCTGGCGCAACGGATAGTCGCCAAGAACCTTTCCGTAAGAGAGGTGGAGGCCTTGGTTCAGGGACGTAAAAAGAAGTCCTCGACCGGGAAGATGGCCGGATTTGATGCGGACCTCAAGGCTCTGGAGGAAGAGCTCATCCGGCTTATAGGGACAAAAGTCTCCATCTCCGGGAATAGACAGCGCGGGATGGTCAGAATATTCTTTTTCTCTATGGAGGAATTGAACCGCATCTATGATCACTTTAAAGGAGTGCGATCATGAAAGACCGAAAGATGGAAGTGGACGAAGGCAAAATCACCGGGTTTTTTGACAAGGATACCGAGTTCAAGGGCGAGTTGACCTTTCACGGGTCGTTTCGAATCGACGGCAATTTCAAGGGCAAGATCGACTCCGAGAACATTCTGATCATCGGCGAGACCGGGTTAGTCGAAGCGGACGTCCGCGCCGGCCAGGTCATCATCAACGGCGAGATCAAAGGAACAATCCAGGCCTTGGACAGGGTCGAGATCCACAGCAAGGGGCGTGTTATCGGAAATATCGCCGCGCCCAGTCTGGTGGTCGAAGAGGGCGCTTATCTCGAGGTGACCTGCCAGACAACGGAAAAGCCCGGCAAATGATGGGCAAGAGCCTGAAAAGAGAAGAGGGAATTTGAAGAAAGCTGTCGGCATTATTCCGGCCCGGTTCGCTTCGTCCAGATTCCCGGGGAAGCCGCTGGCCCCCATTCTCGGCAAACCCATGCTCCAGTGGGTATTGGAGGCCGCCGGGGCCAGCTCGTCGCTGACGAGAATCATTGTGGCTACGGACGACGAACGCATTTTCGAGAAGGCGAAGCTCCTGGGGGCCGAAGCCCGGATGACGTCGGCCGCTCATGCCTCAGGCACTGACCGTGTCGCGGAAGTGGCCGCCTCGCTCGACACTCCTCTCGTCATCAATATCCAAGGTGACGAGCCTCTCCTTGAACCCTCCATGATCGACGGCTTGGCGGAAGCGCTCCAGGACGATCGAGTGCCCATGGCCTCCCTCATGGTCAGAATGAGCGACCGTGAACAGGTCCTCGACCGGAATATCGTTAAAGTCGTGGTGGACAAGAAGAGCCAGGCGCTTTATTTTTCCCGTTTCCCCATTCCTTTCGGGGGCAGCGACTATTTTTTTCAGCATATCGGCATCTACGGCTACCAGCGGCCTTTTTTGCTGGATTTGAGCCGGCTGCCCGCTTCCCGTTTAGAGACGGCGGAAAGATTGGAACAGCTGCGGGTGCTGGAGAATGGGTACAGGATCAAGATGGTTGAAAGCAGCCTCTCCACCTTGAGCGTGGATTCACCCGAGGATATAATCAAGGTCGAGAAGATTCTCAAGAGCAGAGGACGATGACCAAGTTTATTTTTGTTACGGGTGGAGTCGTTTCCGGACTGGGGAAAGGGGTGGCCGCTTCCTCCATCGGCATGCTGCTGGAGAGCCACGGCCTGCGGATCACGCTCATGAAATGTGATCCTTATCTCAACCTGGACCCGGGCACGATGAGCCCTTATCAGCACGGCGAAGTGTATGTCACCGCCGACGGCGCGGAGACCGACCTCGACCTCGGCCACTACGAGCGGTTCACCTCGGCCCGGACTTCCCGGGCGCACAACTGGACCGCCGGCAGAATATACGAATCCATTCTGCATAAGGAACGGAAAGGCGAGTTCCTGGGCAAAACCGTCCAGGTCATTCCTCATGTCACCGACGAAATCAAAGGCGCCATTTCCGGAAACAGCAATGACAACGACATCGTCATCGTTGAGATCGGCGGAACGGTGGGCGACATCGAGAGCCTGCCTTTTCTGGAGGCCATCCGTCAGATGCGCCTGACGCTCGGCCCGGAGAACACGCTCTTTGTGCACTTGACCCTTGTTCCCTTCATTCCCTCTTCGGGAGAATTAAAGACCAAACCCACCCAGCACAGCGTCAAGGAGCTTCGGGCCATCGGCATCCAGCCGGATATCCTGCTGTGCCGGACCGACCGATTCCTGACCAATGACATCAAGCGCAAAATCTCGCTCTTCACCAACGTGCCCATCGAATCGGTCGTCACGGCCAAGGACGTGGGGAACATCTATGAGATCCCGCTGGTGTTTGCCGCGGAAGGTCTGGACGCCACCATCCTCAGGCAGTTGAAGATCGGTTCCCAGAGGCGGAACCTCAGCCGGTGGAAGGCGCTCATCGAGACCATGGAGAATCCCCGGGACGAAGTGTGCATCGGCCTCATCGGCAAATACGCCGGCCTCCAGGATTCTTATATCAGCCTGAAACAAGCCTTGATCCACGCCGCCGTGGCCCATAAGCTCAAGATGAACATCACTTGGGTCGAAGCCGAGGACCTGGAAAGAAAGCCGGCCGAACGGGTTCTGAGGGGCCTGGACGGAATCCTCGTTCCGGGCGGGTTCGGCCTGCGGGGGATCGAAGGAAAAATCAGGGCGGCGACCTATGCTCGCAAGAAAAAGGTGCCGTACTTCGGCATCTGTTTGGGCATGCAGTGCGCCACCATCGAGTTTGCCCGAAACGTGGCCGGTTTGCGCGGCGCCCACAGCACCGAATTCAATTCGATGACGCCGCACAAAATCTTCTTCCTGTGGCGGGAGCTCAAAGGAGGCGAGGACATGGGCGGCACCATGCGCCTGGGCGAGTATACCTGCCGTCTTTTCAGAGATACCATAGCCTATAAAGCCTATAGGAAAAGTCAAATTAGGGAGCGGCACCGCCACCGCTACGAGTTCAATCCCGGTTATGGCCCGCGTTTGGCTTCAGCGGGGCTCGTCTTCTCGGGCATGAACCCCGATTACCAGCTGGTGGAGATTGTCGAACTGAAGGACCATCCCTGGTTCCTGGGATGTCAGTTCCATCCCGAGTTCCAATCCAAGCCGCTGAAGCCGCACCCCCTGTTCCGGGATTTCGTGGGAGCCAGCTATGCTTACCGTCTCAAAAGAGTTCGACGTCGGCCCGGGCGTTAGGATCGGCGGTTCCCAGCCGCTGTTCCTCATCGCCGGCCCCTGCGTCATCGAGAGCCGCGACCACGCCCGCCTGATGGCCCGTGAACTTAAGGCCATCTGCCGCGAGCTCGGCCTTCCCTTTGTGTTCAAGGCCTCCTTCGACAAAGCCAACCGCTCTTCGATCCGTTCCTATCGGGGGCCGGGCCTTCAGGAAGGGTTGAAAATCCTGCGCGGCATCAGGGAGGAATTTTCTGTCGCGGTTCTATCCGACGTCCATGAGACCGGCCAAGTGGCCCTGGCCGCCGAGGTACTGGACATCATTCAGATCCCGGCCTTCCTGTGCCGGCAGACCGACCTCATCCTGGAAGCGGCCCAAACGGGCAAGCCGCTCAACCTAAAAAAAGGCCAGTTCTTGGCGCCCGAGGACATGCGGAACGCCGTGGATAAAGTCCTGAGCCGGGGCAACGACCGCATCATTCTGACCGAGCGCGGCACCTCCTTCGGCTATCACAACCTGGTGATGGATGTTCGCTCCATCCCTGTCCTCAAGTCCTTCGGTTTTCCGGTGGCCCTCGACGCTTCGCACAGCGTGCAGCGGCCGGCCGGGCTGGGTACAGCTTCGGGCGGAGATGCGGAGTTTATCCCCTTCCTGGCCAAGGCCGGGGTGAGCGTCGGCGCGGATGGCATCTTTATAGAGGTTCATGATGACCCGGCCAAGGCCCTCTCCGACGGCCCCAATTCCCTGAAGCTTAAGGACCTCAAGGGTCTTCTCACCACCCTGCTGGCCATTCGCCGGGCCGCCGGCAACAGGGAGCCCGCATGACCAAGAAAGAGATTATCCGCATCGGCCGGCTAGTCCTGGAAATCGAGTCCGAAGCGCTGCGCACGCTTGTCCCGCGTCTGGGCCAGAACTTTGCCGAGGCCGTGGACCTCCTCGCCTCATCATCCGCGCGCATCATCGTCACGGGCATGGGCAAGTCGGGCCTGGTCGGCCGCAAGATCGCCGCCACCCTGGCCAGCTGCGGCACGCCGGCCCTGTTCGTCCATGCCGCCGAGATGGGACACGGAGACTTGGGCATGATCCTTAAAAACGACGTGGTCGTGGCCGTTTCCTACAGCGGCGAGACGCGGGAGATCGTGGACCTCCTGGACTTCATCAAGCGCCTCGGGGTCAAGCTCATCACTATCACCGGCCACCCGGATTCCAAGATCGCCCGCTACAGCGATATCGTCCTCGACGCCCGTGTGGAAAGGGAAGCCGAGCCGGCCGGACTGGTTCCCACCGCCAGCTCCACGGCCGCCCTGGCCATGGGCGACGCCCTGGCCGTGGCCCTGATGAAGGTCAAGGGTTTCAGTGAGAAAGACTTTGCCTTCATGCACCCCAAGGGTGCCCTGGGCAAGAAACTGCTCCGGGTGGAGATGGTCATGCACAAGGGCCGCGACATCCCCCTGGTGCTCCCCTCCACGCCCATGAGCCGGGTGGTCGAGGTCATGTCGGCCAAAAAATTGGGGATGACCTGCGTGGTTGACGGCCGGGGGCGGCTGTGCGGAATCATCACCGACGGCGATTTGCGGAGGATGCTGCAGAAGCACGGCGATGACGCCCTCCGACGCGAGGCCTCCGGCGGCATGACCCGCCGGCCGGTGACCATCGGCAAGGATGACCTGGCCACCACGGCCCTGAACCTCATGGAAGAGAGGAAGATCACCTCCCTGGTCGTCCTGGACCGCCGGGGGAAGGTCGAGGGCATCGTCCATCTCCACGACCTGTGGCGCACCGAAATGTTTTAAGGCAGAATGGGGAGGGCAAGGTGAAGGTCAATCCCGCCATCTTCAGGGAATACGACATCCGCGGCATTGTCGACCAGGATCTGACGCCCGCCGTGGCCGAGGTTTTGGGCAAAGGGCTGGGCACCTACTTCCGTCATAACGGCCGGCGGGACGTAGTCGTGGGCCGTGACGTGCGGCTCAGCTCGCCCGGCTATTTCGAAGCCCTGACCCGGGGACTCTTGTCCACGGGCTGCGATGTGACCGACCTGGGCATTGTTCCTACTCCTTTGCTCTACTTCGCTCTGTTTTATCTGAAAAAGGAGGCGGGCATCGTCATTACCGGTTCGCACAACCCGCCCGAGTACAACGGCTTTAAAATAATGATGGGCGAAGAGGCCGTTTACGGGCCCATGATCCAGGACATTCTGGCCCTCATTCAAAAGGGGGATATCGTCCAGGACCGGCCGGGCCGTCGCTCGGCCACCAATATCGTCCCCGACTACCAGAGCTATCTCTTGAAGAACCTGCGCTTGGAAAGGCCGCTTAAGGTGGTGGTGGATGCGGGCAACGGAACGGGAGGGGTGGTGGCTGTTCCCCTCTTCCAAAAATTGGGCGTCGAGGTTATCCCTTTGTTCTGCGATATGGACGGCCGCTTTCCCCATCACCATCCCGACCCGACTTTGCCCGAGGCCATGCGGGACTTGATCCGCAAGGTCAGGGAGACGGGAGCGGACGCCGGCATCGGCTACGACGGCGACGCGGACCGCATCGGAGTCGTGGACGACAAGGGCCAGATCATGTGGGGCGACCGGCTGATGATCCTTTTCTGCCGGGACATTCTCCCCCGCCATCCCGGCGCGACCGTCATCTCCGAGGTCAAGTCTTCCAAGCTCCTCTACCAGGAGATTGAAAGGCTGGGCGGCAAGCCCATCATGTGGAAAACCGGCCACTCTCTGATCAAAAAAAAGATCAAGGAAGAGAAAGCGCTTCTGGCCGGCGAAATGAGCGGACACATTTTTTTCGCCGACCGCTACTTCGGCTTTGACGACGCCATCTACGCTTCGGCCCGGCTGCTGGAGATCTTGTCCCGCTCCACACAGAAACTGTCCGAAATGCTGGCCGACCTGCCCGTCACTTACAGCACTCCTGAGATCAGGGTGTATGCCTCGGAGGAGGTCAAGTTCAAGATCGTGGACGCGGTCAGGCGGGCCCTGGCCGCCCGCTACCCGGTTGTCGATATCGACGGCGTGAGGGCCAACCTCCCCCAGGGCTGGGCCCTCGTCCGGGCTTCGAACACCCAGGCCGTCCTGGTCATGCGTTTCGAGGCGGATACGGCCGCAGACCTGGAGGCCATTCAAAAAGAAGTCAAGGGCGAGGTCGAGGAGGCGATTAAAAAACTGGAGCCCAGCAAGCCATGAGCCGGTCCGCTATCAGGGTCGTCATCATGGCCGGGGGAAGCGGCACCCGGTTCTGGCCTCTCAGCCGGCAGAAAAGGCCGAAGCAATTCCTGCCCATCACCAGCTCCAAGACCATGCTCGAGGAGACGGTAGACAGGCTCGAACCTTTTGTCCCGTTGTCCCGCATCACCACCGTGGCCGACGCCGAGCAGACGGAGACCATCCGCCGGCTTATCCCCCGATTGCCGGCGGAGAATTGCCTGATTGAGCCCCAGGCCAAGAACACCGCGCCGTCGCTCATCTTGGCCACGGCCTCCCTCTTCAACCAGGACCCCAAGGCAGCCGTCGTCGTTTTGCCCTCCGACCATCTCATCGGGAATGTTCCCGTTTTCCTCAAGCAGCTGGAGGCCGGGGCCGACGCGGCCTGCGCCTCGGACTCGCTTATCACTTTCGGCATCCGCCCTTCCTTTCCGGCCACGGGATACGGCTACATCCATTTCGCCAAGAAAAAATCCGCAACCTTCGGCGGATTCTCTTTCTATGATGTCCTGGAGTTCAAGGAGAAGCCGGCCTTGAAACAAGCCCAGAAATTCCTGGCCGCGGGGAATTACTGGTGGAATTCGGGCATGTTCATCTGGAGGGCGGAGACCTTCGCCGCCAAGCTCAAGAAGCATGCCCCGGAGTTCTGGCCGTTCTGGGAGAGGACGGCAGCCGCACTGCGGGCCGGCGACCGGCGGGAGGTGGAGGCCGTTTTTAAGGAAGCGCCCTCCCTGTCCATTGATTTCGCCCTGATGGAGAAAGCGCAAGAAGTGGTCGTCTGTCCGGCCGATTTCCGCTGGTCGGATGTCGGAGCCTGGTCCTCGCTGCTGGAGGTCTGGCCCAAGGACGGCCAGGGCAACGCTGCCCGCGGGGAACTGCTGTCCCTGGATTCCGGGAACTGCCTCGTTTATAGCCCGGGCAAGCTCACGGCCCTTGTCGGCGTCCATGACCTCATCGTCGTCGAGACCGAGGATGCCCTGCTCGTCTGCCGCCGCGACCAGGACCAGAGGGTAAAGGACGTTCTGGACAAGCTGAAAAAGAACGGCCGAACCTCATTGACTTGACCGGGCAGTCTCATTCGTTTGTCCTAAAGGTCCAAATTGCGCAGGTCGAGACTGGACTATAT